>CAYLSK010000208.1:0-4251 GCA_964385975.1 uncultured Anaerolineaceae bacterium | reverse complement strand
ACCCGGGCTACGTCCTGGTCGAGATGATCCTGGACCCGGACAGCTGGTTCGTGGTCCGGAACACGCCTGGCGTCACCAGCTTCGTTGGCGGGGCGAACATCCCTGGCGTCCGCAGCGAGCCCATCCCGCTCGACGAGAACGAGGTCAAGCAGATCCTGCGACACATGGGCGTCGAAACGCCCAAATATCGCGTCGCCTTCACCAAGGGCCAGAGCGTCAGGGTCACCGACGGGCCGTTCGCCGAATTCATCGGCACGGTTGACGAGGTCAACCCCGAGCGCAACAAGGTCAAGGTCCTGGTGAGCATCTTCGGCCGCGAGACACCGGTCGAGCTCGACTTCCTGCAGGTCGAGAAGATCCGCATCGTCCTGACCCTCCAGCTGCCGGCTGGCAAGGCCACCCCGGCCCCGCCAGTCGGCACGGCCCTCGGCCCGCACGGCATCAACATCGTCGAGTTCACCAAGTCGTACAACGAGCGAACCGCGGACAAGGCCGGCCAGGTCATCCCGGCTCAGATCACGGTCTTCGAGGATCGCTCGTTCACCTTCATCCTGAAGACCCCGCCGGCGGCAGACCTCCTGCGCAAGGCGGCCGGGGTCGACAAGGGATCCGGGACCCCACTGCGCGAGAAGGTCGGGCGGGTGACCCGCGACCAGGTCCGTGAGATCGCCGCCATCAAGATGGCCGACCTCAACGCCAATGACGTCGACGCCGCGATGCGGCAGATTGAAGGGACCGCCCGAAGCATGGGCATCGAAGTCGTCGGGTAGCCGCCGCTGGGGCGGCGCATCCGGGCGTTGCCCGCTGCGCCGCTCTCTCACGCACTCTGCAGTGCGCTCGTTCGCTTCCTTAGCGGGCGCCTTCGGCTGCATCCGCCCGAGCGGCGGCTATAGTTCCAACCTCACGCGGCACTACCCCGAGCCGCGAGTTGACGTAGAGGGGGAGGTCGGGTCTGGCCCGACCGACGAAAGGAATCACGACATGGCAGCACACGGCAAGAAGTACCAGGAAGCGGCCAAGCTCGTCGATCGAGCTCAGGTCTATCCGCCGCTCGAGGCGGTCGACCTCGTCAAGAAGACAACCACTGTGGCATTCGATGCCTCCATCGAGGCCCATCTCCGGCTCGGCGTCGACCCTCGCCACGCCGACCAGATGGTCCGCGGCACCGTCGTGCTTCCGCACGGGACCGGCAAGGCCGTGCGAGTAGCCGTCTTCGCCCAGGGCGAAAAGGCCCAGGAAGCGCTCCGGGCGGGCGCCGATGAGGTTGGCGGTGACGACCTGGTCAAGAAGATCGAGGCCGGCTGGCTCGATTTCGACGTGGCGCTCGCGACCCCCGACTCGATGGGCATGGTCGGCAAGCTCGGGAAGATCCTGGGACGGCGCGGCCTTATGCCGAACCCCAAGGCCGGGACGATCACGTTCGACCTCGAACGAGCTGTCAAGGAAGTCAAGGCTGGCCGGGTCGAATTCCGCGTGGACAAGGCCGGGATCATCCACGCCCCGGTCGGCAAGAGCAGCTTCGAGGCCACCGCCCTGCTCGACAACCTGGCCGCCCTCGTCGATGCCATCAATCGGGCGAAGCCGGCCGGCGCCAAGGGCCAATACCTGAAGGGACTTACGATCGCCAGCACGATGGGCCCGGGCATCCGGGTCGACGTGCCTGGCGTCCTTGCGGCAGCTGTCGCCTGATCCATCAGCCCTGGCCGGCCATCGCCGGCCACCAGGCGCGTGACGGCCGAGAGGCCGTTCTCTGACACAATAGTTCGGCGAGCAGCCGTAGCCAGATCCAAGGCGGCGTTGAGCACGCGCAGCGAACGCATCTCAGATGCGTGAGCGAGCGAGCGGAGGCGCCAACGCCGGAGGTGGGTGCGGATGGTCGCCGAACACGACGGACCGCCGCAGACAGCCTGCGCCTGCGGACCGCTGCAGACCCGGAGGGTCCGCGACGGTCGGGGCTTGATCCGTTGGACCGGACCGGGCCCGCACCCTCGAGGTGACGGACCCGGGGACGACAACGAGCACGCCGAGGCAGACCGGTGCCGCTCCGCCTTCGGGTGGGCAGCGCCCCTGCAAGCCGGGGTCAGCCTTCTTCGGAAGGCGCCAGGGGCCGTCGCAGGGGCCGCCCGATCATCGATCGGGTCCCCACCGTTGCACGCCGGTCGCGTGCCGAAGGAGCCGGTCGGATCAGCCGACCCGAAGGGAGGGGCCCATGCCCACGGAGGCCAAGCGCGAGACGGTCGCCGAGCTGCGCGAGGAACTCGCCCAGGCTCGGACGATGATCGTCTCCGAGTATCGCGGCCTCAAGGTGAAGGAGATCGCCGAGATCCGGCGCGCCCTGCGCAAGCAGGACGTCACCTACCGCGTCGTCAAGAACCGCCTGCTGCGGATCGCTGCCGACGACTCGGTCGGCGCGGCGCTCGGCCCGCTGCTGACTGGTCCTACGGCGATCGCCTTTGGGACTGACGAGGCGCGCACCGCCAAGGCCGTCATCGACGCCACCCGACCCTACAGCAAGGTCGTCCGGATCACCGGCGGAGTGCTGGGCGATCGGGCGATCGGCGCCGAGGACGTTACGCGGCTTGCCGCCCTGCCCTCGCGAGAGGTCCTTCTGGCCCAGCTGGCCGGTGCGATGCAGGCACCGATGAGTTCGCTCGCCAGCCTGTTCGCCGCACCGCTGCGCAACCTGGGCTACGCCCTGCAGCAGGTCGCCGAGCAGAAGGCAAGCTCCGGGACGTAGTCCCCTTCACCTTCATCCATCCGAACCTGACACCAAACGAAGGAGTAGTCACGTGGCAGTCCTGACCCAGGACGATCTGCTCGGAGCGATCGACAAGATGACCGTTCTCGAGCTGTCCGAGTTCATCAAACGATTCGAAGAGCGCTACGGCGTGACGGCCGCCGCTCCGGTTGCCGCTGCAGCCGCCCCGGCCGCCTCAGGCGACGGCGCAGCTCCGGCAGTGGTCGAGGAGCAGACCGAATTCACGGCGACCCTGACCGAGATCGGGCCCAACAAGATCCCGGTCATCAAGGTCGTTCGTGAGCTCACCAGTCTCGGGCTAAAGGAAGCCAAGGACCTGGTCGACGCAACCCCGAAGGCTGTCAAGGAAGGCGTCACCAAGGACGAGGCCGAGAAGATCAAGGCAGCGCTCGAAGAGCAGGGCGCCAAGGTCGAGATCAAGTAACTCGGCCACATCGTCGGTCGCCACCGGGACTGCCCAGGCCTGCGTTGGCTGCTGCGCGCGTTCGCTCACGCACCTCAGGGTGCGCTTGCTCACGTGCTCTCAGCCGCCTGGGGCTGAACCGTCCCGGTGGCGAAACCTCGGTTCTGTTCGCTTCGACTCCGCCGGGTCCTGATTGATTCGGCGAACTACGGTGTTTGACAAGCGAAGGAATCGCGGTATCCTACTCCTTCTGTGAGCGTGGCCTCTCTTCCCCCTGTCTGCCTCCGTCAAGGAGTGGTGCTTCATGCTGTCTGCTGAGTCTTCGACTCGCGCGCGAACCCCGTCGGGTCGGATCTCGTACGCCCGGATCGACAAGAAGATCGATGGCATCAGCTACGAGAAATTTGAGATCCCCAACCTGATCGAGCTCCAGCTTGATTCGTTCGCCTGGTTTGTCGACAAGGGATTGCGCGAGCTGTTCGACGAGATCAGCCCGATCAAGGATTTCACCAGCAAGGTGATGGAGCTCCAGTTCCTCGACTACGAGTTCGGTGCGCCGAAGTATTCCGAGGCGGAATGCCGAACCAAGGACCTGACGTTCAGCAAGCCGCTCTACGTCAACGTCGAGCTCCTGATCAAGGAGACCGGCGAGATCCAGCGCCAGCGCGTCTACATGGGCGACTACCCCTGGATGACCGATCAGGGCACCTTCGTGATCAACGGCGCCGAACGGGTAGTGGTCAGCCAGCTCGTCCGCTCGCCAGGCGTCTACTACAGCGAGACCGAGGACCCGGCGTCGGGTCGGATGCTGTTCAGCGCCAAGGTCATCCCGAACCGCGGCGCCTGGCTCGAGTTCGAGACGAACAACAAGGACCAGATGTGGGTCAAGGTTGACCGCAAGCGCAAGCTTGCCGCCACCACCCTGTTGCGCGCCGTGGGCTACGAGCAGAACGACGAGATCTCGGCCCTGTTCACGGGCGTCGACGTCGACCCGGAGCACCCCTACGTCGCGGCGACCCTGGACAAGGACCTCACGCGGACCCAGGCGGAGGCCTTGATCGAGGTCTACAAGAAGCTGCGACCGGGCGAT
>CAYLSK010000207.1:0-4273 GCA_964385975.1 uncultured Anaerolineaceae bacterium | reverse complement strand
TCGGCCATCACCGGCTGGCCCACGTCGGCCATCACCGGGACCCCGACCGGGTCGCGTTCGACGATCGGGCTGACCTCGAAGACGGGGTCCTCGAGATCCGCGATCGGCAGGAGCGTGGTCGAGTCGGGGACGCCCGGTCGAGCGCTGACGAGCGTCGCGTCGAGGACGCGGGCATCCGGACGGCGGCGAGCGACGACGATATGGTCGGCGTCGGTTGCCCGCGCCAGCTCGTCGACGATGGCGCCCAGGATCGCATCCGGCGAGATCGAGCGTGACAGCCCGGAGAGGATGCGAGTGAACGATTCCGCCTCCGCGCGGCGCGCCGCTTCGAGCGCCGAGACCGCCCCGCGATGGAGGATGGCGGCGGATCCCGCAACGATGAGCAGGGCGACGATCACCCAATCGATCGGCTGCGCCGTCGAGGTGGCGATCCGGATGACGACGATGCCACCGAGAACGACGAAGGAACCGGCGAAGACCCCCCATGACTGCCGGATTCGGCGGTCGGGCGCCTCCGGCGGTGCAACCGGCGGGCTGGGGGGATCAATCACTTCGGGATATCAGGATGGCGGCCCAAGGCAGGGACGTCCACTGGTACTTTCGTACCCTCGGTCATCTCGGTAGCGCATGCCGCCGGTTGATGCCTGTCGGGATCAAATCGGGTACAGCTATGCGTCGCCACCCTCAAGGTCCGCAGGGATTGAGGGAGTGGTGAGCGCGGCTATCGATGAAATGATGCGATGGCGCATCGTCGGGATCCAGGCGTCAGGCCGCCTGGTCGTCCGCAGGTCGGCGGGTCAGGGCGGGTCGCCCTCCGCCCACGAGGCATCATGGCCGCCGTCTCGCTTGACCCGATAGAGCGCTCGATCCGCGGCCTCGATCAAGTCTGTCGCGGTCCGCCCATCGCTCGGGTAGGTGGCCACGCCGATCGAGGCACCGATCGGGACGGGCCCACGCTGCTCGCCGACGAAGGCGTTCTTGCGGAAGGCGTCGAGGATCCGCTCGGCGGCGCTGCGCGCTTCGACGGCATCGGTCTCGGGCAGGATGATCGCGAACTCGTCGCCGCCGTAGCGGGCCGGGATGTCAGACCCGCGGAGCGTGGAGCGGATGAGCTCAGACGTCCAGGTCAGGACGCGGTCACCAAACAGGTGGCCAAAGGTGTCGTTGACCAGCTTGAAGTCGTCGACGTCGAGCATCAGAACGCTCAGCGGCCGGCGCGCCCGCTGGGTTCGGACGACCTCCTCCCCGAGGCGCTCGTGCAGGTACCGGTGGTTGAAGAATCCCGTGAGCGGGTCCCGGTCGGCCAGCTTCCGGGCGTCCTCGTAGAGCCTCGCATTCTCCAGCGCCATTGCCGCTTCGTTGGCCATCGTCCGGACGAGCCCCAGGAGCTCGGCGCTCCAGGCGATGGGGGCGACCGAGAAGAGCTCCACGAGACCGATCGACTGGCCCTTTGCCACCAGCGGCAGCATCGCCAACGCCCTGTGACCCTCAGGACGGAGCAGGGCCACCTCGGCCGGATCCGCAGCGGGGTCCTCGGTGTCGATCAAGACGGTCTCCTGCCGCTCCAGGACCCGCGTCGTGGTGGGGTACCCGGCGACCTCGAAGTACGGCTCCATCTCCGCGAAGGAAAGCGATGGGTAATAGCCGAGCGACTCAATCCGGCCGGCCGCTCGGTCCCAGTAGCTGATCGCACATTCGTCGACGCCCATCGCCCGCGCCAGGTGGCTGGCGATCAGGTCCGCGACCTGGCGCGGGTCGAGGCTGGCCGAAAGGTCGGCGCTCATGTCCAGGAGGCGGCGCAGCTCCTGGGCCAGATCCTGGGTCCGGCTGAGCAACCGCGCCGATTCAACGGCCGTGGCCGCCTGATCGGCGAGGATTGTCAGCAGTCGCAGATCCTCGGAACCGAAGGCGTTGAGACCCAGCTTGGAGAGGGTGATCACGCCGATCGTCGCGCCGTCGTAGCGCAGCGGCACGACCAGCATCGATTCGTCGACGTCGTCAGTGCCCGGGATCGTCCGACCGCGCGGGTCGCCGTTCGCATCGTTGACCAGGAGTGGCTCACCGTGCTGCGCGACCCAGCCGGTGAAGCCTTCGCCCATGCGCGTGTGGAGGAGGGCCATGTCCACCCGCTCGTACGCCCCCACGGAGCCCTCGAAGGCGATCGGGACGACCCGATCCGGCGGCTCGAGCAGGTAGACCCGGGCGTTGTGATAATCGATGATCCGGCGGGTCTCCTCGACCACGGTCCGCCCGACCTGTTCGACACTGCCGGCCCGGCTCATCCGCGCCGAGGCCGCCTGGAGCATCTCGAGCTGGGCCGCGCGCGTCTCGGTCTGCTCGAAGAGCTCGGCGTTGGCCAGGGCGATCGCGGCATTGTTCGCCAGCATGCTGATGAAGGCGACGTCGGCGCTCGTCCAGTCGCGCGGCTCGCGCGTGACCGCGGAAAGCACGCCGATCACCCGATCGTGGTGGGTCAATGGCGCGATCAACAGGCCAACGAGGTCGTAGAGCCCCGCGTACAGCTCGAAGCCACGCCCCTGGACCAAGCGAACGTCCGGCCAGGCCAGGACTCGCCCGGTCCGGATGACCTCGCCCGGCCAGCCCTCGTCACCTCGAAAGACCGGCAAGCGCCGGGCGATCTCGTCGGACATGCCCGTCCAGGCGGTGACTTCGAGGCTCTCGCCGGACACGATACGGATCGTCGTGGTGTCCGCGCGAAGCGTCCGGTTCGTCTCGTCGACGATCATCCGGAACAATTCCTCGCGGTCGTGCGACGCGGCCAATCGTCGGGTGATTCCCAGGACCGCATCGAGGCGCCCGGCCAGCTCCGCCTCCAGGCTGGGCTCGCCCCGGGCGGTGGCGTCGAGGGTTACGGTGCGAGCCGCGGCCGGCTCCGCCTCGGATGAATCCTCCCTCACGACCTGCAGCGCACGCACGAAGCGATGGTCGCATTCGCGGGCCTCCGCAGGTCACCGCCATCGGTCAGGGGTGCCCATAGGAAGAAAGTCCCATCGTTGACCGTGGAACGGGCCCGGGGCTACACTCCGCCGCGTCGTGGTCCCCTACGGACCCGGCCGTTCAGCTTCGCATCGCGAGGTCAGCACCCCCCGTGGACGACGGTCCCAGTCGCTGCGGCGCCAGGCGCGCCGCGATCATGAGGTCCTCCGTCCGTCCCGCCTCCTGACGGCTGACCGCGACCCGAGCTTGGGTCGCGCCACCGCGGCGGGACGGTCCCGCTCGTGAGGTGGCATCCATGCTGTATCTGAGCCAGGCCATCGGTCGACCGGTGCTCGACGCTGCCGGCGAGCCCCTCGGCAAGGTCGACGATCTGATCGTCGCGCTCGGCGATCGCTATCCGGCCGTCACCGGCCTCGTCGTCGCGACCGATCGACGCCGGATCTTCGTGCCCTGGTCGCATGTCGCCCGATTCGACGCGTCGGGCGCCCGGCTTTCCACACCCACCATCGACATCACCAAGTTCCAGCAGCGGGACGACGAGTTCCTGCTTCGCGAGGATCTCCTGGACAAGCAGATTGTCGACATCGATGGACGGAAGGTGGTCCGGGTCAACGACCTGCGCCTCGACGACGTCGACGGCAAGCTGCACCTCGTGGCGGTTGACGTTGGGGCGGCCGGCCTGCTGCGCCGGCTCGGGATCGAGGGCGCCTACCGGATCCTGGCCCGCAACCTGAACCTGCCGACGCCCGAGCGTTACATCGACTGGGAGGACGTGGATCCGGTCGAGACCAGCGTGGCGTCGATCAAGCTGCGTGTCCCGCACGCCGGCCTGACCGAGCTGCATCCCGCGGACCTGGCCACGATCATCGACCAGCTCGCCCCGCGCGACCGGGCCGGCGTCCTGGCCGCCCTCGACGACGAGGCAGCCGCCGACGCGATCGAGGAGATGGAGCCGGACACCCAGGTCGAGGTCCTCGAGGGTCTCGCCCCCGAGCGAGCGGCCGACATCCTCGAGGAGATGTCGCCGGACGACGCCGCCGACCTGGTCGCCGATCTTTCGGACGAGACCCGCCAGGAGCTGCTCGCCCTGATGGAGCGGGACGAAGCCGAGGAGCTGGGGGGCCTGCTGGCGTATCCCGAGGACACGGCCGGCGGCACGATGACGACCGAATTCGTGGCGGTCGAGGCCCACTTGACGGCGGCCCAGACGATCGAGCGGCTGCGCGAGCTGGAGCCCGACGCCGAGACCATCTACTACGTCTACGTCGTCGACGTCGGCGGGCGGCTGGTCGGCGTCCTTTCGCTGCGCGACCTG
>CAYLSK010000206.1:0-4286 GCA_964385975.1 uncultured Anaerolineaceae bacterium | reverse complement strand
TCGCAGGCGAAGGCGAGCGCAATTCGATGCCCGCCCGACGGCCCCGTCCAGCCAGGATCGAAGCTGTGGATGATCTCGACGGTGTCCAGGACCAACCGAAGTCCTCCCGGCAGGTCAGTCTCGACGTGGCCTTCGGCGTCGGCACCATCGGCGAACTGAAGGCCGAGGCGGCGGTAGAACCCGATTGACGCCGCCATGTCCTGGACAACGAGACCAACCACATCGAGGCGAGGCGCCATCTCTCAAGTCCTTCCATCGCGAAGATCGGACAAGTCCCGCCCGAATGGGAGGATACCCACGGGAACGGCAGGCCCGTCGCAGCATGGCTGCCGTACCATCTGGCGATGATCATCGCGCGCGAATTGCCAGCTCCTCGCTGGCGAGGCGCGTGGGCGGATTCGCTCTGACAGCCGAGCCGAGCCGACCGGCGATCCCGGCCGGCATCACGACCGGCGGGGTCGTGGCGATCGGCCGTCGCGTGATGCCGTCCGACGTGCCGGCGATCGCCGAGGCACTCGCGGCCGGAAGCGTCCTGGCCTTTGAGCTGACGCTCAACGAGCCGGAAAGGGACGCGCTGCGCGCGATCGAGGCCGCTGCCCGGGTTGGTCCAGGACTTGGCATTGAGATCGGCGCGGGGACGGTCTTGTCGATCCAGGCGGCCGGGCGGGCTGTGGACGCAGGCGCAACGTTCCTGGTCATGCCGCACCTCGACGTGGAGCTCGTATGGTGGGCCACCGAGCGCGGCATTCCTGCCTTGCCGGGCTGCGCGACACCGACCGAGATCCTGGCCGCCTGGCGGGCCGGTGCAGCAGCCATCAAGCTCTTCCCGGCATCGTCGCTCGGTCCGTCCTTCGTTCGTGAATGCCGCGGACCGTTCCCGAAGCTCCCGCTCCTGCCGACCGGCGGCGTGACCCTCGAGAACGCGCCGGCCTTCATCACCGCCGGTGCCATCGGCGTCGGAGTGGGCGGCTGGTTGCTCGGTGACGCCGACCCAATTGGTGTCTGCGAGCGAGCGACCCTGATCGTGGCCGCGGTGGCCGCCGCCCGGGCGCAGCTCGCCTGATGCCCGAGGTCATCACCCTCGGCGAGTGCTTGATCGCCTTTGTGGCCGAGGCGCCGGGACCTCTGGCCGAGGCGACAACCTTCGAGCGATTCGTGGCTGGAGCCGAAGCGAACGTTGCCGTCGGCCTGGCGCGACTCGGACACACAGTCGACTTCATCGGCCGGGTCGGCGCGGATGGATTCGGCGACGCGATCCGACGCCGGCTGCGTGGTGAGGGCGTGGGGACGGACCAGTTGACGACGGATGACAGCGCCGCCACCGGGCTGATGTTTCGCGAGCGGCGGATCCTCGGCCCCGCCCAGGTGGTCTACGCTCGGCGCGGCTCGGCCGGCTCTCGCTTGACGGTCGACGACGTAGACCGCGCGGCGGCTGAAGGACTCTTCGGGGATGCCAGGTGGCTGCACCTCAGCGGGATCACGCCAGCCCTGTCGGATAACGCCCGCGCCGCCACATTTCATGCCGCCGCGCTGGCCCGCGCGGCCGGTCTGACCATCAGCCTGGATCTGAACCTGCGGCGTCGGCTCTGGTCGGACGAGGCGGCCGGGCCGGTGCTGCGCGAGCTTGCAGCGGGCGCCGACATCGTCCTCGGCAGCCCGGATGAGCTCGTCGCCGTCTCTGGCGGGCAACTGGATGCAGAGCCGGCCAAGATCGCCCGCGACGTCCTGTCGCTCGGCCCGTCCGTGGCGGTTGTCAAGCTCGGGGCGGACGGCGCGTTGCTCGCGACCGCCGACGCCACGCGCAGCCCGATCGTCCGTCCCGGCATGCCGCTCCCGTTCGTCGTCGACTCGGTCGGCGCCGGCGACGCGTTCTGTGCTGGGTTCATCGCCGCACGGCTGGAGGCCTTGTCGCTCGAGCGCGCGCTGGAGTACGCCAACGCCTGCGGCGCGGCCGCGGCGGCGTCCCTTGGAGATCAGACCGGTCTCCCCGATCGCAACGAGCTGCAGGCCCTGCTGGCCTCCGGCGACAGCCCGCCGGACACCATCCGGTGAGCCAGCCGTTCGAGGCTGGCGCTCTCGTCGAGGCGCTGATCGAAGCGGAGCCATCGGCGGCCGCGCGACGCGAGGAGATCCGCGTCGTTCGCGCGCCCGGCCGGGTCAATCTGATCGGCGAGCATACCGACTACAACGAGGGCTTCGTTCTGCCCGCCGCGATCGACCTCGAGATCCGGATCGCCTATCTGTCCACCGATGATCGGCGGGTGGAGCTCGTCAAGCTGGACATGGCTCAGCGCGACGGTTTTGACCTCGACGTACCCCGCGCGAAGACCGGCACCTGGCTGGACTACGTGGCCGGGACGGCTTGGGCGCTTCAGGAGGCAGGCCTGCGCCTGACCGGGCTGCGTGGCGTGATCGCATCCACCCTGCCGCCGAACGCCGGCCTTTCGTCGTCGGCTGCGATCGAGCTCGCCTCCGCCTGGGCGATGCTCGATGACGGGGCACCGACCGTCGATCGATTCGAGCTCGCCCGACACTGCCAGCGTGCCGAGAACGCCTATGTCGGGGTGAACAGTGGCCTGATGGATCAGTTCGCCGAGTCGTGTGGGGTGGCCGGAGCGGCCCTCTTCCTCGATTGCCGATCGTCCGAGTGGCGGCCCGTCCCTCTCCCGGCCGGGCTCGATCTCGTCGTCCTGCATACAGGCTCGCCGCGTCAGCTCGGCCGCTCTGAGTACAACCTCCGGCGCGGCCAATGCGAGGCGGCGGTCGCCGCGCTGGCCCGCGACGATCCGGCGATCCGCAGCCTGCGCGACGTCACCCCGCAGGCGCTCGCCGCAGCGGCGGGCCGGCTCGAGCCCGTCGAATTCAGGCGGGCCACGCACATCGTGAGCGAGAACGAGCGGGTTGGTGAGACGGTCCGCGCCCTGGAGGCCGGCGACCTGCAGTCGGTCGGCGACCTGTTCGCCGCCAGTCATGTCTCGTTGCGCGACGACTACGAGGTCAGCTCGCCCGAGCTTGATGCGATGGTCGCGATCGCCATCGCCGTCCCAGGCGTGGTCGCCGCGCGGATGACCGGCGCCGGGTTCGGCGGCTGCACCGTGAACCTGGTTCGTCCGGAGGCGGTCGATGCGCTGACGGCCGCCGTCCTCACCCGGTACCCAGGGCGGACCGGCCTGACTCCGATGATCCTGCCGGTCCGGGCGACCTCCGGAGCCGGGCGAATCGTCTGAGTGCCGCCGCGCGCGGAGGTCCGCGACGTCGCTCGCGGGCCGGTTAGGGCATCCTTAGCGCCGCTCGTTGCAGCCCGTACCCGGAGTCGCCAGCGTTGCAGCCCGCTCGTCGCCGTCCCGCGGCCAGCCCGCGTCGAACCAACGGCCGTCAGCCCACGACCCAGGGCTGGATCGCGATCATCGTCTTCGGGTTCATGGCCGGGCTCGGAGCGATCGGGGCCATCGCGGCGGTGAGCGTCTACGTGGCGCTCGCCTCGGACCCTGACCTCCCGAATCCCAACACCCTGACGACGTACGTTCTGCCCGAGGAGACCGTCATCCTCGATCGAACCGGCAAGCACGAGCTGGCACGCTTCGGCAACGCCCGGCGCGAGGTCGTGAACTTCGAGGAGATCCCGCCGCTCGTGCTCGATGCGACGACCTCAATCGAGGACAAGACCTTCTGGGACAACGCCGGCTTCGATCCGGTGGCGATCGTGGCGGCGGGCCTGGACTCGCTCCGCGGCAACAGCCGGGGTGCCTCGACGATCACCCAGCAGCTGGTCCGCCAGCGCCTCCTGCCGCCGGACCTCGTGCAGGACCCCGGGCGGACCGCCGAGCGCAAGCTCAAGGAGATCATCCAATCCATCCGGGTGACCAAGCAATTCGAGGGCGAAGAGGGCAAGAAGGCGATCATCACCGCCTACCTCAACCAGAACTACTACGGCAACCAGAGCTATGGCATCAAGGCTGCCGCGGAAGGCTATTTCGGCGTCGAGCTGGACGAGCTGACGCTCGCCCAGGCGGCCATCCTCGCCGCACTGCCGAAGTCACCATCCAACTACGACCTCGTCCGCAACGCCACCGAACGATGCACCATCGAGGTCGCCGAGGGGGCGACCTGTCCATCCAACAAGATCGAGCTGGTCGTGCCCGACGACACCACGATCGTCGAACGACGCAACGCGATCCTCGACTTCCTGGCCGCCGGCCGCACGCCGATGTCGCGCGACCAGTACTCCGCCGCCGATTTCCGGGCGGCAAAGGACGAGGAGGTCGTGCTGACCAGCCAGGCCACGC
>CAYLSK010000205.1:0-4341 GCA_964385975.1 uncultured Anaerolineaceae bacterium | reverse complement strand
GTGGGCCACACGCAGGGCCTCTTCCGCTTCGTCCTTGAACGTGTCGACGAGGACGATCCTCGGAACCTCTGGCTCAACGTGACGATCGAAGGCGAGGGCCGCGTCGACCGTGTCGCCGAAGATCAGCACGAGCGAGTGGGGCATGGTCCCGGTCGGGGCGAGTCCCGCCAGCCGCGCCCCGGCCGGCGTCGAGGCGCCGACGCAGCCGCCGACGATGGCCGCGTAGTCGAGCACGTCGGCAATGTCCGGATGGATGTGGCGCGCCCCGAAGCTGATGACCGGATTGGGTGCCGCGACCTCGACGCAGGCACGAGCAGCGGTCGCCCAGCCGGTGGACTGGGCGAGCATCCCCAGGAAGGCCGTCTCGTACAGCCCGAACTGGCGGTATCGAGCCCGGATCCGCAGGACGATCTCCTTCGGTGCGATCGCGTCCCCGTCCCGGAGCGCCTCGAGCTGGGCTTCCCCGGGATTCGCCGACGCCAGCACGTGCCCGAGCAGGTTGCGCGCCTCGTCCACCCCACACAGGATCCCCTCCTGACGGGTGAAGACCTCCATCGTCACGAGCGGATCCATCCCCTCCCGGGCGAGGATGGTCTCGGCGCGCGCGAAGTAGACATCGGCTGAGTCGCCCGACAGGATCTCGTGCGACGGCCTCGACCGCGACAGGCCCATCAGTCCGAATCTGCTCCTCTGTCGTCTGGGGTGGCGGCGAGTGTAGCGTACGGCTCCTCGCTCACCCAGCCCGGCGCAAGCGCCCGGCGGCGGCGGCGCCGCCCGCGCAGCCACGCGACGATCAGCGCGAGGGCCAGCAGAGCCGCCAGCGTGAGGGCGACGATGCTGATCAGTCGGCCTCGCCCCAGATCCTCCGCCCCCGACCAGAACGCGGCGGCCATCGCCGCCGAGGCCACGGACCCGCTCAAGTCGCCGGTCGCAAAGAGCGCTCGGGACTGATCGAGCTCGGCGTCGGGCGTCGCCCCCCATAGGCCCAGCGCCTGGAGGGGGTCCGGCGCGGCCGGACGGGTCGCCGCGGCCGCGTCGTATCGATGAATCGTCTCGACCTCCGCGGCGGCTTCCTGGGTCGCGCGGGCGAAGCCGTCGGGGTTCTCGAAGGCGATCCGAAGGGCATCCGGCGGGGTCAGCCCGGAGGACGTGGCCGCCCTCCCGATCGCGGCACGCTGATCGAGAATCCGGGTCGCATCGGCGAGCAGTGCCGTCGCGGTATCGAACCGCCACGATCGCATGGCGTCGCGAATCGGTCGTGGCAGCGCCCAGTCGCCGGCCGCGGCGACGACCGCGTCGTAACGCGAGCGAGCCGCCTGACGATCGTCGAGCAAGGGAAGATCCGTGGGGCGCGCCACCCAGGTGCGCCACAGGTCGTCGAACGAGCCCGACCCGTGCTCGTCGAGCAGATCGAGCAGGCCGCGCCAGTCGGGCGGTCCATCCACGGTCTCGGGGGCGGCGGGTGCGTCGGGTGCGGCTCCGTCGACGTGCGCTGGCTGGTAGGCACCCACCCGGTCCGCAGCGTCTGCCCAGACGACCCGAAGCCCGTCCGATCGGGCCCGTTCGGCGATGGCCTTGGCCAGGGTAAGGGTCGCGGCATACGCATAGTCCTCGACCGCGCTCGTCTCGCGTCCGATCGCACCCCAATCGTTGAGCGGGATCCTGGCCGCCTCCAGCTCGGGTGTGAGCACGTCACTCTTGGCCTTCACCTTGAGCTCGGGCGCAATCTCGAGGCCGTAATACGAGGCGAACGCCTCGTTCGCCCAGCGGTCAGCCAGGAGCGCGCCGTTGAACCAGGCGTGCGCCGATTCGTGGAGGACGACGAAATCGTCCGCGTAATAGGCCACCTCGACCAGGCCCTTGCCCGGGTCGAACAGCCCGGCGTAGCCGCCGGTTGATCGACTCACCGCCTCCTGCACGACGAGTCCGCCTGGGCGCGGCCAGGGCAGCCCGATCTGCTCCGCCAGGACCGGCAAGGCGCGCCCAACCAGATCGCCGACGCGGGTCGACCAGGCCTCGTCGTCCGGCCACGACCGGATCGTCAGCGTGACGCGCGAGCCGCCGACCTGCGGCGAGACCGCGCGCTCCGTATAGGCGCCCGGTCGATCCGCGATCAGGTAGGCGAAGAACGCCAGCGGTTTGTCGAGCTTGCCCGTCTGGTAGATCGTCCGGCCGGTCGCATCGACGACCGGCTCCGGGATCGATCCTGACTCGACGTCGGCGGAGAAACCTGCCGGGAAGACCACCTCGACCGAGCTCCCTGGCGTGCCGTCCGTCGCGAACGCCCAGACCGGGAAGGAGACCAGCGAATCGCCCACCCGCACGTCGCGGGTTGGCGCGCCGCCCGGATCGAGCAGGTCGAAGCGCAGCTTGTAGTGAGCCGACTTTCCGCTGAACAGCCGTTGGGCGAGATCCAGCCGCAGGAGCGTGTAGTCCTTGGTCCGCTTCGAGACGTGGACCTCGGGCGTCCCCTTGCCGTCCCAGCTCAGCTTGAACGACGAGGTGTTCGGCAGGACCGCGAGGAAGGCGCGGTCGAAGTAGTAGCGCCGGGTGACGGTGTCCTTGAGATGGTTGGTCAGCAGCAGATCCAGGGTGACTCGAACCCGACGTTGATCTGGCTGGACGTCGTAGCGCGCGTCGCTGACGATCGTCAGGTCGGGTGCAGCGGCCCGCACGGACGGCACCAGCGTGGGCGCGACCAGCAGCCCCGTGGCCACCAGCGTCGCCGTGACCAATCCCCCGAACCGCCTGGTCATGGCTCGGACAGCTCTGGCAGGCGTGCCGCGAATCGGTCGAGGAAGGCGGTATTGGCCGAGGTCCGCCCGCCCGGATCGGGCATCCGGCCACCTTGCCAGAGCCAGTCCTTCGATTCGTCGAGAAGTCGATCGGCGATGCCGAGGATCCGGGCGATCCCGAGGCCCAGGGCATCGCCGTCGACGCCATCGATTGGCAGCTCGACCGCCAGCAGCGGTCGCTCGTCCTCACCGACCGAGAACTTGGCGAACAGGAGCTCGTCGTTCCAGCGCAGCAGCTTGCGGTACGACTTGCGGAACATGTCGCTGATCGGCGGGGCGTAGTGGGCCCAGCAGATGATCGCCAGGGCTGGGTCCAGGATGACGGTCACGCGCAGGTCGAAGCGGCGTCGACCGTCGAGGACGAGATCCCAACTGGTGATCCCTTCGCGGTCGGCCCGCTCAGATGGGGTCAGGCCCAGCTCGGTGAACCAGCCTTCAACATCGGCGGGGGCCACGGCGCGCGAGCCCGTGTCGGCGGATGACATGGCTCGGGGAGTCTATCCGAGATTCCGGCCCGCGCCCCCGGCTGCTGAGACGGCTCGTTCCTCGACCGACGCGGCAGCCGCCGACGTGGAGGCCGCCCGAGCCCTGGCGCCGCCAGGCCGGCCACCTCCCAGCTCCACGGACTCCCCGCTGCGCACGACCCGGCCGGCGAAGTCGGACGTTCGGGCGTCCGCGGCGACCTTGACGTTGCGGCCGATGCGCGTACCGCGAGGAATGATCGCGTGCTTGCCGATCACGGTGATCCCGGTGTTGAGGCGACCCGGTTCATGGCGATTCGGCCGGTCGTCGATCGGGCCATCGCCGATGATCGCGCCCTGGCCAACCACGACCTCCTTGTCCAGGATCGCCCGGTCGACCACCGCTCCGGAGCGGATCACCGAGTCGAACATGACGATCGATTCACGCACGACCGCGCCGACGTCGACTCGAACGCCGGGCGACAGGACGGAGTTGACGACCGTCCCGGCGATCACGCAACCGTGACTGATCAGGCTCCGGTGGACCTGGGCGGTGGGACCAACCTTGGCTGGCGCCCGCTCCTCGGATCGGGTATGGATCACCCAGTCCTTGTCGTAGAGGTCGAGCATCGGATCGTCGTCGAGGAGGGCCATGTTCGCCTCCCAGTACGACTGGATCGTGCCGACGTCCTGCCAGTAGCCGTTGTAGCGATAGCCGTAGACGCGGGCGCCGGCCTCCAGCATCGCCGGAACGACGTGGGCGCCGAAATCGACCCGATCTTCCGCCAGCCATCGACGCAGCGACTTCTTGGAGAAGACGTAGACGCCCATCGACGCCAGGTCGCTCTTGGGCTGCTTGGGCTTCTCCTGCCACTCGATGACCCGGTCGTGCTCGTCGAGGGCGAGGATGCCCATCCGCGACGCCTCGGCGAGGGGCACGCGCCGAACGGCAATGGTCACGTCGGCGCGATGGCGGCGATGCGCCGCGACAAACGGTTGGTAGTCCATCTTGTAGACGTGGTCGCCGGCAAGCACCAACACGGTGTCGCCCGGCGAGTGCTCGATGACGTTCAGGTTGCGGAGGA
>CAYLSK010000204.1:0-4344 GCA_964385975.1 uncultured Anaerolineaceae bacterium | reverse complement strand
TGGCCGTCCCCGGCCGACTTCGCGCCTCCACCCACGGCATGGGATCTCGCCGCCTGGGATGCCTCCGACCGGGCGGCGCGGCCGGCTCGCCTGGCCAGGCTTCGGGCACGCTTCGAGGAGGCCGGCGTCGACGCCTACTTTGGCGTCCGGCGCGAGCACATGCGCTATCTGACGGGATTCACCCTGGCCGACGGGGAGGAGAAGGTCGCCGGCACTTCGGGCCAATTCCTCATCAGCGGCGACGAGGTCGAGATCGTGGCCGATTCGCGCTATGCGATCCAGGCCCGTCGGGAAGCGCCCGAGGCTCGCCTCTTCAGTGCCTACAACAACCTGCCGAGTCGCTGGCCGGAGCTGCTCGCGTCGGTTGGGGCGCGCCGCGTGGCGGTCGAAGCCGGGTTCGTCTCGTACGCCACCTGGACCAGGCTTGCCGCAGCGGTCCCGAAGTCGGAGCTCATCCCGGTCGAGGGCTGGGTGGAAGCTGACCGCGCCGTCAAGGAGCCCGCGGAGCTCGAACGGGTTGCCGCCTCATGCGCGGTAGCGGACCGGGCGCTGGCGACCCTCCTCCCCGAGATCCATCCGGGCGTCACAGAGTCCGAGCTCGCCCTGCGCCTCGAGTGGCTTATCCGGACCGGAGGCGCGGAGGCGCTCGCCTTCGACGTCGCCTGCCTGTCGGGCCCCCAGGCGGCCATGCCACATGGCGCGCCTGGCGATCGACCGGTCCTGGATGGGACGGTCCTCCTCTTCGATTTCGGCGCACAGGTCGCCGGCTACCGCAGCGACATGACCCGGACCCTCTTCGTTGGCGAGCCGTCGGCCCGCGACCTGGAGATCTATCGGCTCGTCGCCCGCGCGCAAGCGGCGGCGATCGAGGTCCTGTCGGAGGCAGTAGACAGAATCGTGGCCGGCGGTGCTCCCGACAGGCTTCCGAGCGGACGAGCGATCGACGCCGCGGCTCACGCAGTGATCGCGGCAGCCGGCCATGGCGAGCACTTCGGCCACGGGACGGGCCATGGGATCGGCCTGGCGACCCACGAGGCCCCGTCGCTCGGTCGCCTCGCTCCGGAGACACCGCTGCCGAGCCCGACGGTCTTCTCGGTCGAGCCCGGCGTCTATCTCGATGGCGAGATGGGCGTCCGGATCGAGGACCTCGTCGTCCTCGATGCCGCGGTCGGGCGGGTGGAGCGATTGACCCGGTTCCCGCGTGAGGTGATCGTCGTCGGCTAGCTCGGGGCAGCCGCGGCGAGGCGGGCTCGGTCGTCGGATACAATCGCGGCTCGACCCCACAGACGGAGATCCCGGCGTGCGCGCGTCATCCGGACCGATGCGCCGGCGTCACCCCAGGAGCCCACCTCGATGATCAGCACCGGTGAACTGAAGAAGGGCGTCGCCATCGAGCTCGACGGCGAGCTCTGGCAGATCCTCGACTACCACCACATCAAGATGGGCCGCGGCTCGGCCCAGGTCCGCATCACGCTTCGCAACATCAAACGCGGCCAGACCGTCGAGCGCTCGTTTCAGGCGGGCGCGAAGTGGCCGCGCGCCTCGATGGAAAAGCGGCCGGTCCAGTTCCTCTATCGCGACGACGCGGACTACCATTTCATGGATACCGATACGTACGATCAGTTTGTGCTCATCGCGGAGCAGCTGGGCGAAACCGCCCAGTACCTCAAGGACGGAATGACCCTGGACCGGACGAGCTACCAGGGTGAGACGATCGGCGTCGAGCTGCCGGTCACCGTGGATCTGACGGTGGTCGATACCGAACCCGGCTTCGCCGGAGACACCCAGTCGGGCGCCCGGAAGCCGGCCACAACCGAAACCGGGCTCGTCGTCCAGGTTCCGATCTTCGTCGAGCAGGGTGACACGATCCGGATCGACACCCGGACCGGGGAATACCAGACCCGCGTCTAGATTCGAATGAGCGCCAACGAGCCGCCGGACTGGGCCCTCCCGAGTTGGGATGCGCTCCCGGCCGACCCTGGAGAGGCCCCGCTGAGGCCGCCCGACGACCAGCCTCGGGGCGCCAGCGCCAGGCCAGGCGATGTCGCCGCCCCAGGAACGTTCGGCGTCCGGATCCTTGGGGTCAGCGAGGTCACCCGCGCGATCCGTGGCGCCGTCCGTTCCGATCCTCGGCTCGCCGACCTGTGGGTTGAGGGCGAGATCGGGCGAGTTACGGTCTCATCGGCGGGGCACGCCTACTTCGCGTTGAAGGACGAGCGCAACCAGCTCCAGTGCGTCTGGTTCCGTGACGACCGGCTGCGCTCGGCGTTCGAGGCCCAGGCGGGGTTGCGGGTCGTGGCTCACGGCCGGATCGACCTGTTCGAGCCCCAAGGTGCGCTCCAGCTCTACGTGGATTCGATCCAGCCGGCGGGTCTCGGCGACCTGACGTTGCGGTTCGAGGCGCTAAAGGCCCGGCTGGCCGCGGAGGGTCTCTTCGATGCCGGGCGGAAGCGGCCGTTGCCCGGCCGGCCGGCGACGATCGCTGTTGTGACCAGCCCGAGCGGCGCGGTCTGGAAGGACATCTGCCACGTCCTCGCTCGCCGCTGGCCGCTGACCCGGGTCGTGCTGGTCGCGGCGCAGGTCCAGGGCGAGGGCGCGCCGGCCAGTCTGGTGGCCGCGCTTCGCGCGGTCGAGCGCTACGTCGTCGAACGAACGGTGGCCGGGCAACCTGAGGAGGCGCCAGTCGTGACGATCCTGGCCCGCGGCGGCGGTTCCCTCGAGGACCTCTGGGCGTTCAACGACGAGACGGTCGTGCGCGCCGTGGTGGCACACACTGTCCCCCTTGTCTGCGGGGTGGGCCACGAGGCGGACGTGACCCTGGCCGACTTCGCGGCCGACGTCCGGGCGCCCACACCGTCCGCCGCAGCCGAGATCGTCGTTCCGGACCGCATCGAGGCGAGCACAGGGGTGCGCGCGCTGGGTCGACGCCTCGATGCGTCCGCGGACGCTCGGATCCGCTCCGCCGCCCGGGAAGTGGCGGCCGAACGTCGTGCGCTCGATCGCCTGGGTCCAGCCGCCCAGCTGGCGAG
Source organism: uncultured Anaerolineaceae bacterium (assembly GCA_964385975.1). Classification (GTDB taxonomy): domain Bacteria; phylum Chloroflexota; class Limnocylindria; order Limnocylindrales; family CSP1-4; genus SPCO01. The sequence continues at coordinate 1,315 of CAYLSK010000204.1, read as the reverse complement.
TGCCCGCGAGCGAGTGGGGCTCCTGATCGACCGGGCGACACGGGCCGTCGGCGACCGCCTGGTCGTCGAGCGACAGACCACGGACCGGCTGGGCCCGCGCCTGGTAACGATCCTGCCCGGCCGCCTGGCTCGGGATCGGGCAGGGCTCGGGCGGCTCGAGCGCATGGATCCGCTTATCGCCCGGCGGGTGGCGTGGGCGCGAGCATCGCTCCACAGCGCCGGCGCCGCGTTGAGCGTTCTCGGCCCGCAGGCCACGCTCGAACGGGGCTACGCGATCGTGCGGCGCACCTTGGACGACTCGATCGTGCGCGATCCGTCCGATGCTCCACCCGGGACGCGCCTGGCCGTGCGGGTGGCCCACGGTGAGCTTCCAGCCTCGGCCGATCCGCGCTGAGCGAGATGGACGGTCTTGGTGAGGCGATCGTGTTCCTGGCGGTCGTCGCCGTCGTTGCGGTCGTCGCCGTGCGCCTTGGTATGCTCGTCGCCCCGCGTCTCGACCGTTTGACCGAACCCCATGATGAGGACGATGGTGGCCACGACGACTGACCCGGCGATCGACGCTCTGAGCTTCGACGACGCGCTGGCCGAGCTGCAGCGGACCGTCGCCGAGCTCGAGGCCGGCGGACAGCCGCTGGAGGTCGCGATTGCCCTGTACGAGCGCGGTGTCGCGCTGCAGGCTCGGTGCGAGAAGCTGCTGGGAGATGCCGAGCTGCGGGTTCAGCAGCTCGTCGCACGCGCCGGCGGCGCCCTCGAGACGCGCGACGTGCGTCCGGAAGATGCGATGGAGGAGTCGGCCTCCGGAAGCTAGGTGTGATTCCCGGATACGTTGTTGACGCCCCACCCAGGCTCGCCAATCCTCGCATCGAGTCTCCGCCAGACTGGTAGCGATCAGATATCAGCCCGGAGCGCCGGATTCGGCCTCAGGTTGAGCGTGGATGTGCCGCCATGACTCGGCCGACAGGCTCCAACTCGTCTGTACCAGTCGGTGGCTGCGGTTTTGCGAGACGGGCCGCGACGGCCGCCGTCATCAAAGGCGTGCGTGGGAAGGACAGCTAGGACACGGGTGCCGCTCCGGGCGGGACGTTGAGGTTGAACCGAAACCGATTGTCCGGGTCGTAGCGACGCTTCACCGCGACGAGTCGTTCGAAGCGGTCCGCGCCGAAGGCGAGCCGGACGCGCTCGGCTGTCTCGTCGACGGGCGCGTAATTGGCGTAGCCGGCGCCAGTCAATGAGCCGGTGCCGAGCCGGTCCGCGGTCGCCCGCGCCCATGCGATCTCGGCGTCATCGTCCGCATCGTCCTCCCAGATGGCCAAGG
>CAYLSK010000203.1:0-4385 GCA_964385975.1 uncultured Anaerolineaceae bacterium | reverse complement strand
GCCCAACCGAGACGGAACGCCGGAAGGACCGGACCCTCGCTGGGTCCGGTCCTTCTGTATATGCGCAGGGAGTGGCTCAGCTCCCGACGACGAAGTGATCTCCCGGCTCCACGAGCTCCACGGGTCCGCCAAAGCTGCCTCGGACGGACGCGATCGTCTCGTTCGGGTTGAAGCGCATGAGCAGGTGTGTCAACAAGACCCTCGCCACCCCCGTTCGGCTGGCCAGCTCGCCCACCTTTGGACCATCCAGGTGGGCTGCATCCGGGGGCACCGGCCCCGGACCGAACGAGACCTCGCAGAGCAGGTCGTCACCCGGCTGAATGAGCGCCTCCAGATCACCGGCGCGACCGCAATCGCCGCTGTAGACAAGGCCCGGTCCATCGCCGCTCGCCACGCGGAACCCATAGCTCTCACCCGCGTGGGTCACACGGGCGGACTGCAGATGGAGCGAACCAATCGCCCTGAGGCCTGACTGCAGCGCCTCGATGTCGAGCGCGGCGGCACTGAAACCGGGTTCCGCGTGCAGCGCGTCGATGCGAGCACCGAGGCCCGCCGGTCCCAACACTCGCACCCGGCGCGGGTGCGATGGGCCCCAACGAAGGTAGTGACGAAGCGGGACCAGGTCGACAAAGTGGTCGGGATGGAGGTGGCTTACGACGACCGCGTCGAGGGTGCCGGGATCCATCAAGCCGGCGAGCCTCGGGAACGAACCCTGGCCGAGATCGAGCAGGATGGCGGTCTGGTCGGCACGAACGAGGTAGGCAGCGCCCGTCGCGCCCGGTCGATCGGTGAAGGCAGGTCCCGCTCCCACCACATCCAGGCTGAGCGCCGGGCCGTTCGTCTCCGCGTGCACCCCTGAAGCGTAGCGCTCCGGGAGCTGGCTCAGTTCCCCAGGTTATCGCCGCCGGGAGGGCTGGACGGCTTGCCGCCCGCATTCGGCGTGGGGTGTGGCCTGGGCGTGGCATCTTCCTGAGGCTTCGATGTGGCATTGGCAGGAGCTGGCGTCGGCTTGTTCGGGTTCGCGCTGCGCTCCGGTCGATTCGTCGCGCCAGGTTCCGGCGTCGTTTGGGGGTTGGCGGATGGCCCGCCTACGCCCGGCGAGCCGCGCAGGCCGTCGACCGCGGAGCTGCTCCGCTCGATGGCGTGCTGGATCGCATCCTGAGCCTGTTCGGGGACATGCCCGGCGAGGACCGTCAGGACCTCGATGTTGCGGCGGATGCCGGCATCCAGGGTCGCGGTGGCCGCCGCGCTCACGTCGGCGCCTGCGGTGGCCTCGCTGACGATCGCCCCGTACGCCTCCAGGGCGGCATCGGCGGCATTCGTGTCCCCGGCAGCCGTCGCGACCGCAGCCTCGGCCAGGCGCTCCTGGAGTCGACGAACTTCCGCCGCCGCGCGCTCCGCCGCCGATGTCGGCAGGGTCAGCGTCTCCGCCCAGATCCGAGCGCCGTAGAGAGGGCTGCCCGGGCCAGCCGCCGCGACCGAGCCGACGGCGAGCGCCAGGATCAGGCAGGCCGCCAGCAGCGCGGAGACCGGCCGACGCCACGCGGGTCGGCGGATGACCGTCGGCGGGGCCGCGATCTCCGAGGCGGCCAACGCTGCAGGATCCGCATCGGCGCGCGCGGGGGCGGCCCGCCTGTGGGCTGCTGCCATCACCTGCGCGCGCATCCGTGTCGTGGCCGAGACACTGGGGGAGAGGCGAGCCTCCACGTACGCCTCGAGGCGTCGCGCGAGCTCAACGTCTTCGACGTCTCGGTCGTGCATCTGGTCGTTATCCATCGGGTGGTTCATCAAGTCGATTCGGGTCCAAATCCTGCATCCCAAGCTGCCGGCGCAAGGCGGCGATGGCGCGGAACTGGAGTCCGCGGATCGTTCCTTCCTGTCGGCCCATCACGTCGGCGGCCTCGCGGGCCGAGAGGCCGGCGAAGAAGCGCAACTCGATGGCTTCACGTTGATCGTCGGTCAGGGCCGCCAGCGCGGCTCCGATCGAATCCATTTCCTGGCGGGTCACCGCCACGTCCTCGGGACCGGGTCCGGCGTCACCGTGATCGATGACCGCGTCCAGGTCGGCGTGTTCGTGGCGAGTCCTGGTGAAGTCGACAACAGCATTCCTGGCCAGCCGAAAGAGCCAGCCCCCGAAGGGAATGCCCCGCGACTCATAACGCGGGAGCGCTTCCAGGGCCTTGACGAAGACGAGCTGCGTCAGATCCTCCGTGTCCGCCGGGCTGTGGACACGGCTGACGATGTAGCGGTAGATCGGGAGGTGGTAGTGGTCGAAGAGTTGGCCAAAGGCCCATGCGTCTCCCGACCTGGCTTCATCCACCAGCTGCTCGATCGCGGCATCGTCAAGACTCACAACGAACGTCCGTCCTGACCGTTAGGACCCACCCGAAACCCGTTCGGCATTGCTACCGTCACGCGCTCACCGCCGCGCCTGAAGGTGAGAGCATCGAATCCGCCCGCGGCGGCCTCCCGGTAGCCATCGGCAAGCGCCCACCCGAACTGATCGGACCGATGCGCGTCCGAGCCGACGCTGACGGCCCGTCCACCCAGCTCCCGGAACCGGGCAACGACCGCCCCCGATGGGTAGGTCTCGCCGACACGGTGGCGCAAGCCGCTGGTGTTGATCTCCAGGGCGGTCCCACTCTCCACGAGCGCCCGCAGGATCGGCTCGTAGAGCTCCGGTGCGGCGGCCAGGTCCTCCTTCGAGACGTGCGGATGGAGGTAGCGCTTGACGACATCGAGATGACCCAGGGCATCGAACAGGCCGGACCGTGCGGCGGCTTCGACCTCCACGAACGATGGCGCCACCATCTCGGCCAGCGAACGGCCGATGACCCAGCTCCGCACGCGCGAGGGGTGATAGGGGGAATCGACCCGATCGTGCACCGATCCAATCGTGAAATCGTAGGCATGACGTGCCAGGTGATCGCGGATCTCCGCTTCCCAGCTGCGATCGTAGGTCAGCTCGACCCCGAAGCGAATCGTCACACCTCGCGGGCCCCAGCGCTCGGCCGCCTGGCGGGCGACCCGTTCGCGATCGGCGAAGGTCGCATAGGCGAAGGCCGGGGCGCCGGGCTCGAAGTCGACGTGGTCGGTGATGGCCAGCTCGGCAATGCCGCGCTCGAGCGCCGCGGCGGCGTAGACATCGATCGGGACGTCGCTGTCCGGCGAGAGATCGGTGTGGAGATGCGCATCGAGCGGCAGGTTGCGCGCCTGGCGATCGGTCACGGCCCGCGTCCCTCCGGCGGCACGACGATCACCCCGAGATGAGCCCCAGTTCGTGCCCCACCCGATCGAACGCGGCGAGGGCCGCATCCAGTTGCTCGTCGGCATGGGCGGCGGTCACGATCGTGCGCAGGCGCGACTTGTCCATCGGCACGGTCGGGAAGACCACCGGCTGGGCGAAGACCCCTTCCTCGATGAGCCGGTCGCTGAATCGGCCGGCGCTGTCCGGGTCGCCCATCATGACGGGCGTGATCGGTGTCTCCGAATGGCCGGTGTCGAAGCCGAGGCGAGTGAGCTCGGCCTTGAAGCGCCGGGTGTTTGCCCAGAGTCGCTCCTGGAGCTCGGGCTCATCCTGCATGACCCGGATCGCTTCGCGACAGGCGGCCACGACGGCCGGCGGGTGGGAGGTCGAGAAGAGGAACGGCCGGGCTCGCTGGGTCAGGATCTCGCGGAGCGCCATGGAGCCGGCGACGTAGCCGCCGAGCGAGCCCACGGCCTTGCTCAGCGTCCCCACCTGGATCGCCACCCGACCGTGCAGCCCGAAATGATCCACGGATCCCCGCCCGTTTCGACCGAGCACCCCCGAGGCGTGGGCGTCGTCGACCATGACGGCCGCGCCGAACTCCTCGGCCGCCTCCACCAGCGCGGGCAGCGGGGCGATGTCGCCGTCCATCGAAAAGACCCCATCGGTCACGACCAGGATCAGCCGGTACGATCCACCACCGGGGCGTCCCGTCTCGCGGGCTTCACGCAGGATCTCGCGCAGGGCGGCGACGTCGGCGTGCGGGTAGATCTGGCGAGGTGCCCTGGAGAGCCGCATGCCGTCGATGATCGAGGCATGGTTGAGCGCGTCCGAGACAATCAGGTCCGTCTCGCCGGTGATCGTCGGGATCACCCCCGTGTTGGCGGTGAACCCGGATTGGAAGGTCAGGACGGCGGGCGTCTCCTTGAAGGCCGCGAGCTCCGCCTCGAGGGCCTCGTGCATCGCCATCGTCCCGGCGATCGTCCGAACGGCACCGCTTCCGGCACCAAAGTCACGGACCGCCGCAGCGGCCGCGTCGCACACCCGGGGATGGTGGGTCAGGCCGAGATAGTCGTTCGACGACAGGCTGATCAAACGGCGGTCGTCGACCGACACGATCGGCCCCTGGGCGGACGAC
>CAYLSK010000202.1:0-4451 GCA_964385975.1 uncultured Anaerolineaceae bacterium | reverse complement strand
TCGCTACTCGTCCGGGTGGCGGAGGGTCAGCACGAGCAGTGCATCAGGTGGCAGCTTGACCAGCTCATCGACCAAGGGGTCGTCCGCCACCTTCGCGTTCACCGGCACCGGGGTCGCCATCCTGGGTCCGGTCGGTCCGACGCGTGGTATCGCCCGGGTCTATGTCGACGACGTCCTGGCCGGGTCGCTGAATGCCTACTCGAGCCTGGCCGGCTCGCGTCGGGTCCTCTACAGCAAGCTCGTGGAGAGCGGCGCCCATACGATTCGGATCGTGCTCGCCGGTCCCACGAGCCACCCGCGGGTCGATCTCGACGCCCTCGTCGTCACTCGCTGAGCGCCGCGCAGAGGCGCGCCAGCCGGGTCGGGCTCTGGTACCCTGACGGCGTCCTTTCATGGCCGGTCCCGTGAGGCCGGCGTACCGGTCCCGTGAGGCCGGGAAGGAGGCTGATCGACCGTGCCACCGCCGATCGGCGGACTGCTCCGCCGCGCCCCGCGCCCGCACGGCGTGCCCCTTCCCACCGGCTCCATGACGGATCCCGCCCTGTCTTCGTGATCGTCCCACCGTCGCCGCGCGCCTCCGCGGTCGTCGACCCGCGCATCGGCGATCTCGGTCCCGCCTTGCTGGCGCTCGAGGACGGTTCGATCTTCCCCGGTGTCGCCTTCGGCGCAGCCGTTTCGGCCGGCGGCGACCTGGTCGTCAATACCAGCCAGACCGGCTACCAGGAGGTCTGCACGGATCCCTCGTACGCCGGTCAGGTCGTGGTCATGACCTACCCGCTCATCGGCAACTACGGGCGCCTGTTCGATGAGGACCAATCGGTCCGGCCGTGGCTGCGCGCGCTGGTCGTCGCTAATGCCACGGCGGCCGTGCTCGACGGGGCGCGCCAGCTGGCGGCGCTCCTGCGCAACGACGGGATCCCGGCCATCGCGGGCGTCGACACCCGCGCGCTGGCTCGTCATCTGCGAGCCCACGGAAGCCTGCGCGGGATCGTGACCGCCCCGGGTGGGACGGACCGGGCAACGGCGCTTGCTGCCGCCAGCGCCGTGCCTCGCTGGGAGGACCAGGACTTCGTCGGTCAGGTCTCGCCCCCACAGATCACCGAGTACGCCGCGGACGTCGCGGGCGGGCCGCGGATCGGGATCGTGGACCTGGGCCTCAAGGCCAACATCGTCCGATCGATGCGCCATCGAGGGGCGAGCGTTCGGGTCTTCCCACATACCGCGACGCCCTTGGACGTCCTCTCCTCGGACATCGATGGGGTCATCCTCTCGCCGGGACCGGGCGATCCCGCCCGCCTCCAGGCACAGGTCGCCCTGGCCCGCGCGGTGATCGATGACGGCCGGCCGTTGTTGGGGATCTGCCTGGGTCACCAGATCGTGGCCCGGGCCGGCGGCGCCGACACGCGTCGGCTCACCTTCGGCCATCACGGCGCGAACCACCCGGTCCAGGACCTGGAGCTGGGGCGCGTCCAGGTCACCGCGCAGAACCACGAGGTCCAGGTCGTCGGGGACTCGGTGAGGTCAGGGTCGGGCTTCCGCGTCAGCCAGATCAACCTCAATGACGGCTCGGTGGAAGGACTCCGTCACCGCGAGCTCCCGATCGAGACCGTCCAGTACCACCCCGAGGGAGCGCCGGGACCGCTCGATGCGCTCGCCGTCTTCGATCGTTTCGTGGCGGCGGTCAGGGAGCGGGCACGGTGAGCGAGCCCGCGCCCACGGCCCGCGCCGAACCCGTCGCGAAGCCCGCCTCCGTCCTGATCCTTGGCTCCGGCCCGGTCGTGATCGGCCAGGCCGCCGAGTTCGACTACGCCGGAACGCAGGCCTGCCGGGCGCTGCGGGCCGAGGGAATCCGGACGATCCTGATCAATTCGAACCCGGCCACGATCATGACCGATCCGTCGGTCGCGGACGCCATTTACCTCGAGCCGCTGACCGTGGAGGCGGTGGAGGCGGTGATAGCCGCCGAGCGTCCCGAAGGGTTGCTGGCCGGGCTGGGCGGCCAGACCGCGCTCAACCTCACGGCGGCCATGGCCGCCGCCGGCGTCTTCGAGCGACACCCAATCCGCCTGCTCGGGACCCCGCTTGAGGCGATCCGGATGGCCGAGGATCGCGAGGCCTTTCGCGACCTGCTCGACCGCATCGGCCAGCCGTATGCGCCGAGCCGCATCGTGAAGGGCGCGACCGCGGCCGAGCGATCGTCGTCGGCGGATGAGGCGATCGCCGCGATCGGACTGCCCGCGATCATCCGACCGGCGTTCACTCTCGGTGGTAGCGGCGGCGTCATCAACGAAACGGAGGCCGCCTATCGCGAGCGCGTCCGGGCGGGTCTCCGGGCGAGCCCGATCGGCCAGGTCATGATCGAGCGCTACCTCGTCGGCTGGCAGGAGATCGAATACGAGGTGATGCGCGACGCCGACGACACCTGCATCGCGGTCTGCGGCATGGAGAACGTCGACCCACTGGGGATCCACACCGGCGACTCGATCGTCGTCGCGCCGATCCAGACCCTGACCGATGCCGTTCACCAGCGCCTGCGCAGCGCAGCCCTGGCGATCATCCGGGCGCTCGGCGTCGAGGGTGGCTGCAATGTCCAGTTCGCGCTGTCGCCTGACTCGACCGAGTACGCGGTGATCGAGGTCAACCCGCGCGTCTCGCGGTCTTCAGCGCTCGCCTCGAAGGCGACCGGCTACCCGATCGCCCGGGTCGCCGCCCAGATCGCGGTCGGTCGGCGGCTCGCCGAGATCCCCAATGTCGTGACCGGCACCACCGTCGCGGCCTTCGAGCCGGCGCTCGATTACGTCGTGGTGAAGTTGCCGCGCTTCCCGTTCGACAAGTTCCCGGCCGCGGACCGGAGCCTGGGCAGCCAGATGAAGGCCACGGGCGAGGTGATGGCGATCGATCGGACCTTCGGGTCGGCTCTGAACAAGGCGCTCCGCGGGCTCGAGCAGGCCGGTGTGGGGCCACTTGCCGAAGACCCCGCCTGGCGCCCCACCTTCGACTACCTGGCCGCCGTCTATGCCGGCGATCCGGATGCCGGCGAACCGATTCGCTGGGTCGACGAGTCCGGCGCCGCCTGCGAATCCACCCGACACGCGCAACGGACCGGCGCCCCGATCGTTCTGCGCCGGTTCCTCGAGCCGTCGGACAGCCGGCTCTGGCGGATCCTCGGGCTCATGCGGCGCGGGGTCCCGGAGACGCTGATCGGGGAGGTGACCGGGATCGCCTCGTGGTTCCTGGCCGAGATGGGCCGGAACGTGGCGCTCGAGGGGGAGGCCAGAGCCGCAGGCGCTCGCCTCGTGGACCCCGCAGATCCAGCCGCCGCCGAGCTCCTGGCCACGCTCAAACGCGCCGGCTTCGGCGATCGCGAGCTGGCCGGGCTGGCGGGGACGACGCAGGACGAGATCCGCACGACGCGGCTGGCCCTCGGACTTCGGCCCGGCTACGCGATGGTCGACACCTGCGCCGCCGAATTCGCGGCCGAGACCCCGTACTTCTATTCGACCTACGCGGCCGCCGGCTCGCCACCCGAGGCGCCGCCGGTCGAGCGGCAAGCGGCGCTCGTGATCGGCTCGGGGCCGGTCCGGATCGGGCAGGGGATCGAATTCGATTACTGCGCGGTCCAGGCCGCCGACACGCTCCGCCGGGCTGGCTGGCGGGCGGTCATGATCAATTCGAATCCGGAGACGGTCTCGACCGACTTCGATGCCAGCTCGCGGCTCTACTTCGAACCGCTCGATTCGGAGAGCGTGCGCAGCGTCATCGAAGCCGAGACGCCGGAAGGGGCGACGCTCCTCCCGGCGGTCGTCGCCTACGGCGGCCAGACGCCGCTCAACCTGGCCAGCTCGCTGGCGGCCGCTGGCGTGCCGCTGCTCGGCTCGGACCTCGAGGCGATCGACCAGGCCGAGGAGCGAACCCGGTTTTCGGCCCTTCTGGATCGGCTCGGGATCCCGCAACCCGAGGGCGGGATGGCCCACAGCGTCGAGGAGGCGCTGACCCTGGCCGAGCGGATCGGCTACCCGGTCATCGTGCGCCCATCGTTCGTGATCGGCGGCCTCGCGATCGACTTCTGCTACTCGCCTTCGGACCTGGCCCGGCAGCTGGCGGCGGCCACCATCGTCGACCCCGATCGGCCGGTCCGGATCGACCGATACCTGGAGGGCGTCGAGGTCGATGTCGATGCCATCTCGGACGGCCGGCTGGTGCTGATCCCGGGCCTGCTCGAGCATGTCGAGCGGGCGGGCGTGCACAGCGGCGACTCGGTCGGGATGTTCCCGCCGCAGACGGTCTCCCCTGGTGACCAGGAGCTGGTCGTGGCGACGATGGAGCGGATCGTGCTGGCGCTCGGAGCCCGCGGCCTGGTGAATGCCCAGTTCATCGTCCGCGAGGACGGCGTCTACCTGATCGAGGTCAACCCGAGGGCGTCGCGAACTGTGCCGTTCATGTCCAAGGTG
>CAYLSK010000201.1:0-4465 GCA_964385975.1 uncultured Anaerolineaceae bacterium | reverse complement strand
GCGGAAGTGGGATCCGGACAACCTGTTCCGGGTCAACCAGAACATCAGGCCCTGATCGCGAAGCCAAAGAGGGCCGGTTGCATGACCGGCCCTCCTGGTCCTAGCCCGAGACCCGCCGGACGAGGACGTACTGGCGGAGCCCGAGGCGATTGGCCATGAACCGCAGGAGCAGCGGCAAATAGGCCGCCGCAACGTCGTGATCGACGATCTGCGGCTCCGCGATCCGGTACTCCTGCCCGGCGAATCGCATCGAGCCGCCGGCGGCGGCGAACAGGTTCTTGGCCCACTGGGTGGCATTCCCGAACGGGAGCGGGATCATGAAGCCATCGGGTGTCCGGAGCGCAACGACCGGGATCGAATAGGCCGTTCCGGACGTCCGGCCGGTGTGGTGGAGGATCGCCCAGAGCGGGAACCAGCGGGTTCCGGCCAGCGGCGAGGCGATCGGCTCGACCGCGCGAGCGAGCCAGCGGATCGGCAGGCTGCGGCGGGGACGTCCGGCGACGAAGTCGGCGGGTGCGCTGTTCATGTGTCGAGTCCTCTGAGCTTGGCGGGATCTGCGATGAGCTCGATCGTGACGATGCGGCCATCAACGACCGTGAACCCGGCGACGATGGGTGGCCGACCCGGGACCCGGACGACCGCGCCGGCGGTGCCATTGACGATCGCCGGTCTGGCGTGCGGGGCGAAGGGGGTGCCCCTCGCCAGGATCTCGCGCGCCACGGCCGCGGCCCCGACGACCGGCGGACGCGCCAGCGGGCCGCTGCCGCCACCGTCGGTGCGGAAGACCACGTCTGGGTCGAGGACCTGGAGGAGCGCGTCGAAGTTTCCGGATCGCGCGGCGGAAAGGAAGGCGTCCACGACGCGACGCTGGACGGCCAGATCGGCGTCCGGATTCGGTGCGCCGTCACGCACCCGGCGGCGCGCCCGACTCGCCAGCTGACGGGCCGCCGCGGGCGTCCGCCCAACGACCTCTGCGATCTCGTCGAACGAGACCGCGAAGACGTCGTGCAGGACAAACGCGAGGCGTTCGACAGGCGTGAGCGTGTCGAGGACGACCAGGAGCGCCAGTCCGACCGAGTCGGCGAGGACGGCGTCGCGCTCCGGGCTGTCGTCCATAGTCGCGCTCACGATCGGCTCCGGCAGCCAGCTTCCGGCGTAGTCCTCGCGTCGCGACCGGCGCGTCCGGAGCATGTCCAGGCAGATCCGCCCGACGACGACAGTGAGCCAGCCGCGGAGATCACCGCTGCCTCCCGGGTCGCGGCGATCGAGCCGGACCCATGCCTCCTGAACCGCGTCCTCGGCCTCGCTGATCGAGCTGAGCATCCGGTAGGCGACCCCGCGCAGGTGCGGCCGCTGGTGCTCGAACTCCTGGGCGAGCCATTCCTGTCGGTTCACTAGTCGGACCTCGTTGGTTTCGCTGGCGTCAAAGGGTGTACGGAACGCAGGCGGCGAATGTGACAAACGCTCGACGCAGCGGGCGAGGTCACGCCCGCTCGGGACCTACCGCCCTGATCTCGCTACGGCCGGGTCACCACCACGGCCGCAAGGGTCGCGGAGCGGGCGACCCGTCGCCGAGCGGACGCGCGAGGAGGAGCTGGGCGATGTCGAGTCTCGAGTCGGACCCGCGCCGAGTCCGGGATTGTTCGCCGCAGGATGGCGACGATGGCGCGCGCCAAGGCAGTCCGGCGGTCCACGGGCGCGTCAGGGCGCCGCGGGTCGATCGTCTGGGCGGGCGTTTCGATGGCCATCGGATCTTCCCCGACTGGCGTTTCGGTGCCACCGAGTCTACGACGACCGGGTCCGGCTAGGGCGTCGAACGGTAGGTCAGCCCGCGCTGACCGTCTCGTATCGGAGGTAGACCACACCGGAGCCGAAGGTCCGCGTCTCGAGAAGCCTCAGCCCGATGCGATCGTCCAGCGCCGGGAAGAACGGCGTGCCGGAGCCCAGGATCACCGGATGGACGAAGAGGCGGTACTCGTCGATCAGCCCGAGCCGCATCAAGGTCGAGGCGATGGTCGGACCACCCACGTCCATGTCGAACCCCGGCTGCGCCTTGAGCCGTGCAACCTCCGCCGCGGCGTCATCGCGGACCAGCCGGCTGTTCCAGTCGACCCGCCCGAGCGTCCTGGAGAACACGATCTTCGGCTTGTCCTTCCAGATGCGGGCGAACTCGAGCATGGCCGGCGTTGCCGATGCATCGGCCTCCGCCGTGGGCCAGTAGTCGACCATCAACTGGTACAGCCGGCGCCCGTACAGGAAGGCGCTCATCTCGCGCGCCTCGTCGTTGAAGAACGAATGCAGCTCCTCGTCGACCAGCACCCAGTCGAGCGACCGGCTCGGCGTCTCGACGAAACCGTCGAGTGAGACGGACATCGAGTAGACGAGCCTGCCCATGGCCGCATCTCCTGTAGATCAGCCGTCGAGCCTTGCAACCGCCGGCTCGTAGGTGAGAATCAGCACCCCGGTCGTCGTCGGTGTGGAGTCGACGAGCCGGAGCCGGGACATCGAGGTTCCCTCCCGGAAGAGGTGCTTGCCCGTGCCCAGCACGAGCGGATGGATCATCAGCCGGTACTGATCCACGAGGTCGTGCTCGATCAGGGTCTGAACCAGCTCACCGCTGCCGATGACCTGGATCTCCTTCCCGGATCCCTCCTTGAGCTTTGCGATCTCGCCGGCAACGTCGCCGTTGATCAGGGTCGAGTTCTGCCAGGCGAGCGGCTCGGTCAGGGTGGTCGACACGACGTACTTGGTGAGCCCATTCAATGTGCCGGCAAGGGGGTCCTCGGCGGGCTGGTTTGGCCAATGGCGGGCGAAGTTCTCGTAGGTCGTGCGACCCAGCAGGAGCCCGCCTGTCGCGGCGAAGGCGTCCATCATGACGCTGCCGAAGATGTCATCGAAGTAGGCCAGCTGCCAGCCGCCGTGCTCGAATCCGCCGGTTCGATCTTCATTCGGGTCGCCGGGTGCCTGCATGACCCCATCGAGGGTGAGGAACTCGCTGACGACGATCTTCCGCATTCGCGTTCTCCTCAGAGTAGGGCGAGCTCGTCCCATTTTCGCTCCTGCCCTCGATTTGAGTTCGTCATTGGGATGGCTCCGACTCACAATGGGCGGGTTGATCACGCCCAAGGAGTGACCCATGAGCCGGCTTCTCGTTCATTTGAGCACTGGATCCGAGCATCCGACTCGAGCCGCCCTCGCATTCCTGGTGGCTCGTACGGCCCAGCAGCGCGGCCACGACGTGGATCTCTTCCTGGCCGGCGATGCTGTGAACCTGCTGCGTCCCACCACGATGGACCTGGTCCAGGGCATTGGAACCGGGAGTCTGCGCGAGCATTTCGATGCCCTGGTCGCGGGCGGTGCGCGCTTCTACGCGTCGGGAATGTCGAGCAAAGCGCGTGCGGTGGACGGGGATGCAATCGGCGGCAAGTCTGTCGAGTTCGCCCCGCCGGATCGACTCGTCGATCTCGCGTTCGAGGCCGATCGAGTCCTGAGTTACTGAGCTGGCGCGGGTCCTGCGCGGAAGACCAAGCCAGCGCCGCCGGCGTTGAGGGCTGAGCATGCGATGACCGTGAGGGCGGTCGCGATCGCCATGACAGGGAAGGGGAGTCGCTTCATGGCGCAGGGACGACCACCCAACGGCCGTGGTTCCGCCCTATCCCTGTTGCTCCTGTGGAGGCTGCGCAAGAAGGGGCCTCACCAGTTGATGTGCGGCCTCGGCGCGCGTCACGAAGTCAACCTTGGAGGGAATGTCCCACCTCGAAGCGACGTTCCTGGACGCGAGGTATTCCAGCACTCGGTCGACTTCCCGCAGCGCCTCCAGGTATGGCGCGATGGCCTCGGTCTCGATCGAGACAATGGTCTGTCCTAGCGCACGCTTGATGTGGCGGCGCATCGCCGAGAGCGCCGCCTGTCCCGATACGGTTCGAGGTGTTGTCATGCTGCCGTCCGCTCCATTCCATGCGCGACCCTGTTCACGCTCGCAAGGATAGGTATCGTCGGCGCCTCTTCCTCGGGGTGCCTACTCTTGTTCCTTCCGAACCACGTGCGCTATGGAGAAACGCCGATGGACTGGACCCTTGAAGTCGTGATCCTGCCGGTCAGCGACATCGATCGCTCGGTCGCCTTCTATCGCGACAAGGTCGGCTTCGAGCTCGACCACGACACGACGAACGAGCACATGCACGTCGTCCAGCTGACGCCGCGCGGATCGGGTTGCTCGATCGTGTTCGGCGACCTGCCATCCCAGAACCAGATGGCGCCGGGCTCGATGCGTGGCCTGCAGCTCGTCGTCGCCGACGCCGAGGCCGGCCGACAGGAGCTGATCGATCGAGGCGTCGAGGCAAGCGACATCATGGTCTTCGATGAGCGCGACGGCGGGACCTTTTTCGGCTTCAGCGACCCTGACGGCAACACCTGGTCTGTTCAGCAGCTCAAGGTCCGCGGCGAGAAGCCGTTGATCCCGGTG
>CAYLSK010000200.1:0-4467 GCA_964385975.1 uncultured Anaerolineaceae bacterium | reverse complement strand
GCCAGTGCCTCGTAGCGCGGCGACGAAGCCAGGGGCAGGCCGATGACGAGGGGCCCGTTCTCGGCGGTCGCCCACAGGCGACCAACCGATCGCTCGACCAGGAACGCCCCCAACCGCCCTCGCGTCTCGATCCTGATCGTGCCGGCCTCCTCCAGACGGCCCATCGCGGCATGGATCGAGCTGAGGCTTGAGCCATGATCCCGGGCGAGATCCCGGATGGTGGGGAGTCGCGATGGCGGCTCCGGGGCCGTCAGGAACAGGCGAGCGAGCTCGGGGACGATGTCGGCGATCGCACGAGTCTGCGTTCGTGCATGATTCGTGATCATCTGCGCAGGATAGCCCCCTGTGGCGCTACGTCTGCAGGCAGGCTTCGAGGTCTGCCAGGGTGACCCAGGCGCCCGGCTGGGCGGCGCTCCGGTTGGCCAGGACCCGGGTGGCCTCCCCGCCCGGGTCGCCGAGCGAGGTGACGACCAGGACCGCCTCGCTGCTGTCCTCGGCTTCGGTGTAGCCGTTAACCGTCACGAGGCATTGCAGACCGGCGGCGGCGGCGGCGAGCAGGCCGTTGCGGGAGTCCTCGATCACCAGGACGCATGCCGGCGGGACCCCCAGCCGCTCGAGGGCGAGCCGATAGATGTCGGGAGCCGGCTTCTTGCGGGCCACGACGTCGCCGGCCAGCACGAGGTCGAACCGTGCCGCCCGCTCCGACCCGACGGCGTAGTCCAGGATGGCCCGGACGGAGGCTTCCGCGGACGTCGAGCAGACGGCCAATGTCCAGCCAGCGTCCTGCGCCTCTCCGATGATCCGCCGGATCCCCGGGCGCGCCGGGAGCCTGCCCTGCGCGACCATCTCGGTGTAGATGGCCGTCTTGCGCTTGTGCCACCGCGCAACCTCGACCGCTTGGGCATCGGGGTCGGTCGGGAGCGCGGCCGCCTCGACGAAGGCCGGCGTCAGCAGCGTCGCCATCCGTTCCTTGCCACCGCCGATCCACAGCAGCTTCCCGTACTCCTCCTCCGACCATTCGGCCGGCAAACCGTACTCGGCGAACGTCGCATTGAAGGCTGGCAGGTGGCCGAAGCGCTCCGTGTCGGCGAGGACGCCGTCGCAGTCGAAGATGAGCGCGGTCACCACGCCTTGCCGTCGCTGCCGAACATCCGGATGTGGTCTTTTGCCATTTCGATGACGGCGGCCCGTTGCGCCTGGAAGAGGGCCGGCGGGTCGTACTCGCCGGGATGTGCCGTCATGTGGTCGTAACTCGACTGCATGAACCGGATCTTGAGAGCCGTGGAGATGTTGACCTTGGCGCAGCCACGGGCGATGAGATCGCTGAACTGCTCCGGCCTCATGCCCGTGCCTCCGTGGAGGGCGATCGGGATCGGGGCCGCGGCCACGATGTCGCTGACCCGCTGGTTGTCCAGGGTGGGTGTCGTCCGGTACATGCCATGGGCATTGCCGATGGCCGGCGCGAAGCAGTCGATGCCGGTCGAGCGAATGAAGTCGAGCGCCACGTCGAGTGACTGGATCGTGCTTGCCGAGTCGGAACCGACGCCGTCCTCGACGCCCTGGATGCCCTCGATCTCGCCCTCGACTGCGGCGCCGTACCGCCTCGCTTCGGCTACGACCTCCATGCACTGTCGGCGATTCTCCTCGACGCTGAGCTTGGAGGCATCGAACAGCACCGAGTTCCAGCCCTTGGCCAGGCAGGTTGAGATCACCTCGCGATCGGGGCAGTGATCCAGATGGAGGGCGACCGGCACGCTGATGTGGCGCGTCATCTCGACCCACATCCCATACAGGACGTCCGGGCCTTCCATCTTGACCGTCTTGACGGACGTCTGGACGATGAGCGGGGCTCGAAGCTCCTCGGCTGCGGCGAGAACGGCCTCCAGGGTCAGGTCGTTGACGATGTTGATGGCGGCGACGCCGTACCGGTCACGGAACGCTCGCTGCAGGATCTCCTGGGTCGGAACGATCGGCATCTCGATGGGCCCTCAGCTGTTTGACGGCAGGACCGTCGAGGTCGACGGCGGGTCCGGGTCCACGGAGCGCTCCAGGTCGCCGATCGCGTCCTCCGGCTCGACGATGATCAGGTCGATCCCGAGGTCGCGGATCGCCGCGGCCTCGGTCGGATCGATTCCGGGTGTCGTGATGATCCGCTGGACCGACGTGATCGGCGCCACGCGGACGAGTGCCTGACGCCCGAATTTCGAATGGTCCGCCAGCAGGATGACCTCTGAGGCAGCCTCGATCATTGCCCGCTTCGCGTCGACCTCCTCGAACAGCGGGTAGGTCAGGCCGCCTTCGACCGAGACACTGTGGATGGCCAGGAACGTCTGGTCGACGTGGAGCCCACGGAGCGTGGCGGCGGCGAGCTGCCCGCTCGCTCCATACGTGGTTGGCCGAATCACGCCGCCGGTCATGATGACCGTCGTTCTGGGATTGCCTACGAGCTCCAATGCATTCGTGACAGCCGTCGTGACCACGACCAGATCCTGCTTCCCATGCAGCGCTCGGGCGAGGCACAGCGTCGTGGTCCCGGAGTCGAGGATGATTGAGCTGCCGTCCAGGACGAGCTCCGACGCCCGCCGGCCGATCGCAATCTTCTCCCTCTCGTGTTCGCGCAGCCGAAACGAGGTGTCCGTCTCATCGCTCGCTCGGAGCGCGACGGCGCCGCCGTGGGCACGCCGCACGAGCCCCTGTTCGGCCAGGCGAGCGAGATCGCGCCGGATCGTTTCGTCGGTGACGCCGAGAACGTCGACCAGGTCCCGACCCCTGACACTGCCGCGCTCGCGGATCAGATCGGTGATGACCCGAAGGCGATCTTCCGGAAGCAGATGCTGACGCAAGGCCATCGCTCCTCGTGTCGTAGGCGGTGTGATCCGGGTTCGACGCCAAACCTCGTCTGCCAGAATATACCACAGATTACCACACACCAACTTGACAATGGCGCTCCAGCAGAGTCATCATTTCCCTACCAAGGGCCGTTCAATCCCACACAAACCCTCGCGCGAACGACCGTGGCGATCACCCAGCGGAGACCACCCGAAGATGAGCGAGATCGGCCCACAGCTCCTCCAGGCGATGTACGAGACCGCGGCCACGATCCGGCGGTTCGAGCAGCGTGCGATCGAGCAGTACCGCCTCGGCAACATCCGCGGCTACCTCCACCCCTATCTGGGCGAGGAAGGGATCGCAACCGGCTCCATCGCAGCCCTCGAGCCCGACGACTACATCGTCAGCACCCACCGTGGGCATGGCCATGCGATCGCGAAAGGCCATGACCCCAGGAGGATGATGGCCGAGCTGTTCGGCAAGGAGACCGGCTACTGCCGCGGGCGGGGTGGCTCGATGCACGTCGCGAGCCGATCGGTCCGAAACCTGGGAGCGAACGGGATCGTTGCCGGCGGCCTCGGAATCGCCGCTGGAGCAGCGCTGGCCATCAAGCAGCGCGGCGGATCCGAGATCGTCGTGGCGTTCTGCAGCGACGGCTCCTCGGCCAACGGCATGTGGCACGAGTCGCTCAACCTGGCGGCTATCTGGGACCTTCCGGTCGTCTTCGTGCTCGAAAACAACCAGTACGCGGTCTCAACACCCATCCGCGACAGCGCTCGGGTCGAACACCTGTCGTCACGTGCCGCCGGGTACGGGATCCCGGGTCTGACCGTCGATGGAAACGACGCGGCGATCGTCTATGGCGCCATGCAGGAGCCCGTCCGGCGGGCTCGAGCCGGCGAAGGACCATCGCTCGTCGAGTGCATGACGTTTCGACACGGTGGACACCACGTCAACGACCCGGGCCTCTACCTGCCGCCCGAGGAACTCCAACGCTGGAAGGCGCGCGACCCGCTGATCGTGCTTCGCGAGCGTCTCGCCCGCGCAGGGGTCGATCCAGCTGTCGTGGCTGACATCGACGAGCGCGTCGAGCGACTGCTCGATGAGGCCGTCGAGTTTGCGACGGACAGTCCCAACCCCTCCGTCGAGGCGTTCCTGGCCGAGGTCGTTGCGAGCTAGAGATGGCCAGCATGAAGTACCGCGACGCGCTCCGAGCCGCTCTGCAGGAGGAGATGGAGCGCGACGATTCCGTGTTCTGCATCGGAGAGGGCATCGGCGAGCGAGGCGGTTCCTACAAGGTCACCGAAGGGCTTCTGGCTCAGTTCGGCCCGGGCCGCGTGATTGACACTCCGTTGAGCGAGGCGGGGTTCGTTGGTCTGGGCGTTGGAGCTGCCGTCGCCGGCCAGCGACCTGTCGTCGAGATGCTGTTCATCGACTTCCTCCTCCTGGCCATGGACCAGGTCGTGAACCAGGCAGCCAAATACCGCTTCATGTCGGGCGGCGAGGGCCGGGTCCCGCTCGTCATCCGGACCCAGGGAGGAGCGGGTAACTCGCTGGCCGGCCAGCATTCACAGAGCCTCGAGGCGCTCTTCTACCATGTGCCCGGGTTGAAGGTGGTCATGCCATCCACCCCGCGCG
>CAYLSK010000199.1:0-4518 GCA_964385975.1 uncultured Anaerolineaceae bacterium | reverse complement strand
GCCTCGGGCCCGGTATCGGCTGTCGCGGCTCGCGCCTCATCCCGACCGTGGCGAACGGCATGCCGGCGTTCGGGCAGTACAAGCCAAGTCCCGACGGCGGCAACCTCGAGCCCTGGTCGCTCCAGGTGCTCGAGCTCTCAGATGGCGGGATCGCCGGGATCAGCTTCTTCCTGGATACCGCGACGCTTTTCCCGCTCTTCGGCCTGCCTCCGCGGCTTGACCCATAGCGGGGCGCTGAGCGGCAGGACCCCGCGCAGTCCCATCAGGGCGAGCAACTCCTGGAGCTCGCACGAGGCCTGGCTGAGCCGCATCTGGCGACCGAGCCGCCGGGCGGTGAGCTGCATTCGAGCCAGAGCATCAACTGTGGCCGCATCCGGGCCAGTGACCGCGCCCACGTCGCAGACGACCCGATCGGGGCCGACGCCCTCCAGCAGCTCGCGCAAGCGCTCGCAGAGTCCTGGCACGTCGGCGCGATCAATCGGACCGTCAATCACAAAGACGGTGATGCTCGGCTCCATGGTCCTCGAACCAGATCAGGCGCGGAGGCGCCGACGAATCAACTCGTCGGCGCCAATCGTTAGACGGCGAATCCAGCCAGATCTCATCGGTCGCCAGGGTCAGGCAGACTTGGGAACGCACCGGACCATTGGCACGAGCGTGCGTCGCTAGTCCGGCCCAGCGGAGGACCGAACGTGGATCCTGCCCGAGTCGTCGAGCGAACCTACCTCCTCCTGACGCTGCTGACCACGCTGGCGGCCTCGTTCATCTGGGGAATCAACACGCTCTTCCTGCTCGACGCCGGTCTGAGCAATGCGGAGGCGTTTGCGGCCAACGCGTTCTTTACGCTTGGCCAGGTCATCTTCGAGGTGCCGACCGGGGTCGTGGCCGACACGCGCGGTCGTCGTTTTTCCTATCTGCTCGGCGCTGCCACGCTGCTCCTGTCCACGTTGCTCTATCTCGTGATGTGGCAGGTGCACGCCCCCTTGGTGGGCTGGGCGGTCGCCTCGATCCTCCTTGGCCTGGGGTTCACGTTCTTCTCCGGGGCGACGGAGGCATGGCTGGTCGACGCCCTGAAAGCCACGGGCTTCACGGGACATCTCGAACACATCTTTGGGCGGGCTCAGACGATCGGGGGAGCCGCCATGCTGGTCGGCTCGGTATCGGGCGGCGTCATCGCCCAGGCGACCAACCTCGGGGTGCCGTATCTCTTCAGGGCGGCCATGCTCGGCGTAACGGTGGTCGTGGCCCTACGCTTCATGCACGACCTGGGGTTCACTCCAGCGCGGGGCGTCAGTGCGAGCGCCGCGGTCCGGACGGTGGTCCGCGGCTCCATCGATGGGGGCTTTCGCAATCCGCCCGTCCGGTGGCTGATGCTGGCCGCGCCGTTCACGGCCGGCGCCGGCATCTACGTCTTCTACGCCGCTCAGCCCTACCTCCTCGAGCTCTACGGCGACAAGAGCGCTTACGGGATTGCCGGTCTGGCCGCCGCCCTGGTTGCCGGTGCCCAGATCGTTGGTGGGCTACTAGCCCCCCGAGTACGGCGCTTCTTCCGCCGGCGAACAGATGCCCTGATCCTCGGAGGCATCCTGAACGTCGTGTTGCTCGCGGTGGTCGGTTTAACGAGCAACTTCGCGGTCGCCCTAGTCTTGCTGGCGGCCTGGTGCCTGGTCTTCGCCATCGAAGCGCCGATGCGCCAGGCATTCATCAACGGACTCATCCCGTCTGAGCAACGGGCGACCGTACTGTCGTTCGACTCCCTGATGGGGTCGTCCGGCGGCGTGATCGCCCAGCCCGCGCTTGGTCGAGCCGCGGACGTGTACGGCTATGCGACGTCGTACCTGATCGCGGCGGGGATTCAAGCGTTGGCGGTACCGTTCTCGATTCTTGCCCGCCGCACAAAGGCGGTTTCGGACCCGATCACGACAGAGGTGCCAGGCGAGGTTGGATCGCGAGACCGCGCAGTCGAACTGAGTTGACGGATCCGCCTCGGCGTCAGGTGCCCGCTCCCCGGATCTGGCGCAGCGCCTCGGCCAAGCCACTGTTCCAGGCCTCGCCGTGGCCCGGCAGGACCCAAGTCGCTTCGATGCCATCGAGTCTCGTTAGCGATGCCAACGCCCGGGCCGGCTCCAACGTGAATGGCGCAAGGCGCGGCCCCAATTCACCGGTCAGCACGCTCCGAGTCGTGAACCCGTCGCCGAGGAAGATCGCGTCGAGCTCGGGAACGCGCAGCGCCACGCTTCCGGGCGTGTGGCCAGGCAGGTGGACGACCCGTGGGGCGCCGGGAACGTCGAGCGTTGCTCCGTCACCGAACGTCAGGACCTCGGTGAGTGGCGGGATCCGCAGGCCGCTTCGTCTGCCCGAGTAGGCCAGGAACCTGAGCAGCGGTCGCACCTTCACGGGGCCCCAGCCAGTGCTCGGCTTCCTGATCTCACCGCGAGCGCGCGACTCGTCGAGCTCGTGGACGAACACTGGAACGCCGCGCTCGCGCCGAAGGCGTTCGGCAAAGCCCACGTGATCGGTGTCACCATGGGTAAGGACGACAGCCCGAACATCGTCGAGCGTGCGGCCCATCGCGGCAAGCTCGGTCGGCAGGTCGCGCCAGTAGCCGGGCAGGCCCGCATCGATGATCGTAACCTGGCCGCCCTCTTCGATCAGGTAGCTATTGACGAGGCTCGACCCGAGCCGATGGAGCGATGGCTTGATCTGCATGTTGGGCGGATTGTCGCAAACGGACGCGAACCGCGACCTGGTCCTGGTTGTCACCCTCGAAGTGGACCTTCTCGACTAACCAGTTCCCGGCGAGGATGGTCGGAGACAACGGACAAGGAACTGGAGGTTTGCGATGGACGCGCTGATCGCATTGCTGGTGGTCGCGGCCGTCGTGCTGGCCTTCGATGTGCAGGCGATCTTCTTCGGGCGCGACTTGCGCTGGTCCATGGACGATCATTGGGCACGGTTCTGGTCATCGACCGAGACCTGCCAGACGGAGTGTTGAGATGGCAACATGGGGCGAGTTCGCGGCCGCGGCTCCCGCACTGGCCGAGCACGGCCGGCGGCTCTTCTATCGAACCGAGACCGGCGAAGCGCTCGTCTCGACGGTTCGAGGTGACGGGCTGCCACGGGTCCATCCGATCTACGTAGCGATCCTTGAGGATCGTCTCGTAGCCTTCATCACGGGATCGGCGAAGGCGACCGACCTCGCCGCCGATGGTCGATTTGCCCTCCACAACCATCAGGATCCGGTCACGCCGGATGAATTCCAGATCCGCGGGCGAGCCCGGCCGCTCGACGACGAGGCAACCCGGGCCCGGTTCGCCGCCGCTTGGTATTTCGAGGCATCCGAGGAATACCGTCTGTTCGAATTCCTGATCGAGCACGCTCTCCTAGGCGAGCGCCCGAGCCCTGACGCCTGGCCACCCGAGTACACCTCCTGGAAGCCCGAGTGATTCGTAGGAGGGATGAGTCGACCGGCGGAAGCAAGCTTCTATCTTGTCGAGCCGCCGCTGGCTGCGCGCAAGCGGACTCGGAGGCGATGATCCGCGGGGGGATCATCGTCACGCTATTCGTGCGCGGCGCCCCCAACTATCTGCCTGAAACGCCAGGCCGCTGAGCATGGAGCCATCTCAACTGATGCGCCGCTGCATCAGGCCCCCGTGGGAGCCGGGCATCGCAGACATCGCGCCGGTCGTGGAGCAGCTCGCGCGAACGTAAGCGCCGGGTCCGGCGGGCCGGATCCTGTCGACGTCCTGGAGGAGTCCAAAGCCGCTCGTCCCGTCGGGGTGACCGGTCAGCCGGCGGGTGGTGCCGCGACCGAGGCGCGCTCGATTCGCGGACACGGCATGCGGCACTGCGGCGGTATCTCCTGCTCGCCCTCAGGCTTGTGGTCGCGGAGGACGTATTCCACCGCCCATCGCCCCATCTCGTGGTGGGGAAGTTGCATGGTCGTGAGCGGCGGGTCCAGCCACGGCGCGATCTGTTCCATGTTGTCGAAGCCCACGACGGAGATGTCCTGGGGGACCCGCAGGCCGCGCAATCGGATCGCCCGGTATGCGCCCATGGCCATCCGGTCGTTGAAGCAGAACAGGGCGGTTGGTCTATCCGGCCGATCCAGCAGACGACCGGCGGCATCGACGCCTGAATGGGTGTCGCCCGCCGTCCCTGCCGCGACGAGCGACGGATCGAAGGCGATGCCGTGCTCGTCGAGCACGCTTCGATAGCCGGCCAACCGCTCGATGGATGCCGGGACCGGCTCCGTGGTCGTCACCCACCCGATCCGCCGATGACCGTGCTCGACGAGGGTCTCCACGGCCGACCGGGCGGCTCCCACCTCATCCGGCACGACCGATGGGAGCGACGCGTCCGCCGTCCGCGCATCGAGGAGGACGGCCCGGACCTCGCGGAGCGCCGCCGGCGGCGCGACGACCTGGTGGGACATCGTGGCGTAGACGATTGCGTCGACCTGGCGGTCGAGCATGATCTCGATCGCCCGCGCCTCCATGTCACGATCGCGCCCCGTGT
>CAYLSK010000198.1:0-4550 GCA_964385975.1 uncultured Anaerolineaceae bacterium | reverse complement strand
CAAGCGCGACGGCCGCCGGCAATACCGGGATCCGCGGGCTCGCATCGGCTGGCCCGGTTTGTCCGGTCCAGAAGAATCCGCCGGATCCCGCTTGTGCGCCGCGCCCGGTGGCCGGAGCCACGATCGTGATCCGAGATGCTTCCGGAGCCCAGGTCGCGGCGGCCGTGGCTGGCGCGGATGGCGCATTCTTTGTCGAGCTGCAGCCAGGCAAGTACATCGTCGAGCCCAAGCCGGTTCAGGGTCTGCTGGGCACAGCTGCACAGCAAACCGTCTCGGTCGTCGAAGGGTCCGTGGCCGTCGTCCAGCTCGACTACGACACCGGCATTCGATAACACCGGAACGGCGACGATGGTCATCGATCCGTGGGGCATCGTCGTCCAGGCACCCGACAGGGTCGGGATCGTCCGGGCGGACATCGAGACGGACCGCGTCACCGCGGTCCGTCGTCAGATTCCGGCGCTGGCCAATCGCCGGCCAGAGGCGTACGGCCCGGGTCGAGCTCGCTGACAAGGCCCCCTTTTGGCCGCCATCGGCCGCGCGCCGGCGGGCTCGGCGGACTTTGGAGGGATGATCCCTTGGGGGATCAACGTCACGCCATTCATGCGTGGCGCCCCCCGGTTTCTGCGCGAGATGCCGGGCCGCTGAACGTGCAGAGCTGCCAGGTGATGCGCCACTGCATCGACCATGTGAGATCGCACCGCGAGACATCTCCAGCAGATGGAGGCAGAGACTACGAGCTGCCGAGCGCCCGGCTAACCGCGGCTCGAAGACCAGGGAGATTGTCTCGAACGATGCCCGCGAGGACTTCGACATCGACATCGTCGTGGTCATGGGCGATGACCTCGCGCATGCCTTTGACGCCCCTCCAGTTGACACTGGCCATCGTCTGAAGGGTCTCCGGCGACAGTCGCTTGGAAACCTCGCCAATCTCCTCGATGCGCTTGGCGATGGCGTCAACCGCCATTTCGTCGGTCGGCCAGTTGGCTCCTGCTCGTCACAGGTAGGCGTCGATGGCTTGGACGCACTCGATGATGCGATCGAGCGCTTCCCTATCGCGCGGCGTCATAGAGCACCACCCCATCGCGGCTGATTCGTTGCGCAAGTGAGGCGCGGCGCACGGGAGCCGTCAGGAGGTCGACGTCTCGGCCGAAGAGGCGCTCCATGTCTGCCGTGAGGCTGACGCGTTCATCAAGGCCAAGATGGTGCCCGGGCGTCGGCTCAACGAGCAAGTCAATGTCCGAATCTGGCCGGAAGTCCGCCCGCGTCGCGGAGCCGAACGCAAGGATCCGGCGCAGGCCGTACTCGCGCGCAAGCGCACGCAGACGCCGGATACTGGGGGCCGCAACGGCCTCGTTCAAGCGCCCGAGCGAGCGTGCCTCGAAGTCCCCGTGCCGGGTCCTGTCAGGGAAGGTCCGGTCGACCGTGCCGGCCAGGATGCGCATATCTGCCGCCCGCCGGCGCGGCGCGATGTCGCTGAGAAGCTGCTCCCGCAGGTCCTCTTTGCTGACGAGCTCGACCCTGGTGTCAGGCGCCAGATGTCGCAGCGTTGCCACTGCCTCGCGCATGCGGGCCTCCGCTGCTGGCTCCGAGAAGCGGCGGAACACGACGAGTGCGCCCTGTTCAGCGGTGCTCGCGAACTCGACGGCCTCGTTGCCGCGCGCGAGAGATGCGAGCGTCACATCTGTTGGCAGGAAGGCAAGGGCGAAGCGGACCGCTTCTTGGGCGCGGGGCAAGGCGGCGAGCGCATAGCGACGTTCCGAAAAGCTCGCCAGGCCGTCGGCGACGAGGATCTCGAGCGCCTTCTCCGCGCCGGTATATGAGATCTCGAGCGCGCCGGCTACCTCGGACGTGCGCATGCCGCCCCCGTGCTGCGACAAGAGCAGCAGGGCGCGGAGCGCGTTGTCAGAAGCGATCAGTCGGGACACGGACACAGTATCACTCTCATAGAGTGATAAGTCAATCCGGAAACGGCGGGCGGTGAGGTCCTCCTGCGCGCTCGAGCCATCGAGAACGGCGCCTACGTCCTGGCGCCATCCCAGATCGGTGGGCCACCCGGCCAGGCCGCCTACGGCCACACGATGGTCGTCGATGCGTGGGGCATCGTCATCGCCCAGGCGCCAGATCACGTCGGGATCGTCCGGGCGGACATCGAGACGGACCGCGTCACCGCGGTCCGTCGTCAGATCCCGGTCCTGGCCAATCGGCGGGCCGGAGGCCTACCGGGGCTAGTTGATCAGCTTGAGGTCGTAGACACCGCCGTAGGTGGCGTCGCCAAATCCTGCTCCTTGGACGTCGAGCTCCTGATTCTGGGCGCCGGTCGTGAAGTAACCGGCGATCGTGCCGTTTCGCCCGTCCGGCTCGGCGCCGGTGACGGTGAACGTGGCCCAGCCGACGTACTTACCCTCCGTGTCCACGATCGGAACCGGGAAGGTGATCGGCGCGAGGTCACGGATCGCCGCGACGATGTCGTTCATGATGCCGTCGTTGTGCTGGGCGATGTAGCACCCGAACTTGAGTGTGATTTTGAAGTCAGCCGAACCATCCAGGTATTTCTGGAGGTCGTTGTTGTTGACGTTGCCAGTGTCTTCGCATTCCTTGTCGTAGCCGAAGTCCGTCCAGGAGAATTCGGTCGGGTTCGCCGGCGTGTCGTTCACCGGATGCAGCAGGTCGCATTGGTTGGCTTCCGACGTGCAAACCTTTGGCTGCCCGTTGTCGAACGCGGTGACCGAAACGATGAACGGGCCGGGGCCGTGCGCCGTATCAGGCCAGCCCGTCTTCGACGTGGCCGTCGTGCTCACGTTCCATGTCGACATTCCGACGACACCGGCGAAGTTGTTCGCGTGCGGGGCGGTGATGTTGACCGTGACCTGGACACCGGCCACAGCGTTATTCAGCGTTTGGCCAGGACAGTTCACGCACGTGACTGTCACCGACGCCCCATTGACTCCGTCCTCGTAGCCGTTCTGGCGAGCGATCGTCCGAGCCGTTGCATCCCAGTGCGCGCTTCCTTCGTTGACGATCAGGTCATTCGCGGCAGCCAGAGCAGCGACATCAGAGGCGTTCTGCTCAGAGCGGCGTTGAGCGAAGGCCCCGCCACCGTCGAGAATCAGGCCGACCATGGCAACGATGGCCACCAGGGAAAGTGCGAAGAGAACGAGGATCTGGCCGCCTTCTCGGACGGCACGATGGTGAGTCATGGCGCATTCGTTCCTATTCATTGGAGAGTTGGACGCTGGTCGAGGCGGAGAAGAGGTCGAAGTTGTGGGTAAAGCCGAGCAGCGGCGTAATTGGGTCGTATTCGGCGTGGATCTCGACCTTGATCCACTCGCCCATCCTGCAGGTCCGCGGATCCAGCGTGCCGTCGATCTTGACGCACGTGATCGTTGGCTCCTCCAGATTCGGGATCAGTCCCTTCTGGGTCGCGATGACCTGTCTGGTTTGAGTACTTTGGCCGGCGATCGTCGTGAAGTCGGACCCTGAATGCACCGCCGTGACGCGAGCAATCTCGCGCGCCGCTTGAGCGACCCCGTTGTACTGGTAGATCGCTCGCCCGAAGTCGAAGACGGCCATCATCAGGAACAGGAACACAAAGATCGCCAGTGAGAACTCCACGAGCGCTTGCCCGCGGTTGTCCCGCGTACCTCGCGCCTTCATGGATTGACCCTCACGGTCTTCGTACCCGTCCACGAAAGTGGAACACCCGTCGCGGAGATCACCAGGGTCACCGTGTATTGATGTGTCGGACCGATCCCCTTGTTTGCGTACGCATGGGTCACGCTTGCACCTGACCCAACGGCGCCATCACCAAAGCTCCATGTATAGGTGAACGAACACCCGGGCTGGGGATCCACGGTCGGTGCGGTGATGGAGAACAGCGTTGCTGGGCCGGGCGACGCGCTCCGTCCGCTGCCTGGGTTGATCCCAATGTCGCCTGTGACGGTTGGTACGACGCACGATGGGGTCGGTGTCGGAGTCGGAGTCGGCGTGGCGGCCGGGTCAGGTGTCGGTGATGGCGTCGGGATCGGGGTCGGAGTCGGGGTCGGAGTCGGGGCGGGAGTCGGGTCCGCTGAGCCAGGCGTCGGTACCACGCCAAGCTGCGCTGTCGCAGTCGACGAGATCGGGAACGTCTGCCCTCCGAAGAAGACGGCGAGTATTGGGCTGACCAATGAGAATTTGGCGGTTACCTTGATCCCGACCGTGTCGCCAATGACGGCTGGCGTCGGGCACGGATCCGGGGTGCAGGTGAGGGTGACATCGCTTGGTGCGATCGAGATGAGTGATCCCTGGGCCTCGTGGACGACCAGGCAGATCACTCGGTTCGTCTCGGCGTCGCAGTCCCGCGTCGAGTCGAAACTCGTCGGGTTCCGGGATGCCTCCAGAGCCCCCTCCTTGGCCGCGTTGTTGATGGTGATCTGGCTGTAGAAGACCCGGCCGAGATCCAAGGCCGCGGAGAAGAGCACGAGCATCACTGGGAGGATGAGAGCGAGCTCGACGAGTGCCTGGCCGCGGCCTGGGCGGTGCCTTGCCAGCCAGTTGCGGCGCCGAGGCGC
>CAYLSK010000197.1:0-4559 GCA_964385975.1 uncultured Anaerolineaceae bacterium | reverse complement strand
CGCCGCTCCCTACTTCAACTTCACGATCCCCGAACCGACTGGCGTCGTCGGTATCGTCGCCCCTGAAACCTCGTCGCTGCTCGGCCTGGTCAGCCGGCTCGCGCCACCGCTCGTCACCGGCAACGCCGTCGTGCTGATCGCCAGCGAACGACGGCCACTTCCCGCCGTGACCCTCGCCGAGGTGCTCGCCACGTCCGACGTCCCGGGCGGCGTGGTCAACATCCTGACAGGCCGCCGCTCGGAGCTCGTGCCGGTGCTGGCTGGGCATGCGGACGTCGACGCGCTCGACACCTGGGGGGTGCCCGACGACCTGCGTGTCGAGGTCGAACAGCTCGCCGCCGAGGACATCAAACGCCTGCTGCGGCGTCCGACGAAGACCGCCGAGGCCCGCTTCGACTGGCTCGACGATGCGGCCTCGGAACGCCCCGAATGGATCGCCGCCTTCCTCGAGATGAAGACGGTCTGGCACCCGATCGGGGGCTGACGATGGCGATCGGGATCGGGGGCGGTGCCTCCCGACGGCGGTCACGAGGGATCTCCCCGAAGACCAATGGGGCGGTGGAGCGTCGTGTCTTCGTCCACGCGTCGCCGCGCACCGTCTGGGCGACCCTCCACGACCCAGCCGCGACCGGCGCCCTTTTTCCCGAGCTTCGGCTCGGCCCAGCGGCCCCAGCCTGGCCGGCTGCTGCGACGACGCGGTCGGCGTGGGCTCACCTGGGTCTCCTGCGCGACGCCGCGCGGGTGGAGAGCCTCGAGGCCCGACCGGACGCTCGGTTCCGGTTGCGCGTCACGGCGTCGGGATTCGACAGCCAGTGGAGCTGGCGCCTCGAGCCCCTTGCCGGCGGAACGCGGGTCATCCATGGCGCCACGTTCGAGCCGTTCGATCGCTGGACCGGGATCCTGGTCCGGCTCGGCCGGGCTTCGCTGGCCAGCCGGGTCGAGGCGCATCTGCGAGTCCTCAAGGAGCGGGCCGAAGCGGCCGAACGCGGGCTGAACGCCACCACCTGAGGCCGACCCGACCTCCTCGCGACACGGAAGGGAGCCCTATGACGGCCGTCATCCAGACCGACCGCCTCACCAAGAGCTACGGCAGCCATCGCGGAATCGTCGAGCTGGATCTCGACGTCCAGCAAGGCGAAGTCTTCGGCTTCCTGGGGCCAAACGGCGCCGGCAAGACGACCACGATGCGAGTCCTGCTCGATCTCATCCGGCCCACCTCCGGACGCGCGGAGGTCTTCGGGATCGAGACGACCGCCGATCCGGTCGCCATCCACCGGCGGGTTGGCTACCTGCCCGGCGAATTCGATCTGTACGACCGACTGACCGGCGCCGACACGATCGCCTACTTCGGCAACCTCCGCGGTGGGGTTGACGCCCGGTACGTGGCCGAGCTCGTCGAGCGCCTCGATCTCGACACGAGTCGCCGCTTCCGCGAGTACTCCAAGGGCAACAAGCAGAAGGTCGGCCTGGTCGTGGCGCTCCAGCACAAGCCGGACCTGCTGATCCTCGACGAACCCACCGCGGGCCTCGACCCGCTTATCCAGCAGACGTTCTTCGCGCTGGCCCGCGAGGCGCAGGGCGAAGGGCGCACGATCTTCCTCTCGTCTCACATCATCGATGAGGTGGACCGCACCTGCGATCGGGTCGCCATCATTCGCGAGGGTCGCCTCGTCCAGGTCGATCGGATCGAGGCGATCCGACGGCTGGCGTTCCACCACGTCGAGCTCTCCTTCGGCTCGCCGGTCGCGACGGCCATCTTCGACGGCCTCGACGGCGTCCAGGACGTGATCAGCGAGGGCAACGCTGTCCGGATGCGGGTCAACGGCCCGATCGGTGCGGTCATCGCGGCGGCTGCGGGTCATGGACTGGTCGATGTCGTCAGTCGTGAGCCGAACCTCGAGGATGTCTTCCTCGCCCAGTACGGCGCCGGACCGGACCCGCTCTCCGCCGCTTTCTCGGGTGGGTCCGATGGGCGCTGAGGCTCGCGCCATCTCCGTGAGCCCATCCCGAGCGAAGCCGTGGTCGCGGGTCATGGGCCTGCGGTCCATCTACGCCAAGACTGTCCGTGACAGCCGGCGGGCAGCGCTCGTCGTCGGCGTGCTGGCCGGCCTCTTCATGCTCGGCACGGGCGCGCCCTACGGTGCGGCGCCGGAATTCTCGACGATCGAGCTCCGCCGCCAGTTCGTCGCCGGGTTGACGGCTCTGCCCCAGGCGCTCCGCGGGCTCCTCGGCGAGCCGATCAACCTGGAGACGCTCGGTGGCTTCCTCTCCTGGCGGGTCGGCAACGTCCTGCCGGTCATGCTCGGCCTCTGGTCCGTCCTCGCGCTGTCGGGGACGCTGGCCGGCGAGGCTGCGAAGGGCAGCCTCGACCTGGTCGCCTCGACGCCGGTCAGCCGGCGGCGGATCGCCCTCGAGAAGCTAGGCGGACATATCACGGCGTTGACGGTGTCGATGCTAATTGCCGGGCTCCTGATCTGGTACGTGGGCGTCATCTTCGCTTCGCTTCCCGGCGACGAGATCACGCTCGGGGCCGCGCTCGGCCAGGTGCTCCTGTACGGCCTGCTGATGCTGGCCTCCGGGTCCATCGCCTTCGCCACGGCCCCGTTCGTTGGGCGGACGCGAGCCCTGGCCTTCGGGCTGATTGGGCTCTTCGCCAGCTACCTCATCTCGTCGTACGCGTCGCTCTCGCCGCTCATCGACTCGCTGAAGCCCCTGTCCTGGTACGCCTGGACGGCCGGCCACCGACCGCTCGCCGGCGTGACCGACTGGCCGTCGGTCGCCCTGCTCGCAGTCTTCTGCGTGATCTTGCTGACGATCGGCGTCGTGGCCTTCGAGCGGCGCGATCTCGGCAACTCGACGGCCCTCAGCTGGCTGAGCCTGCCGTCGCTCCCGTCCGGGATCGGCGGTCCCTTCAGACGGCAGCTGTCCGACAGAACGGGCGTCGCGCTCGCCTGGGGGATTGGGATCGGGGTCTACTCGGCGCTCATCGTCGCTTCCTCCAAGGCATTCGCTGACAGCCTCGGGTCGCTCCCGCAGATCACCCACTTGATCAACCTTCTCTACCCCGACGTGGACCTCCATCAGCCGTCGGGTCTCCTGCAGCTCGCGTTCTTCGCCTTCGGCTCGTTCATCATCAGCCTGGCGGGCGCATCGTTCGTCGCCGGGTGGGCGAGCGACGAGGGTGAACGCCGGCTCGATCTGGTCCTGTCGGCGCCCCTCTCGCGGGCCGCGTGGGCGATCCGGAGCGGACTGGGCGTGCTGGCCGCGATCGGGGTCCTGGGAGTCTCCCTGGCCGCGATCATGGCCCTGGCGATCGTGTCGCAGGGCGGCGACGTGGTGGCGCCGGTGGGTGGGATCGCCGTTCTGGCCCTCTCATCGGCGGCATTT
Organism: uncultured Anaerolineaceae bacterium; assembly: GCA_964385975.1. Classification (GTDB taxonomy): domain Bacteria; phylum Chloroflexota; class Limnocylindria; order Limnocylindrales; family CSP1-4; genus SPCO01. Next base: position 1,172 of record CAYLSK010000197.1, on the reverse strand, counting down.
GCCAGCGTCGGGCTGGCGGTTGGCGGTCTTGTTCGCCTGTCACTCGGAGCCGGTGTCACCGCCGCGCTGGCCATCGCCACCTTCCTGATCGACACGCTGGGGGCGGCGCTCAAGCTGCCGGATCCGATCCTGCAGCTATCGATTTACAAGCACCTCGGCCAACCGATGGTCGGGGCCTTCGACCCGGCCGGGATCGCGATCTCGCTGGTCATGATCGTGGGCGGCGTCGCGATCTGCGCGATCGGCCTGACGCGGCGCGATATCGGCAGGTAACGTCCGGGGGTGAGCCCCTTCATCATCGGCCTGGTCGCGGTCTCGGCCGTCCTGCACGTCGCCTGGAACGTCCGGCTCAAGACCGCGGGCGATCCGCTGCGCGCGGCGACGATCGGGATGCTGGCCGCCGCGGTCGGGATCGTGCCAGCAGGCATCGTTGTCTGGTGGCTGGGGGGTGGGGCAGCGTTGCCGCCCGAGGGGATCGCCCTGGGCATCGCCTCGGGGGTCGTGGAGGCCGCTTATTTCATCTTCCTGGCGGCCGCATATCGCCGGGGCGATCTGTCGGTGGTCTATCCGCTCGCCCGGGGGACCGCGCCGCTGCTGGCTGTGGTCTTCGGCGTGGGCCTGCTCGGCGAGCGCCTGGGCGTGACCGGGTCGCTTGGGGTTGTGGCGTTGCTGGCTGGATTCCTGTGGCTGCAGCGTCCCTGGCGCGCGCTCGCGCTTGCGCGGCGCAGCACGCGGGCGGGCCTGCCGGGGCGGGCCACTGTCGACACGGCCGTAGTGTTCGCCCTGGCGACCGGGCTGATGATCGCGACCTACACCACGATCGACCGGGTCGGGACGCGCCTCATTGCCCCAGTGCCGTACGCGGCGATCCTGTGGGCGACGTGCTCGATCGTTCTGGTCGGCTGGGTCGCCTTCGTGGCCGGCGGCGATCTGCTCCGTCACGGGGCGGACGGTGCGCGACGAGCGGCCGTCGGCGGCTGGCTGACACTGGCGGCCTACCTGTGCATCCTGGGGGCGCTCAGCGTCGCGCCTCTCTCCGGGGTCGCGCCGCTGCGCGAGTCGGCGACCGTGTTCGCGGCCGCCTGGGGCGCGGTCAAGATGGGCGAGGCAGCCGACCGCGCGGAGGTGGGCCGCCGGGTGGGGGCGTCGGTATTGATCGTTGGGGGAGCGCT
>CAYLSK010000196.1:0-4565 GCA_964385975.1 uncultured Anaerolineaceae bacterium | reverse complement strand
GACCACGTCGTTGCTGCGCTGGCAGCGGCCGATGACCATCTCGTGCGGCTTCGTGCCGGCGAGATCGCCGCGCGCCGCAAGGTCCGCCACGATGGCCTTCCTGGCGTCGTACCGGTCGAGGCCGTCGTAGGCCGTCCCGGTGCCGCTGACGGTCGCGTCGTCGGCGAAGATCGTCGGCGCATCCAGGCCGTAACGGAGGCCGGTTGCGTGGTCGTCGTGGTCGTGCCCGGGAGTGATCTTGACCGCCCCGGTCCCGAAAGCACGGTCGACGACCTCGTCGGTGATGACCGGGACGTCCCGTTCCACGAACGGAATCCGGACGAGGCGCCCCACCAGGCCCGCGTAGCGCCCGTCGTCCGGGTGGACGGCCACGGCGGTGTCGCCCAGGATCGTCTCCGGGCGAGTGGTGGCCACGGTGATCGTCGAGTCCTGGTCCGGGGCGCCGGTCGCCGGGTCGATCATGTGATAGCGGACGGACCAGAGCGTTCCGGTCTCCGGGGTGGGGACCACCTCGAGGTCGCTCACGCTCGTCCGGCAGCCCGGGCACCAGTTGACGAGGGCCTCGGTGCGGTAGGCCAGATCCGCCCGGTAGAGCCGCTCGAAGGCGACCCGGACGGCCTTGGCCGAGACGGCGTCCATCGTGAATCGGAGCCGCCCCCAGTCGGCGGAGGCTCCGACCCTCCGCTGCTGCGCGAGCATGACGCCGCGCGTCGTCTCGACGAACGAGGCCATCCGCTCCAGGTATCGCTCACGGCCCAGGCTCTTGCGGCTCTCCCCATCCCTGGCGAGAATGCCGTCGAGCACGAACTGAGCCGCGATCGAGGCGTGATCGAGGCCCGGCAGGAAGAGCGCGCGCCGACCATGCATCCGGGCGTGGCGGATCATCAGATCCTCCACGGCGGTTCGCTGGGCGTGGCCAAGGTGCAGCGAGCCGGTCACATTGGGCGGCGGCTGGATGATGGTGAACGGCGGAAGGGCGGGATCCGCGGTCGAGCCCGCCCCGTCGGGGGCGAAGACGTCCGCCGCGAGCCAGCGCTCATAGATCGCACCTTCCACGTCTCGCGGTGTGTAGGCCTTCGGCAGCTCCGGCATCGTCTCCTCAGAATCAGAACGGCCCCCTCGTCCAGCGGACGAACGGGTCGTGGTACCACCTGCTGGTTCGGCGTCCGGGGCCGAGTCGGTCATCGCGACTCGCCTTGTTCGGCGCCCTCTCGACGCGCTATCGGGCGTCTCCCGCACGGCTCGCGAGCGACCTTCACGTCCGTCGTACCCGCGCGGCTCGCACCACCCCACGCTCGCTCCGGGGCCGTCCCGTCGCTACTCCTCTCGGTCCTCGCCGTGAGGCGGCGAGTCTAGCACGCCGTGAGTGCCGGTCAGACCGTCGACGCCTCGTGACGCCTTTGGTGTGGCTGGCCCGAGCCCGCCTTTCCGGCGACGACCCCCGCCGAGGGCCGCCCCGATGTCGAGTGGCCTCGGCGATACCATCTCCTCGATGGCGTCATCGATCAGGAGGGCAACACCCTGTCGATCAGCGACCGGTGGCGGGCGTCGAAGGAGATGAGTTCGGAATGACCATTGCCATGACTCCTTGGGGCGAGGCCGACGGCCGCCAGGTGCAGCTGTACACGCTCGTCAACGCGAGCGGCCTCGTCGCCCGGATCATGAACTACGGAGCCACCGTGGTGGAGCTCCATGTCCCCGACAGGCACGGTGCGCTGGGTGATGTCGCCCTGGGGTTCGAGGCCCTCGACGGCTACCTCAGGACGCCGCGTTATTTCGGCGCCACCGTGGGTCGAGTCGGCAACCGGATCGCCAACGCCAGGTTCGAACTGCGCGGCAAGACGTACGAGCTGGTCGCCAATCATGGTCGACACCACCTGCATGGCGGCCAGAAGGGTTGGGACAAGGTCGTCTGGGCCGCCGAGCCAGTCGAGGCGCCGTCGGGCCCTTCGCTGCAGCTCACCTACGGCTCGACGGATGGCGAGGAAGGGTATCCCGGAACGGTCAGCGCGATGACTCGCTACACACTGACCGACGACAACGAGCTGGCGATCGAGATGACGGCCACCAGCGACCGGACCACGATCGTGAACATGGTCCACCACACGTACTTCAACCTGCGCCCGGGCATGGATGGCGATGTCCGGGATCACGTGCTCCAACTCTTCGCCGATGCCTACACGCCGGGCATGCCACCAGCTGGCCGTACCGTACCGGTCGTCGGACCGCCCTTCGACTTCACCGCGCCGAAGACCGTCGGACGGGATCTGCAGGCAGCGGGTTCACCGGGTGCCGGTGCATCGGTCGGGTACGACTCGAACTTGATCGTCAATGGGGAGCCAGGCGAGACGCGACCGGTCGCCCGCCTCGAGGATCCCGCTTCGGGCCGCGTGATGACGCTCCGGGCGAACCAACCGGGCGTCCAGTTCTACTCCGGCGTCTTCCTGGACGGGAGGACGAGCGGCAAGGGCCGGACGCACACGCCGTACGCAGGTCTCTGCCTGGAGACACAGTCCTTCCCAAATGCGATCAACGTCCCCGCCTGGCGCGACCAGGTCATCCTGGAGCCCGGCTGGACCTACCGGCACGAGACGGTCTACGGGTTCAGCGCCGAGTAGCGCCTTCAAGAACGGCGGGTGCGTCGAACACTCGCTCGATCGCGGCCACAATCGCCCGGCCATTCGAACCGTCCGGGTCCTTCTCCGGGTTGTAGCAGGCGATGGACCAGCCGACGAGTCGCTCGTCGAGTGCGATCGGGCAGAGCAGCTGGACCAGCTGGTCCCAGTCCAGCCCGTCCGGCAGCAGGTAGTCGGTCGCCGGAAAGACGCGCTCATCGAGCACATCGAGATCGACGTGAAGCCAGAGGAGGTCGGCCGCCCGCCCGACGTGCTCGAGGGCGCGTGCAGCCGTAGAAGTCGGACCATCCCGTCGGATCTCCGCGGCATCGGCAGCGAACAGGCCCCTTCGTCGGTTGGCGGCGAGCCGATCCGTGAGGTCCTCGAGCTCGGTCGGGTCGCGATAGCCGAGGATCGCGATCGCCTCCGGCGGGCAGATTGGAGCCGGCGCCACTCGCTCGACCCACGGCCCCGGGCCGTCTCCGAGGATCACCGCGACCGGCATGTCGGCGGCCTCGCCCGTCCGCGAGGTCAGCCCGTCGTAGAAGTCGAGGTGGCCGTCGACGTAGATGAGCCCGACCGTTCCGAGCGCGTCTCGAGCGCCAGCGACGGCGCCGGCCACCAGCGTGCAGCATCCGCCGAGGACGAAAGGTCTGTCTCCGGCCCGGCAGTGGGCGGCAACGGCCCGGCGGACCAGGTCGGTGGTGGTGAGGACGCCGTCGATGCCAACCACGCCGGTCGCGACGTCCCGCGCGTGATCCGGAATCCGCACGTCGAGGTCGCCGGCGTCTTGCCAGCCCAGCCTGCCGAGACCCGCCGCCCGGAGGGCAGCTGGAGACAACTCCGTCCCGTGCAGGCCCGCGCGCCCCAGCCCGACCGAGTCGATCGGGACGCCGATGGTCGTATAGATGCGGCGGCTGCCGCTGCTGATCGGCACGTCACGCAGCGTAGCGACTCGGATACGCGTGAGATACGTGGGGTTGCGCATGCTGAGCGCGTGGACGATCGAACCAGCGGCTTGGTCACTCGAGCGCTCCGCCGACGGCGCGGCTGGAGCCAGCGCGAGCTCGCGGCTCGTGCGGGCGTGTCGCAGTCTACGGTTTCACGTGCCGAGCGCGGATGGCTCGAAGACCTGACACTGCGGGTGATCCGTTCAATCTTCGCGGCCCTCGAGGCGCGCGTTCAGTTGGCGCCGCGCTGGAAGGGCGCGGAGCTCGAGCGTCTGCTCGACGAGGATCACTCGATCGTCGTCGCGTCGGTCGCCCGGCGGCTCGAGTCCCTGGGCTGGTCACCGGAGCTCGAGGTCACGTACTCCGAGTTCGGCGAACGCGGGTCCATTGACATTCTTGGTGTCCGCCCGTCCGAGCGAGCGGTGGTCGTGATCGAGGTGAAGACAGACCTCGCGTCGGCGGAAGCGATCGGTCGCAAGCTGGACGAGAAGGCGCGGCTCGCGCCGAAGATCGTCATGCGGCGATGGAGTTGGAGCCCGCTGAGTGTCGGCCGACTCGTGGTCATGCCCGACACGATGCGGCTCAGACGTCTCGTGGCGCGCCACGAGGTGATCGGCCGAATGTTCCCGGTCGACGGGGTCGCGATCCGGAGATGGCTCCAGCGACCCACTCGAACGATGGCCGGCCTCTGGTTCGTCTCAGATACTCGCCCGCAGACTGGAGGTGACCGTCCGAGCCGCCCGCGACGCCGAACCGCAGGTGGGCCGAGCGTGGAGCGGAGGCAGGAGTCCCAGACGTAGGGCCAATTCAGCGCCAAAGCCTCGCAACGAGCCTCCGGGCGACTATCTGAGGGAGAAGCTGCCGACAAAGGCGCTCGCGAGTCACCCGGCGGCTAACTGAGGGACGGGTGCCGCCCCGCCGCCCCGGTGCCGCCGCGGCTAACTGAGGGACGGGTGCCGCCCCGCCGCCCCGGTGCCGCCCCGCCGGTGCCGCCCCGGTG
>CAYLSK010000195.1:839-4597 GCA_964385975.1 uncultured Anaerolineaceae bacterium | reverse complement strand
TCGCTCCGTACGAGTCCGTGGATGCGGTTATGCGCCCCGGCGCGTCGTGGGCGCCCCGGAAGGCACGCATCGCGATTTCTCGGGGCGCCTGACCAACGAGATTCGTGCGAGAGGCCTCGTGTGGCCACGGGATTCGCGTGATCGCGTTGACGCCCAAGCGGCGGCTATGGCACGATGGGCGAACGCGCGTCTCACTGCGCGCAACCCCCGTCCCACGGACCGGGCCGTCGTACTCCGCACGTCGAGGTCGTCCATGACCACCGAACCCGCCGCCCGAGCTGTTCCGGCACTTCGCCGGGAGCGCCAGTCCGCCCTCTACCGACGCGCCATGAAGGCGATGCCCGGTGGCACGAACTCGAACTTTCGAGCCTGGGGCGAGGACACGATCTACGTCGATCGTGGCAAGGGTGGCCGGGTCTGGGACATCGATGGCAACGAGTACATCGACCTGCGGATGGGCTACGGCCCGGTGATCCTCGGCCATGGCGACGAGCGCGTCGACGACTACGTCAACGAGCAGATGCGCAAGGGCGTCAGCTTCTCGCTCACCAGCGAGGACGAAGTGCGGGCCATCGAGCTGATCAAGGAGCTGACCGGCTGGGTGGACAAGCCGCGGATGACGGTCTCCGGCACCGAGGCCACGATGCACGCCATGCGCATCGCCCGCGGGTACACCGGGCGCGACAAGATCGTGAAGTTCGAGGGTCAATACCACGGCGTCCATGACTACGCGCTGATCAGCGTCACGCCGAACGTCATGGCCGACCTGGGCGATCCGGACAGCCCGGTCGGGCTCACGTACGGCCGCGGCATTCCCGCTCCGGTCGCCGAGACGATCATTCCGGCGCGTTACAACAACATCGACGCCCTGCGCCGGCTGTTCGAGGCGAAAGGCGAGGAGATCGCCGCGATCATCGTCGAACCCGTCCTCGGCAACGCCCAGGGCATTTTGCCGAAACCCGGCTTCCATCAAGCGATGCGCGCCCTGACCGAGGAATTCGGCATCCTGCTCATCTTCGACGAGGTCAAGACCGGCTTCCGGTTCGCCCGCGGCGGGGCGGCCGAATATTTCGGGATCAGGCCGGATCTGGCCACCTACGCCAAGGCGATGGGCAACGGGTATCCGGCCGCTGCCTTCGGTGGTCGCGAGGAGGTCATGAGCGTCCTGCCCGACAAGGTCAGCCACGGCGGTACCTATGCGGGCAACCGGATCGCCGCCGCGGCCGCGGTGAAGACCCTGGAGATCCTGCGCGACACCAACGCCCTCGAGACGGTCCACGCGACCGGACGACGGATGCAGGACGGGCTGCGCGAGATCCTCAATCCGACCGGCCTGCCGTACGTCTTCACCGGCCACCCGAGCATGTTCGGGATCATGTTCACCGACACTCAGCCGTCGGAATATCGCGACTGGGCGAACACGGACCACGAGCTCTACGACGCGATCGCGGTCGGGATGCACGCTCGCGGCGCCATGCCGGAACCGGATTCCCGCGAGCCCTGGTTCATCTGCGAGGCCCATGCCCAGGGCGACATCGTGGATCAGGTGTTGACGATCTTCAGCGACTCGCTCGACGCCGCCCTCGAGGCACGCGCCCATGGCCGACCCGGGGAGACGGGGCCGGGTGCGATGTCGCACCCGGCGGGCGGATGAACGGGCCGGGCGGGATGGTCCTCGACGGTAACGCCGTTCGCTCGGTTGATCGGGCGGCGGCCTTGCTGCTCGCCCTCGGCGACAGCCAGGGCGAAGCCGGGGTGACCGAGCTTGCGCGCCGGTTGGGGCTCCACAAGTCGACGGCCTCGCGCCTTCTGGCGACCCTCCAGAAGCGCGGGCTCGTCGAGCAGGACGACGAGACCGGCAAGTACCGGCTCGGCCTGGTCGTCATCCGGCTGGCCGAGCGAGCGGAGCGGACGCTCGACCTGCGCGGCATCGCGCTGCCGGAGCTGGAACGCCTGGCGCGGCTCACTCATGAGACGACCGGTCTCGGGATCCTGGAGGGCGATTCGATGCTCACAGTCGCCCAGGCTGACGGCCCGAACCTGATCGCCGTCGGCGACTGGACCGGCCGAGCGACCCCGCTCCATTGTGTGGCGTCGGGCAAGGTCCTGCTCTCGTCCATGGCCGAGCGCGAGGTGCTCCGGATCGTCCGGCGCGGGCTCGTGAGCTACACGGAACGAACGATCGTCGCGCTCGAGCCGCTGCTAGAAGAGCTTGCCCGGATCCGACGGCGCGGCTATGCCACCGCGATCGGCGAGTACGAGCTGGGGCTCAACGCGGTCGCCGCGCCGGTCCACGATGCGCGCGGCAACGTCATCGCCGCCGTGGATATCTGGGGACCTGCCTTCCGGCTCACTCCGCGGCGCATTCCCGAGTTGGCCGCGCAGGCGCGCGAAGCCGCCGCCGCCATCTCGGTCCGGTTGGGCGGCACGGCCCCGGAACGGCCCGCCGCGGTCCACGCGACAGCCTAGCGGGGCGCCGGGGCGGCCGCCGCCTGATCCGCGTCATGGCGCGCTAGGCTTTGCGGATGCCCGACTTCGACAAGAAACCCTGGAGCACCATCGCCGCGGTCCTGCGCGAGGACATCCTGCCGATCGTTCTGATCATCGTGGTGGCGCTCGTCGCCATCCGGCTCGCGCGCCTCTCGGTTCGCGGCCTGGTCAAGGCCCTGCTCGACCGGGAAGCAACCGAGGGAACGGCCCAGGAGCTCAGCGCTGTCGAGCTCAAGAAGCGGATGGACACGCTCGACTCGCTCGGCGGCAAGACCCTCCAAGCATTCATCGTGATCATCGCCGGGTTGATGGTCCTGGGCAAGGTCGGACTCGACATCGGGCCCGCCATCGCCGGCCTCGGCGTCGTCGGAATCGCGGTTGGGTTCGGGGCCCAGAGTCTCGTCAAGGACTACCTCAACGGGGCGCTGATCCTGATCGAGAATCAGTTCGGCAAGGGCGATGTCATCCGCGCCGCCGGGGTGTCCGGCGCAGTCGAGGATTTCACGTTGCGCCGGACCACCCTCCGTGACCTCGATGGCGTCGTCCATACGATCCCGAACGGTGAGATCCGGGTTGCCTCCAACCTGACCCGGGTCTGGTCGCGGATCAACCAGGACGTCACCGTTGCCTACGGGACGGACATTGACAAGGCGACCGAGGTGGTTGACAAGGTTGGCCGCGAGATGGCCGGCGACCCGATCTGGAAGCGCCGGGTCCTCGAGGCGCCACGCGTCGAGCGTGTTGAGGCCCTTTCCGAGTACGGCGTCACGCTCAAGATCCTGGGGACGGTCCGAGCCGCGGACCAGTGGGCGGCCGGCGGCGACTTCCGAAAGCGCCTGCTCGCCGCGTTCAAGGCCAACGGCATCGAGATCCCACGCCCGCAGCGCGTGGTCCTGGCACGCGACCCGCGAGACGCCGTCGACGTGGGCCTGGCGCCCGACGAAGACGACCTGGCCGAAGGGACCGAATAGCCCTCGCGTCGCAAACAGGTGTCGTGGCCGGCGTTGTCGCGCGGTAGGATGGCCCAGCCAGCCCACATCGCATGCGAGGCTTCCGTGAGCGTCGAGCCGTCCTCCCCGTCGCCCGAGATCGAGAACCTGCTTGCCGAGTCGCGGACCTTCCCGCCCGATCCCGCCTTTGCCGCCCAGGCCAACGCGAAGGCCGATCTGTACGAGGAAGCGGAGCGCGACTTTGAGGCCTTCTGGGCGAAGCGCGCACGCGAGCGGATCGACTGGTCCAAGCCGTTCGAGACCACCCTGGAATGGGAG
>CAYLSK010000195.1:0-829 GCA_964385975.1 uncultured Anaerolineaceae bacterium | reverse complement strand
GCCAAGTGGTTCGTCGGCGGCAAGCTGAACGTCAGCTACAACTGTATCGACCGCCACGTCGAGCGCGGCCTCGGCGACAAGGTCGCCTATTACTGGATCGGCGAGCCAGGAGACACCCGAGCTCTGACCTTCCGCGACCTGCAGCGGGAGGTCAGCAAGTGCGCCAACGCGCTCAAGGAGCTGGGTGTCGAGACCGGTGACCGGGTCGCCATCTACATGCCGATGATCCCGGAGCTGCCGATCGCGATGCTCGCCTGCGCCCGGATCGGGGCCCCGCACACCGTGGTCTTCGGCGGCTTCTCAGCAGAGTCACTGTCCGGGCGGATCAACGATTGCGGAGCGAAGATCCTGATCACCGCCGATGGCGGCTACCGGCGTGGCAAGGAGGTCGGCCTCAAGCACCATGCGGACGAGGCCCTGGCCGATACGCCCACCATCTCGGCCACGATCGTCGTCAAGCGGACCGATCACGGCGTCCACATGGTCGAGGGACGCGATCACTGGTGGCATGACATCGTGGACCGCCAGTCCGAGCATTGCCCGCCGGTCCCGGTCGACTCCGAGCACATGCTCTACCTGCTCTATACCTCGGGCACGACCGCCAAGCCAAAGGGGATCCTCCATACGACCGCCGGCTATCTCGTCGGGACCTCGTTCAGCCATGAGACGATCTTCGACGTCAAGCGGGACGACGTGTACTGGTGCGCGGCCGACATCGGCTGGGTGACGGGCCACTCGTACATCGTGTACGGACCGCTCGCCAACGCGACCACCGGGATCATCTACGAGGGCGCGCCGGACGCACCAACCTGGGACCGCTGGTGGCAGA
>CAYLSK010000194.1:308-4610 GCA_964385975.1 uncultured Anaerolineaceae bacterium | reverse complement strand
CTGCTACCATCGCGCTCCCATGTCCGACCGCGCGGATCGCCCCCGCTTCTACCTCACCACCTCGATCGCCTACGCGAACAACAAGCCGGGCGTGCACACCCTCTATGAGGTGATTGGCGCGGACGTCATCGCGCGCTGGCATCGGATGGCCGGCGACGACACGCGATTCCTGACCGGCACCGACGAGCACTCGATCAACATCGCCCAGAGCGCGCTCGACGAGGGGCGGGCGCCGCGGGCGTTCGTCGATGAGAAGGTCGGCTACTTCAAGCAGGCCGAAGCGGCGCTCGGCATCAGCCCAGATCGGTTCATCCGGACGACCGACCCCGACCACCTCGACTCGGCGCAGGAGATGGTCCGCCGCGCGTACGCCAACGGCGACATCTACCTCGGCACGTACGAGGGCTGGTACTGCCCGAACGAAGGGTTTCGCAACGCGACGGACGTCGTCGAGACCGCCCGCGGCACGGTCTGCCCGAACCATCCCAGCGTGCCACTCCAATGGCTGACTGAGCGGAACTGGTTCTTCCGCCTGTCCGCCTACCAGGAGCGCCTCGAGCGCCACTTCGCGGAGCACCCGGAGTTCGTCCAACCCGATTACCGGCGCAACGAGATGTTGGGGTTCATCCGGAGTGGGCTCGAGGATTTCTCGATCAGTCGCGAGCGTACGCCCGGCGATTGGGGGATCCCATTCCCGATCGCGGAGAACGGCGAGACCTCGCTGCGCGAGGACGGCACCTGGGACCTCGAGGCCGGCAAGATCTACGTCTGGTATGACGCCCTGATCAACTACATCACGGGCGCCGGGTTCCCGGGGGACATGGCCTCGTTCGAGCGCTGGTGGCCGGCCGACCTCCACGTGATCGGCAAGGACATCGCCAGGTTTCACACGATCTTCTGGCCGGCGATGCTCTGGAGCGCCGGTCTCGAGGCGCCTCGCCAGGTCTGGGTCCACGGCTGGCTGCTTGCCGCCGGCGGCGAGCGGATGAGCAAGAGTCGCGGGAACTTCCTGGACCCCAACGACTTCGTCGCCGCGTTCGGCCAGGACGGCGCCCGCTACGTCGCGCTCCGCGAGGTCCCCTTCGACCGCGACGCGGAGGTCAGCTGGGACTCGTTCGTTCGGCGCTACAACGCCGACCTCGCCAATGACTTCGGGAACCTCGTCAACCGGACCGTCTCGATGGCCAATCGGTATCTCGCGGGCGAGCGGCCGGCCCCGAGGGCCGCCTCCGACTCGCCGCTCGCCGCCAGCTGGGGTGAGCAGCTCGGCCGGTACAGCGAGCGCCTCGTGAGCTGCCGTTTGCACGACGCGCTCGCCGAGCTCTGGGAGTTCGTCGGTGCCGCCAACCGGGTAGTCGATGGTGAACAGCCGTGGGTCCTGGCGAAGTCCGCCAAGGCCGGCGACCCAGAGGCGACGATGCGGCTTCGCGGCGTGCTGGGCGACCTCCTCGAGGGCTGCCGGCTGCTCGGTTTGGCCGTGGCCCCGTTCATGCCGGCCACGGGCCCTCGCGTCCTTGCCCAGCTCGGCTACGAGTACCGGTACGGCTCCGACGGTAACGGCGGCCCCCCGATCCGCGACGAGCTCGCCTGGGGCGCGCATGCGCGCGAGGCCGGTCGCGTGAGCGCCCCGGAACCGCTCTTCCCCCGCCTCGACACGGAATCCGAGGCATCCTGAGCGCGGCGCCGCACCGGCCTTGCGCACGCCGCGGGTAGCATCCGCGGCGTGCGCCTCATCGACAGTCATTGCCACCTCAATGCCGACCGGTTTGATGGTGACGTCGACCTCGTGGTCGGCGGCGCCCGGCTGGCCGGTCTCGAGCGCGTGCTCGTCCCCGGCTGGAATCTCGCCTCGAGCGCGCGCGCGCTCGAGATCGTCGATCGCTACCAGTGGCTGGACGCAGCCGTCGGGGTCCATCCGCACGACGCGGCGAAGGTCGGCGACGATGGCTGGGCAACCATCGTCAGGTGGGCGAGCGACGAGCGAGTCGTGGCGGTCGGCGAGACCGGGCTCGACTACGACCGCGTCTTCAGTCCCATCCCGGACCAGCTGACGAACCTCCGCCGGAACCTGCAGCTGGCGCTCGAGACTGGCAAGCCGGCGATCCTCCATTGCCGATCGGCTGACGGCGAGCGCGACGCCCAGGACGCACTGGTCGCCGAGCTCCGTGCGGCCGGCGTCGGCGGCTCGTCATGGGTTGGAGTATTCGGGGACCGACCGGCGGCGATCATCCACTCCTACTCCGGGCCGCTCGACTATGCCCGGACGGTGGTCGACCTCGGTCTGGCCGTCAGCTTCTCGGGCCTGGTGTTCCGCGACGGTGAGGAATCCGCCTCCGGAGCTGTTGCGCTCGTCGCTCGAGATCGGCTCCTGGTCGAGACCGATTCGCCGTTCCTCTCACCGCCCGGCGCCCCGCGCAAACGCAACGAGCCCGAGTGGGTCAGGGTCACGGCGCGTTGGCTGGCCGACCGGCGCGGCACCTCGCCCGAGTCACTCGGCGACGCCCTCGTCGCGTCATACGACCGAACCTTTCCGAGCCAACGGAGACCACCGTGACCCGAGTACCGCGCCGCGCGATGCTGGCGCTCTGCGCATCGTTCGCGCTGACCGCCGCCACCTGCGCGCCCACGACCCCAAGTGAAACGCCGAGCCCGAGTCCAACTTCGTCGATCGCACCAACCGCTGGCTCGTCGGTGACGTCCTCGGCATCGACCAACGCGACCGAGACACCGAGCGCGTCGGCCTCGGCCTCCTCGCCTGCCTGCGCCGTGACCGCGCAGACCGGTCTGCTGCCCTCCGACCGCCTGATCGATCTGGCGATCTCGTCCACGCCGACCCACGACCTCATTACCTTCGTGTTTGCGGGCGCGTCATCGCCCGGCCCGGCCGGTCCGCCACGCGGGACGCTGGATGCCGTCAATCCGCCGTTCAGCCACGCGGGGAGCGGCCAGGCGATCAACTTGCTGGGCGAGCACGCCGTGCAGGTTCGGTTCACCGGGATGACGATTGCCAGCGAAAGCGGCGAGGCGGTCTACAAGGGGCCGGATGATGCCAAGCCGAACCTCCCCGCGCTGCGAGAGGCCATCCAATACGACGCCTCCGAAGGCGTCATCGGCTGGTATGTCGGCTACGGCGGGCCGGGTTGCGTCACGCTCAGCCGGAACGGCAACGACGTGACGGTCATGATCGCGCACCCAGAAGCCCCGGCAGGTTGACAGCCGCGACCCACGTTCGCTAGTCTCCGCTTAGCACTCTCACGGTGAGAGTGCTAAGTATCGCGAAGGTCCGAATCCGACGGGCGCCGGGAGGAACCGGCTGGAGGTTCGGAACGGACGACGGCGATGCCGCCAAACAGTTCCAGGGAGGTCTGATCTCCGACCCATCCGGCCGGCGATCTCCCAGAGTCCACGCCCGACGGCCGGTTCTGGCCGTCACAGGAGGAATGCACGTTGGCCAAAGCCACTGCGATCTCGACCAAGCTTCGCCCCCTCGGCGATCGCGTGGTCATCCAGCCGAGCGCCCGCGAGGAGATGACCAAGAGCGGCATCGTCCTCCCGGATACCGCCAAGGAGAAGCCCCAGGAAGGCACGATCCTCGCTGCCGGTCCCGGTCGCATTCTCGAGGATGGCAAGCGCGAAGCCATGGACGTCAAGACCGGCGACAAGGTCCTCTACGCCAAGTACGCCGGCACCGAGTTCAAGGTCGATGGCGAGGATCTCCTCATCGTCAGCCAGAAGGACATCCTGGCGATCGTCACGAAATGACGGCGGCGTCGCCGTTTTCGACCCCATAGGTTCCTGGAGGGACACACGAATTGTCTAAGCAGATCATTTTCGACGAGACGGCTCGTCGCTCGCTGAAGCGCGGCATCGATCGCCTCGCCGAGGCGGTCAAGGTCACGCTTGGCCCCAAGGGCCGCAACGTCGTGCTCGACAAGAAGTTCGGTTCGCCGACGATCACCAACGACGGGGTGACGATCGCGCGAGACATCGAGCTCGACGACCCGTTCGAGAACATGGGCGCGCAGCTGCTCAAGGAAGTGGCGACCAAGACGGACGACGTCGCCGGCGACGGCACGACCACGGCGGTCGTCCTCGGCCAGGCGCTGGTTTCCGAAGGCCTTCGCGTGGTGACCGCCGGGGCAAACCCGATGGTCGTCAAGCGCGGTATCGAGACGGCCGTCGCGGCCGTCGTGGCCGAGATCGCCAGGCAGTCCCGGCCGGTCGAGACACGCGAGCAGATCGCGGCCGTCGCGGCGATCAGCGCTGCGGATCCAGAGGTCGGCGAGATCATTGCCGAGGTGA
>CAYLSK010000194.1:0-298 GCA_964385975.1 uncultured Anaerolineaceae bacterium | reverse complement strand
GGCAAGGACGGCGTCATCACGGTCGAGGAGGGCCAGAGCCTGGGCCTCGAGAAGGAATACACCGAGGGGATGCAGTTCGACCGCGGCTACCTGTCGGCCTACTTCGTGACCAACCCGGATCGCATGGAAGCGGTCCTCGACAACCCCCTGATCCTGATCACCGACAAGAAGATCTCGAGCGTCGCGGACATGCTCCCGGCCCTCGAGAAGGCGGTCCAGCAGGGCAAGCCCACGCTGATCATCAGCGAGGACGTCGACGGTGAGGCGCTCGCCACGCTCGTCGTGAACAAGCTCCGCG
>CAYLSK010000193.1:0-4720 GCA_964385975.1 uncultured Anaerolineaceae bacterium | reverse complement strand
GATGCCGGCGACGACGTCCTCGCCCTGGGCGTTCGTCAGGTACTCGCCATACAGCAGCTTCCCGCCGGTGTTCGGATCGCGGGTGAAGGCCACCCCGGTGCCGGAGTCGTCGCCCATGTTGCCGAAGACCATGGTCACGACGTTGACCGCGGTGCCCAGGTCGTGGGCGATCTTCTGGTTGTTTCGGTAGTCCACGGCGCGCTTGCCGAACCAGCTGGCGAAGACGGCCTTGATCGCGAGGTCCAGCTGCTCGTACGGATCGCTCGGGAAGTCGCGGCCGGAGTCGGCCCGGACGATCGCCTTGAAATCGTCGACGAGCGCGCGCAGTGCGGCGGCCTCGAGATCCGTGTCCTGGCTCGCGCCGTGCGCCCCCTTGGCGGCGTCGAGGGCGTGGTCGAAGCGCTCGCCGCGAACGTCCATGACGATCCGCCCGAACATCTGGATGAACCGTCGATAGGCGTCCCAGCCGAATCGTTCGTTGCCGGTCAGGGCGATCAGCCCGTGGAGGGTCTGCTCGTTAAGGCCCAGGTTCAGGATCGTGTCCATCATGCCGGGCATGGAGAACTTGGCGCCCGAGCGAACCGAGACGAGGAGCGGGTCGGCGGCACGGCCGAAGCCCTTTCCGGTCCGGGCCTCGACCTCCTTGACCGCCTCGAGGACGTCATCCCAGAGCCCATCGGGGAGCTTCTCGCCGGCCGTGAAGTAGTCGTTGCAGGCTTCGGTCGTGATCGTGAAGCCGGGCGGCACCGGCAGGCCGGCGTTGGTCATCTCGGCGAGGCCCGCGCCCTTGCCGCCGAGCAGGTCGCGCATGGTCGCGTCGCCCTCGGCCATCCCGCCGCCCCAAGCGTAGACATAGCGCTTCGAAGCGCGATGCGGACGATCCGCGGCGGGAACGGCGGTCTGGGTCATCGGACGGATCCTCCGGATCGGGCGCGGCGGCAGCGTGAGCCGCGGTGGGGGTCGGTTCGTAGCCTCTCGATTGTACCGTCGCGGTCGGGCGGGCTCGGGTTGCGCCTCGGTTGCGGCGCGTCGATGCCCTCGTGGATCTGGAGCGAGCCAATCAACAACGATCGGTGAGCTGCGTTCCTCAATCGGATGGCTCACGGCCCGAATGGGCGATTGCCGTGCCGGTCGACGCTGGAACGGTCCGAGCTTCGTTGATTGGCCTCCTGGCGTTCCAGCCACGCCACGAACCTGAGGCCCCGTGTGGGCCCGCAACTACCCGGGGAGTGACGCCAGGAGGCGCAGCAGCGGGAGACCGGGCACAACGGCCTCCGCCAGGCGATCGGGAAGGTCTGGCGAACGTGCATCGGCGTCGGACAGCTGGCGGCTGAACCCGACGTCCTTGAGCTTGAGCAGCTCGGCGTCTGGGTGGTCGGCGTGGTAGCCCTGTGGCACCCGCATGAGCCGGTTCCCCGTGACCTGTCCGAACGCCTCCACAAATGTCGGCTCGTCGATCACCGCGTGTACCCTGACCGGGTCCATGTCCACAATGCGTCGGAAGGCGTTCAAGCGCGCGGGCTCCGGGTGCCACATCCCGCCGCCGATGAAGATCTCACCAGGTGAGAGGTGGAAGTAGCCGCCGGCCGAGCCGTCACCGCCGCCGGTCCAGGGAAAGCTGGCGCCGACATTTGTCTTGTACGGCGACTTGTCCTTCGAGAAGCGGACATCGCGGTAGATGCGGAATGGCGAGCGAGCTGGGTCTGCCCGGAGCGGGATCCCCATCACCTCGAACCGCTCGGCCAGGGCGGCGCAGAGGGTCTCCAGCGGGCGCTTGAGGAGGCCTTCGTACTCGGCCTTGCGTGGCTGGAACCAGGCTCGATCGTTGTTGGCGGCCAGATCGGCCAGGAACTGGATGGCCTCGGGTCGGAAGCCCGTGAAGGGCTCGGTCGTGGTCGGCATGGCGCATATCCTCGGCTGCTATCGGCTCCATCCTGACACGCCGGCCCGTCGCGGACATCGATCGATGGGCGATCGCCCTGCAATTCGTGCCATCCGGCGTGCCGATCCGGGCCATCTGGAATGGTCGCGAGCCACCCTACGCCCGGGTACCATCCGCACATGACCGAACTCGCGACGCTCCAGCGCGTCATTGATCCCGAGGCGCCCCAGTACAACGCCCGGCTCGTCCGACGCGAGGAGGAGACGGACTCGCTCGCGTATTTCTGGGTCAGGTTCGACGGCGAGCCGACGCCGTTCGAGTCCGGGCAGTACATGACGATCGGGGTCATGGTTGACGGGCGCATCGTGCAGCGGCCGTACTCCGTGGCCTCGCCTCCGTCGGCCGTCAACACGGACGGCTATGAGTTCTACGTCCGGCTGGTGAAGGGCGGAACCTTCACGCCGCTCCTGTGGGAATTGCCAATCGGCCACGGGATGCGAATGATCGGCCCGAAGGGCAAGTTCCTGCTTCAGCCGGACGACGATCGGACGCACATCTTCATCTCCTCCGGGACCGGCAACGCCCCGTTCGTGGCGATGATGCGGCAGCTGCTTGTGGACGGCCGCCCGCGGAAGGTCGTCTTCCTGAACGGGGTCTCATATGCCTCGGAGCTCGGGTACCGGAAGGTCGTGGAAGGGTGGGAAACGAGTGGCCGGTACCCGGTGTTGTACGTGCCGACCGTCTCACGGCCGGCGGACCCGCGAAATATCGGGTGGACCGGCCGGACCGGACGAGTGGAATCGATCCTTGGCGGCGTGATGGATGAGTTGGGCCTGACGCCCTCGAACTCGATTGCCTATGTCTGCGGCAATCCCGACATGATCCTGGCGGCCGATGCGACGCTCCTCGAGCGCGGCTATCCCGAGGAGCAGGTCCACAAGGAGCTCTACTGGCCGAAAGGCAAGGAGCCACGCGGGCTCACCGGCGCCGCCGATGCCGCAGCCAACGCCGACGAGTAACCTTCTCGCCCGGCCCGATGCCGCGCCGCGCTGACGCGGCTACCCGATGCGGTGACTGGCGCGGTAGTGATCGGCGAGCAGGTCCTCGCCCCAGTCGTTGGTCAGGTCTCGCCAGACGGCGTGGATGTGATTGGCTCCGTCCTGCGTGTTGTCATACTCGATGACGAGGCTCGGTCCGCGAATCGCGTAGTAATGACCGCGACCGGGAACATCCGAGCCGGCCCAGGCGAATGTCACCGGCGCGAGGTCCGCGGCGCGGATCCGTTCCCATTCCGCCTCGGCCAGCTTCGCGTCCAACCGGTCCAGGTAGTGCCGAATCAGCCGCTCCAGGCCGTCGCGTTGGGCGGCCTGGAGCTGGTCGTAGCGGATCCCGCTCGGCACATCCCGGACGTCAACCTGCCGGCCGTTGCCACCCAGGATGTCAGGCGGCGCGACTGGGTCGACCACGGCGATGCGCCGCTGCGCTGACGACAGGCTCCCGAGCAGGGTCCGAGCCAGGATCTCGTCACCGTCGATCGCACGACGGCCCGAGAACGGACCGCTTGGCACGGTGGCCGGGTTGGCACCCAGGAACGACGGCGCGCTCCCGAGGACACGCCCGTCCGCGACCGTCGATTGGACGGCGACGTGGTGTCCACCGACGCGCCAGGTCCAGGGCGATCGGTTGCCGGGTTCGCCGAAGACGGCGAACCAGTACAGATCGGAGTCGCGGCGCGTCCAGTCGGACCTCCCGGCCAGGCGTTCGAGCTCTCCGAGGACCGGCTCGAGTGCGATGATCGCCCGCACCTCACCCGCTCCACGCTCGCTCATCGCGGTGTCGATGATGGCCAGCGCGGCGTCGCGCTGGGTCGGGGTCATGTCGGCCAGTGGCAGGCCCTGGCGAGCCCCCGGCCGATAATCCCAGACGAACCGTTCGGCGGTGTCGAACGGGAAGGTGGCTCGAGGTCGCTGCTCCCGATCCAACGTCTGCAGCCAACGCACGACGGCATCGCTGATCCGCCCGGCGGCGGCGCCCTGCCGCGGCTGTGTCACCCGCCACCGATCTCCATGACCGCGCGCATCCCTATTCGACCCGCGCCGCGTCCAGCCGATCCAGGATCAGCCGGGTCACCCCTTCGACCGGCACCCGCTCCTGGGCCATCGAGTCGCGATCTCGGATGGTGACCGCGCCGTCCTCCAGCGTATCGACGTCGACGGTCACGCACCACGGCGTACCGATCTCGTCCTGGCGCCGGTAGAGCTTGCCGATCGCGGCCGTGTCGTCGTAGACCGCCATCGTGTGTCGCTGCAGGTCCGCCTTGATCTTGTGGCAGAGCTCCACGATCTCCGGCCGCTTCTTGAGGAGCGGCAGGACCGCGACCTTGTACGGCGCGAGATCAGGGTGGAAAGCGAGCGAGACCCGGGTCTCGCCGCGGACCTCCTCTTCCCGGTAGGCATCGATCAGGAACGTGAACGCCGCCCGGTCCGCCCCGGCCGCGGTCTCGACGACCCACGGGATCACGTGCTCGTTGGTCGCCTGGTCGAAGTATTCGAGGCTCTCGCCACTGGCCTCGGAATGGCGCGACAGATCGAAATCGCCCCGGTTGTGGATCCCCTCGAGCTCCTTCCAGCCGAACGGGAAGCGGTACTCGATGTCGATCGCCTTTTTGGCGTAGTGGGCGAGCTCGTCGGGGGCGTGCTCGCGCAGGCGGAGGCGTGACGGCGTCACGCCGTAGCGCTCGTACCAAGCCCGCCGTTTCGGCAGCCACTCCTCGAACGCCGCGGCGGCCTCGGCCTCCGGGAGGACGAAGTACTGCATCTCCATCTGCTCGAATTCGCG
>CAYLSK010000192.1:0-4733 GCA_964385975.1 uncultured Anaerolineaceae bacterium | reverse complement strand
GGCGTTGAACGAAGTCGCGGATGAGCAGGTTGACCACGACCGGGTCTCGGGCGTTCGGGATATGGCCGCCGCCGGCGATGGTCGCCAGCCGTGCGTTCGGGATGGCCTCTGCCAGCGCGATGCCGCGGCCGAGGCCGGTGACCGCATCGGCATCGCCCTGGATGACCAGCGTCGGGCAACGGATCCCGGCACACAAGCCACGCACGAGATCCTCGCCGAGCGCAGGGGCGTCCTCGGTCAGGATGAGCGTCTCTGGATCGCTGTCGAGCCCCCACCGGACGGCGTCCTCGATCTGTTTGGTCGAATGCGGCTCCGTGAAGCACTGCGCGAAGAAAAACTCGAGAAATGCCCGGTGGTCGCGCCGCCAGAAATGGCGGTTGTACTTCGCCCAGCCGTCGTCCGTCTCGAGTCGCTCGTCGAACGGTGCATCCCGGCCGGGCAGCCCTTCGCCGAGCGGTACGGCCGGGCCGAGGAAGACGAGGCCGGCGACCCGCTCCGGGTGCTCAGCGGCGACGATGAGCGCCCGCTGGGCGCCGAGCGACAGGGAGACGATGACCGCCCGATTCGTGTCGCTCGCGTCCATGACAGCCATGAGGTCCGACGCCATTTGATTCTCCGAGTAGGCGCCCGCGCCTGGCGGTCGGTCGGAGCGGCCGTTGCCGCGCGGGTCGAACGTCACGACCCGGTGGCGCCGGGCGAAATAGGGGATCTGTGCCTTCCAGATCCGCGAATGCACGATCGACCAGGTCGACGCGAACAGGATCGCCGGCTCACCCTCGCCGTAGACCTCGTAGAACGAGCGGACACCGTCACGCTCGATGAACCCCGTGCGATCCGGGTAGCGGGCGCGCGACTGCTCTGGCGCAAGCCGAGGCGCGTCGCGCGAGAGATCCGCGGGATCAGCGCGCCGGACCGTGACCATCGGCGTAGCGCCACAAAGCGTTGACGATTCGCCAGCCTTCCGGGGTGGCCACGAGATGGAGGTACTCGACGTAATCTGCCGACCGGGCCACGACGGTGGCGATGGTCCCGGACGCATCGGCGATGCGGATCTCGACGGCCCGATCGGCATGGCCGCGTGCCCGGCCGTGGCCGGCCGCCGTCCACGCCACCATCTGCTCCGCTGTCAGGCTGGAGACGGCCGGCGTCCGATCGACATCCTGGCCACGCGATCGCTTGGCCAGGGCCGGGTGCAGCGCTCGACGCATCCGTTCAGGGTCGGCGTCGAACCAGCCTTCGAAGTAGTCGAGCACCGCAGCCCGGATGGCGGCCAGGTCGTCGGCCGTCGCCTCGGGTGTCGGCGGGGTGATCCAGGCCTCGGTCAACGTATCGGTCATGTCAGCCTCCCTGTGCGCTGGGTCCGAGATCACGGAGGACGAGCCCGATCTTGCGCAGGGCCGCCCGCGTCGGCACCTCCGACTCCGGGAATCCGAGCAGGATGGCGGCCTCGGCACCCAGGAACGGCAGGCTCATCAGCGCCGCGACCTCTTCCGGCGTGAATCGCCCCAGGCTGCCGACCCGCCGCTCCTCGCGTCGCGCGACATCGGCCAGCAGCCGGAACCAGCCGGTCAGCTGTTCACGCACGGCTGCGGCCACGGTCGCGTCGGACCAGCCTGCGGCGATCATCTCCTGGAGAACCCGGACATAGCCTGACTCAAGATCGGCCTCGAGGAAGTCGCAGGCCTGTTCCCACTGGCGCCAGAGCGGTTCGCTGCCAGCGAACATCGACGCCTGGCGCGCCAGCAGGCGCTCGTTCTGTGCGGCAAGGACCGCCAGGATGAGCTCCTGCTTCGAGCCGAAGTAATAGTGGATCTGGCTGAGTGGGACGTCGGCCGCCTCGGCGACCCGTCGCGTCGAGAGGCTCGCGTAGCCGTCGGCGAGGAGGCACGAGCGAGCTGCAGCGAGGATCCGCGCTCGCGTGTCCGCCGTCGCTCGGTCTCGCCGCTCGGCGCGCGTGCCTGGTCCCAATGCCGTCCCGTCCACCACGTGTCGAGCATACGACGCACGACTCACGAGGCGATGGCGTATACCGCCGCCAGGATCAGGATCACGCCGAGCGGGCGGCTGATCCGTCGCCCCATCGGCAGGTTCTTCTCGACCGCGGTGACGGCGCCGAGGGCGAGCATTGCGCTCAGGCTGCCGAGCCCGACGCCGAACATCACGAGCATGAGCGACCAGCAGCAACCGACGCAGAAGGCGCCGTGCGCGATCCCCATCGCAACGGCCTCCCGCCGCTCGGAGGTCCCGCGCCACCGGTTCAGGACGAACCCAAGCGGGCTGCGACACTCGTCAAGGCAGCGGTCCCGCAACGGGCTGAACTGCCACAGGCCGGCTGCCGCCAAGGTCGTGGCGATGATGATCTGGGGATGCTCGGCGAGCCACGGCATCGCGTCCACGGCGGCATGGATGCCGCGGTCGGCGACCCAGGCCGCCAAGCCGAACGCGCCCCATACCAGGAGGTAGCCGACGAGCAGCAGGGTCACCAGCTGCCCGGGGCGTCGACGCCGCCCGACCAGGGCGGCGAAGGTCATGACCAGGGGCACGCTCGACGGCAGCATCATGGCCACGATCATGAGCAGCCAGCCGACGGCGAAGAGCGATGCTTCGAGCGGGAGCGGCCCGGCGGCGCCGTCGTGATGCAGGTAGTGGCCGTACGGCGACCCCTCCCACAGCCATAGCGCGAGCCAGGCCGCCAGGGCGAGCGCACCGAGCAGCCCGCCGAGGATCGCCCGGTCACGACGAGGGACGCGCAGGTGGGCCGGCGCGAACATGGGATGCTCGCCTCGCTCGTCCGACGCCGCCTCAGGCGGCGAACCGGAAGTGGCCCTGGAGAGCGTTGTGATCCTTCAGGTCCACGCTCGGGATGCCGTGCCGGCTTCCGTCCTTGGTGTACCGGCTCGCCTTGCTCGCGTAGACGGGGGAGCCCGGAATGGTGCTGAACACCGTCTCGGCGAGCGTCGTCGGATTGCCGGTCGCGCCGATGAACGGTGCCATCTCGGCCTCGACGAGGTTCCCGATCGTCAGCCGCCCCTTGCCGCCCTCGATGGCGAAGGTGATCGGGGAGCGTTCGACCGCGACGACCTCGCCGATCAGCCCGGCGAGATCGGCGACCGCGCCGCCGAGTTGCCCGGTGAACAGGCGGATCATCGCGCCCTCCTGCTCGGCGGTTGCGCGATCATCGACGAACACGACCGCCTTCCACGACTTCGGGATGAGGATGTTCTTGGGAATATGGGCGGAGACCGCCATGGTCAGACCGCCGACGTCGACGCCTTCGATCGATCCCTTCTCGATCCCCCAGGCGATGACGGTGTCGCACGTCTTGTTGTCCGGGTCCTCGCCGACCCAGCACGGGCACAGGACGTTGCAGGTGCAAACCTCCAGCAGCTTGCCCTCGATGTCGTAGCCCATGGCGTCGCCCTCCGCACGGTTACCGGTCGGTCGTCTGACCGATGTCGGTCGATCGACCGAATCTACACCCGGAACGACCGCTGTCAAGCCCCGAAGTTTCGGGCTCTGGAGGTGCGTGCTGCGGTCCAACGCACCGAGACGGCCTAGAGGCGCATCCGCGAGGCAGCGAGACGACCCGCGAGCTCGGGCAGCAGGACGGCCACGGTCGCCGAGCGCGGTACGACGATCCGCCCGGCGCGGCGGTCGATGGCATCGGCCATCGCCTCCACCGCGGTCGCCACGGGGATCGGCCGGCGCATCGCGGCTGGGAGCCGGGCCATGATCGGCGCCATGGCCTCGCTCTCGACCGCGGCGCGCGCTGTCGGCGTATCGATGTAGCTGAGATAGCAGATCCCGACATCGACACCGCGGCCGGCGACCTCGAGGCGAACTGTCTTGGCGAACGCGATGACACCGGCTTTGGCCGCGTTGTAGGCAGCGTTGAGCGGGCCCGGCGTGACGCCGGACAGCGACACGACGTGGAGGACATACCCGCGAGCGGCGATCAGCGCGGGCAGGGTGGCCTTGACCGTCCGGTGGACCCCGATGAGGTCGATGTCGACGACCCGGTCGAAGTCGGCGTCGGCCATCGACTCGACGGCGCCAAAGGCCTCGATCGCGGCGTTCGCGACGACGACATCGACGCCATCGAAGCGTGCGATGACGTCGGCCACGACGCGTCCCATCGCGGCCGCGTCCGTGACGTCGACCTGCCAGGCATGGCCGCGCCCGCCGAGCCCGTCCGCGACCGCCTGGGCTGCGGCGCCATCCACGTCCAGGACGGCCACCGACGCGCCCGTGGTGGCCAGCCGTGCCGCGAGCGCCGCGCCGATCCCGTGGCCGGCGCCGGTGATCAGGACCGTTCGCCCTGCCATCGCTTGCTCCTGCTAGCCTAGTGCCGCCCGTCCACGCCCCGAATGTGACCGTCCCTTCCACGGCCGGCCGCCCCACCGGAGTCCCCTCGTGACCCAGACCCCGACCGACGGCACCGATCCGAACGACGTCGCGCCGGCCGTCGTCGAACTCGACACTATCGTCTCACTCTCGAAACGGCGCGGGTTCATCTTCCCGTCGTCCGAGATCTACGGCGGGATCAACGCCGTCTGGGATTACGGGCCGCTGGGCGTCGAGCTGAAGAACAACGTCAAGCGCGCCTGGTGGCGGGCGATGGTCCAGGAGCGCGACGACATCGTGGGGCTCGATGCCGGGATCCTGATGCACCCGCAGGTCTGGGTGACGTCCGGCCACGTGGGTAGCTTCAGCGACCCGCTGGTCGAGTGCCA
>CAYLSK010000191.1:0-4761 GCA_964385975.1 uncultured Anaerolineaceae bacterium | reverse complement strand
GCGCCACGGGCTCGGGCCAGCCGCACGTGGAGGCACCCGATCGGGCCGGCACCGATGACCACGACGTCGTCGCCCGCTCCAACCCTGGCGAGCTCCTGCGCGTTGATGGCGCAGGCGAACGGCTCGGCCACCGAAGCCTCATCGAACCCCACCCCATCCGGGATCAGATTGAGGCCATCCACCCGCAGCACCTCGTGGGGAACGATGAGGTACTCGGCAAAGCCACCCTCGTACTGATAGCCGATCGACGTCTGGTTCGGACAGATCGTCATCCAGCCACGCAGGCAGTCCGGACACACGCCACACGGCACCGCAGCGATCACCTGGACGCGATCACCGATGCGCCAGGCCCGGCCGTCAGCCGCAGCTGCCACCTCAGCGCCGATCTCCACGATCTCGCCAGCGACCTCGTGACCCATGATCCGGGGCGGATCGATTCGCTGATGCCCAGAGTGATAGATCTTGACGTCCGTCCCACAGGTGGAACAGGCGCGAACCCGGATCTTGATCTCGGCGGGATCAGGAGCAGGTTCGGGCGCGTCCTCGATCCTGATGTCGCCCGGTGCATAGAACCGCGCGACCTTCACGACCGGTTCAACCGTGCCAGGACGTCATCCACACTTGTCGATTCGCGAAGGGCCGCGGCGTTGTCGCCATCGACCAGGATCTCGGCGAGGGCCGACAGGACGCCGACGTGTTCGTCGCCGGTGGCCGCGATGGGAATGCACAGGTAGACGGTCTCGCCGTCCCAGTCGACCCCGTCCGGAAATTGGAGAAATCCGAGGGCCGTCCGCCGGACGAGGGCCCGAGACTGGTCGGTCCCATGGGGGATCGAGACGCCTTCGCCCATGTAGGTGGAAATCTGCCGCTCGCGCTCCAGGATCGCGTCGGCGTAGCCCGCCTCCACGGCACCGAGCTCCTCGAGGAGCGCCCCCGACTGGCGCAACGCATCCCACTTGTCGTGGGCGTGCTGCGCCAGTCGAACCGCCTCTCGGACGAGGACATCGGCGGCCGGTGCAGGCGTGTCCGCGTCAGCCGGCAAGGACGCCACCGTCGCGGATCGCCGCCTCGACCCGGTCGAATGCCGGATCGCCCATGAACAACTTGAATGGGACTACGACCGCGCCTGCGGCCATCCCCTGCGCGCGCTGCGCGAGCCCGGCGTGACAGACAACCACCTGAGCGTCGGCCGGGATCGAGTTGACCGGTAGGTGCTCGACCGCAACGTCGTACTTCTTCAGCCGCTGGCGCATCTGGCTGGCGACCATGACGCTGCTGCCCATCCCGGCATCGCAGGCGATGACCACCGTGCGGATGTCCCGGCCGTTCAGCTCAGGCATGTCAGATCACGCTCCAGTCGGCGTTGGCGCAGTCGGGAGCCCAACGGTGGCACCCGTCGTCGCGGCTTCCACAACCGGTTGTTCGGCTCGGCCGAAACCGAGCAGCGCCGAAGCGACGCCGAACGACACGACGCAGGCCACGGCGATGTCGAGCAGCACGCCGAAGTAGCCGTCCTTTGGCGTCACCGCGAGGTAGGCAAAGATGCTGCCTGGCGAAGGGGTGGCCACGAGGCCGGCCCCGGTGATGACCGCGATGAAGACACCGGAGGCGCCGCCGGCGATGGCGGCCAGGATCAGGCGCGGGTTCATCAGCACGTAGGGGAAGTAGATCTCGTGGATGCCGCCGAAGAAGTGGATGATGATCGCCCCTGGCGCGCTCGGTCGCAGCGAGCGCGGGCCGAAGAACAGGTAGGCGAGCAGGATGCCCAGGCCGGGGCCCGGGTTCGTCTCGATCATGAACAGGATGGACTTGCCGTTCGCGAGCGCTTGGGCGACACCGAGCGGGGCGAGGACCCCATGGTTGATCGCGTTGTTGAGGAACAGGACCTTGGCCGGCTCGACGACGATGGATACGAGCGGCAGCACGTTGTTGCTGACCAGGGTATTGACGACATCACCGGCGGCGTTCGCGAAGGTCTCCACGATCGGGCCGACGGCCAGCAGGCCAAGGACCGCCATGATCAGCCCGAGGATTCCGGCGCTGAAGTTGTCGACCAGCATCTCGAACCCAGCTTTCGTTCGCTGCTGGATGTAGCCGTCGATGTACTTGAGGATGAAGGCGGCGAGCGGCCCGACGATCATCGCGCCGAGGAACATCGGGATGTCCGTCCCGACGACGACGCCCATCGTCGCCACCGCGCCGACGACCGCGCCGCGCTGGCCGTGGACCAGGCGTCCACCGGTGTAGCCGATCAGGATCGGCAGGAGGTTCAGGATGATTGGTCCGACCAGCTTGGAGAGCTGCTCGTTCGGCCACCAGCCGGTCGGGATGAACAGGGCGGTGATCAGGCCCCACGCGATGAACGCGGAGATGTTCGGCATGATCATGCCGGCCAGGTAGCCGCCGATCCGCTGGATCGTGGCCTGGATTCCAGGCCCTTCGCGGTGCTTGAGTGCTGCGGTTGATTGCATTGCGCTCCTCTCCCTTCCGTGTCGACGATTCGTGCTGTCAGTCGCTCGGGGACTCGGCGGCGACGGACGTTCAGGGCGGCATGGCGAGCAGGTCCCGACGCCGGGTCTCCTGTGGTTCCAGTTGCACGGCCTCGCGGTGAATGTCAGTCGGCGACGGCATGCCCGAGCCCGGTTGCAGGACGGCCGCCGCGCCCCAGGCGAGTCCTTCGATCAAGGCTTCGGGACCGGCGCCGCCAGCCGCCAGGAAGCCAGCGAGCATCGCGTCCCCGGCACCGACCGAGCTCAATGGGGGAACCTGTGGGGTCCAGCCATGGACGGCGCCGTCGTCGTCCACGAGCACCGCCCCTTGGGCACCCAGGCTCGCCAGCACCGTCCGCGCGCCGAGGTCCCGAAGCCGCCGGGCAGCTTCCACGATGTCTGAGATCGTCAGCAGCTGCTGGCCGGTCACCTCGGCGAGCTCGTCGCGATTGGGTTTGACGAGGGCCGGCCCCGCGGAAAGCACCGCCTCAAACGCCGGTCCGCTCGTATCCACCGCCACGCGGGTCCCCGATCCGGCAAGCGAGCGAACGAGGTCCGCGTACACGCCGGCCGGCGTCCCCGGAGGCAGGCTGCCGCTGGCGACGAGCCAGTCGGCCGATTCGACGGCGTCCCTGACCGCGCTGAAGACCGCGGCAAGCTCGTCGGCGCTGAGCTCGGCACCCGGCTCGTTGAACTTGGTCGTCGTTCCGTCGGGCTCGACGACCGTGATGTTGGACCGGATCGCTCCCAGGATCCGAACCGGCACGATTTCGATCCCCGTGCCGCGGAGGAGAGCGACGAGATGTTCGCCCTCGGCTCCGCCCAGGGTGACGACCGCTCGCGTGGAAAGGTGGTTGGCCGCCAGGGCGCGGGACACGTTGATCCCTTTGCCGCCCGGATCGACCCGGACGCCGAGCGCCCGCATGACCTCGCCTCGCTCGAGCGCCTCGACCTCGACCGTTCGGTCGACGCTTGGATTGAGGGTCAGCGTGACGATCATGCCAGGAGGACCCTGGGACCCTGCCCCCGCAGCTCCTCGGCGACCTGCGCATCGAGCCCGGTGTCGGTGATCAGGGTGTCGATCTGGTCGAGCGTCGCGAACCGGGACAGATGGTCCTGGCCGACCTTCGTGTGGTCGGCGAGGACGACCGTGCGCCGCGCGGCACGGATCATCGCCCGCTTCACGGCGGATTCGGTTGTGTCGGGGGTCGTCAGCCCCCGTTCAGTGCTGATCCCGTTCGTGCCGATGAACGCGACGTCGACGTAGCTGTCGGCGAGGGCCTGCAACGCCCAGGCATCGACCGCCGCCTGCGTCCGACCGCGGACCTTGCCACCCACCATCAGGACCGTGATGTTCGGACGGACCGATAGTGACATCGCGATGGGCAACGCGTTCGTCAGGACGACCAGCTCGCGGTCCGTCGGCAGGATGTTGGCGAGGCGGGCAGTCGTGGTGCCTGCATCGAGGAGGATCGTCCCCTCGTCCGGGAGCTCGGCGAGCGCCAAGCGGGCGATCCGCTCCTTTTCAGCGGTCAGGACGCTGTCCCGGGCAGCCAGGGCAGGCTCGAATCCGAGTCGCTCGATTGGGATGGCCCCGCCGTGGACGCGGCGGAGGAGGGCATGTCGCTCGAGCGTCGTCAGGTCACGCCGCACCGTCTCCGTCGTGACGCCAAGCTCCTCGGCCAGCGCCGCGACCTCGACCCGGCCGCCCGACCGGGCGCGCTCCACGATCCAGAGCTGGCGCTCCTCGGCGTACATGTTGGCTAGGCTTTGTGTCATCTGCGTTTCGCTTTATATCTCTTTGTTCGAGTGGTGTCAAGGTGCAAGTTCTCCTCGGCGGCCGGACCTGCCGGTGGGTACATGGCGGGCTGGTGACACCGTCGGAGACATCACCCGACGATCGCCCTTTTGGGCTTCGTGGCGCCCTGATTCCAGCATGGTTGGTGTACCCGACACGAGCCGGTCGGATGTTCCAGCCACCCTGGACGTCACGGCAGACGTTGGTCTGGATTGGTCGTTCGCTCCAATCGGGCTGTCGCCATCGACGGGGCGAGGGATCTCGAGGGTCGCGTTGACCAATCCGACTGGAATCGCCTCCGATGCCTATCACCCAAGGGCGATTGGAACGCCGGGTGGCCGGGCCGGGCCGGGAAACATGGTGCTCCGCGACACCATCTGCGACGCCCTAGGTGTGATTCCCGGAGACGTAGTTGACGCCACGACCGCGGCTCGCCATTCCCCGCATCCAGTCATCTGGAGACAAGCTCCTATG
>CAYLSK010000190.1:0-4801 GCA_964385975.1 uncultured Anaerolineaceae bacterium | reverse complement strand
GACTAGAAGCCGGTTTGCTCGACCGATTCGATCGGCCTCGAGAAACGCGAGAGGCTCACCTCGTCGGGAGCGAGGGAGGTTAGCTTGCCGTCGACGATCAACTCCGACGCGAGCAGCCCGGCCGCGGGAGCGTGCATCAATCCGTGGCCGGCGAATCCACCGACGACTACAAGACCCGCATCCGTGCGGTCGATGATGGGATGCTGATCGGGAGTGCTCGGATACAGGCCGGCCCAGCTGTCGATGACCGACGTCCGTTCGATCTCGACCCCGAGGCTCTGTTTCGTCTGCCGCAGGACGGCCGTGATCCACTCTTCGTCGGCGTCGTGCTCGAACGCTGAGGGATCGACGGTCTCGTCGGTGCCCAGGAACCCCCCGACGAATGCGCATCCCTCAACGTCCTGTCGGATATGTACCTCGCCGAGTGGGCCGATCAGCCAGGGAAGATCAGCCGGCAGAGGGCTGGTCGGGCGTGCGAGCAGAACCTGCACGCGACGGCCTCTGATCGGCAGGTCGACGCCGATCAGCCCGGCCATGCCCGTCGCCCAGGCACCGGCGCAGTTGACGACGACATCGGCGCGGATGATTCCGTGGGTCGTCCGCACCGCCTCGATCCGGTCGGCTCGGACATCGAATCCGGTCACTTCGATTCCGCACTCGATCGTGGCACCAACCGATTCGACTGCCTGCGCGAATCCGTGGATCGCGCGATGCTGGTTCAGGTAGCCGTCACTGGCGCAAAAGCTTGCGCCGACGACATCGAGACCGGCGAGAATCGGCCACCGCCCCGTTACGTCCTCCGCTGCGAGGATCTCGCTCTGGATCCCGAACTCGTGCTGGAGCGCGACCTGATTCCGCAAGGTCTGAAGCCCGTCCTCGTCTGCAGCTAGGAAGAGGTATCCGATCCGCCGCAGCCCGGGGTCGACGCCGAATCGATCCTCGAACTCAGCCCAGTACGGCTCGCTGAGGACCGACAGTCGGACATTGGTTGCCGTCCCCCACTGCGACCGGATGCCACCACCGTTTCTGGTCGAGCTCCCAGACCCCGGCAGCTTCCGCTCCAGGACGACGACTTTCAGGCCCCGTCGCGCAAGAAAGTGCGCGCAGGACAGGCCGATAACTCCTGCGCCCACGATTGCGACGTCTGCGTTTCGGGCTCTCAGCACACTGCTCCCTTGGCTGATCCTCTGAATCTTGACGCGAGCGCACCTTCATGGCCACCGCCCCAAGCGACATTTCCGAACACATGCTGAAACTTGTCACGCGCCCCCGCGAGGGCTGCCTCCCCACTGGAACCGAGAATCCTGCACTTCCGCACCCGGGTCGGCAGCCCGTTACGCTGGTCGTCGTCCCCAGGCGGCGACGAAGGCGGGGGCGAAGTCCCAGAACTCAGGATCGGCGAGCAGCCGTTGAGCTTCGTCCAATGCGACCTCGGATAGCAGTCCGGCCTCGACGATCCGGTGCCGGAGGGACTCGAGCGTCAAGCTCCAGAAGCGAGCAACTGGCGAGCCGCCGCGAAGGACGGGCGAGGTAGCGGCGGCACCAACGTCGCGGTAGCCGCGACGTCGCAATGGCTCCGGGAAAGTACGTCCCCAGTCGTAGTCGGTTCCCGTGATCGCGAGAACCTCGACCCAGGCGCGCATCGCGTCTCGGTAGACCTCGTTCGGACTGCTGAACACCGGAAAGGAAACGCAGTCCACCAGCACGAGCGCGCCATCCGGTGTGAGCCAGTCGACGATCCGATCGATCGCGTCCTCACGAGCTGGGATGTGTTCGAGAACAGCTCTCGCATGCACGATGTCGAACGAGCCTGGCGGAAAGTCGTCGACGAGCACGTCGTGTTGGAGAACGGTGAGGCCGTCAGCGCTAAGAGCCGTGAGCAGCCGCGTGTCCATGTCGGTTGCGCAAACGAGGGAGGGATCGCCGGCCTGTTCAGCGCACCATCGGGCTATCGAGCCTGCACCCGCCCCTATCTCCAGACATCGCGATCCACGCTTGATGCCCGCTGCGCGGATGGCATCCATGCTCAAGGGGTCGAACGTTGCCTCGAGCAATCGCAGTCGCTCGTGCTCGCCGGCCCAGTCCTTGGTGAGCACATACTCGCTGCGGACGGGGTCCGCGTTTGACTCGTCCTCGCGACGCTTTGAGTCGGAAGAAGGCATCGACCGCTCCAGTGACACGGATGTTGTTCCTACGCCAACCGGAAGGCTACGCCGTCGACGCAGAATGCGCCATCCACGAGTGCTCTCCCTCGTGACGTGCTTAAAACTGTCACGCGCTCCGGCGCCCCTGAGGGGGCCAAACTGTACACGCGCCCCGGCGCGCGCCGTCGACACCATCCCGGCTGGACGTCACGCCCAAAGGCGGCGTCCAACTTGCCTGCTGGAAGCGCCAACGCGAAGATGCGGTCGTGGAGAACCGTGGGCATATGACCACCCCGGAAACGAGGTATGCGAAGACCGTCGACGATGTCCACATCGCCTACCAGGTCCTCGGCGACGGCCCGGTCGACTTCGTGTACATCGGGCCGTGGTTCACGCACCTCGAATACCGATGGGAGCAGCCGCGCTACGCGAGGTTCCTCCGCCGGATCGCTTCGTTCTCGCGGCTGATCCTGTTCGATAGGCGAGGCATGGGGATGTCCGACGCGGTGCCGATCGACCGGCTTCCAGACCCAGAGACTCGCATGGATGACATCCGTGTCGTGTTGGATGCCGTCGGATCCGAGCGAGCGGTCATCTACGGTGGGTCAGAGTCAGGGGCCCTCGCGATGCTCTTCGCCGCGAGCCACCCGGACCGAACAGCGGCGCTCGTGATCCATGGGTCCTATCCCTCAGCGAAGAGGGGACCTGACACGCCCTGGGGGTGGACATTCGAGTATTTCGAAGAACAGACAGCAGCCATCGAGGGCAGTTGGGGCACGGAAGAGTTCTTCCTCCGCGAGTTCCCTCAGATGAGCGATGATGCCCAGCTCTTGCGCTTCTTCGCGTCGTACGCCAGGCATGCGATGAGCCCGGGCGCCGCGGTGGCGGCTTGGCGGATGGAGTGGGAGACGGACGTGCGAGACATCCTGTCCGCGATCCACGTGCCGACGCTGATCCTTCACCGCCGGGGGGACGAGCCGCAAGCCCACCGCTACATCGCGGAGCACATTCCCGGCGCTGAGTACGTCGAGCTGCCCGGCGATGAACACATCCCGTTTCTCGGCGATCAAGACAGCGTCTTGAACGAGATCGAGCGGTTCGTCAAGGGGGTTCGGTCCGAGGAAGCCTCCCTCGATCGGGTGCTCGCGACCGTGCTCTTCACCGACATCGTGGGCTCCACGGAGAAGGCCAGCGGGCTCGGCGACACCGGTTGGCGCGAAGTGGTGGAGCGTCACCACGCGACCATCCGGAGTCTGCTCGCCCGATATCGGGGGGTTGAGGTCGACACCGCAGGGGATGGATTCTTCGCCACGTTCGACGGCCCCGCGCGCGCGGTCAAGTGTGCGCGCGCGATGTCCGACGCTATGGGCGTGCACGACCTACAGATCCGGGCGGGTGTGCACACCGGCGAAGTGGAAACGATCGACGGCAAGGCCGGCGGTCTGGCCGTCGTCATCGGCGCCCGGATCGGTGCCCTGGCCACGGCCTCCGAGGTGCTCGCGTCATCGACGGTCAAAGATCTCACCGCAGGAAGCGGTCTCGTGTTCGAAGACGCCGGCGAGCACGAGCTGAAGGGCGTTCCAGACCGCTGGCGCCTGTACCGAGTGGTGAACGAGCGGGCATAGAAGATGCCCGTTCCGATGGCTCACAGGGCCTAATTGAGCACGCGCCCCCGCGCGTGAGGGCCGCCTTCCCCCGAACGCCTGACCGGCACGTTCAAACCTGCATTTTCGCTCCAGCACGGGGCCGCCCGTCCGAGCTGCGGAACGATATGCGAAGCTTCGCCGGTGAGTACCTGGGGACGGTCTGCATACGGCGACCAACCCGTGGGAACGGGGCGCGCATGAGCGGCGAGCTGTCTGGGCGGGTCGCGCTCGTCACGGGCGGGACGAGCGGTATCGGCGCGGCCATCGCTGCGGCTCTGGCGTCGGACGGGGCGGAGGTCGTTGTCGCTGATCTCGCGCCGACGCGGGATCCCGCAGTCGACGGGATCGCGGAGATCGCGGCGGACATATCTACCGCCGACGGCTGTCGCGACGTGCTGGCCCAGGTTCACGGCCGAAGCGGTCGGGTGGACATCCTTGTCAATAACGCCGGTTTCCAGCACATCGCACCGCTCGAAGCCTTCCCCGAAGCCCAGTGGGATCGGATGCTGGCGACCATGCTCACTGGTCCATTCCTGTTAACCCGAGGTGTCCTCCCCGGGATGTACGAACGGGGATGGGGGAGGATCATCAACGTCGGATCCGTCCATGCGCTCGTGGCGTCACCGTTCAAGGCCGCCTACGTCTCGGCGAAACATGGGCTGCTCGGCCTGACCCGGACGATCGCGTTGGAGGCGGGACCGCACGGAGTGACCGCCAATCTCGTGTGCCCGGGAGCTGTCGAGACGCCCTTGGTCACCGGCCAGATCGCCGATCTAGCCCGCAACATGGGGATCTCAGAGGACGAGGTGGTCGAGACCGTGTTGTTGCAGCCGACAGCCGTCAAGCGCTTGATCGAGCCGTCCGAGGTCGCTCGGTACGTCAGCTACCTCTGTTCAGATGCCGGCGCGATGATCACCGGCGCAGCCCAGGTGATCGATGGCGGGTGGACGGCTCAGTAGCGACCGGTGCTCTGGGACTCGAACGATCCAACGTCGAGGTAGAAGTCTCTGC
>CAYLSK010000189.1:0-4827 GCA_964385975.1 uncultured Anaerolineaceae bacterium | reverse complement strand
GGCGGCGATGAGCACCGACCCTACGACCAACCTGCTGGGCCGCACGAGACAGACCATACGACGGATGTCGAGCGTCTGCACGACGATGTCGCAGTCGACGGGTTGGCGGTCAATTTCCGGCTGGCCAGTGCGGTCGAGAGAAAGGAGTCCGTCGAGCACGAGAGCGAGCGCACTGCAAAGTGCGTGAGCGAGCGCGCGGAGACGGCGACGCCTCGATCGGCCTCAATGGCCAGCCGGGCTACTGGACGACGATGGCGCCCTCGACTGGAACGCTTTCGACCGCCCCCACCTCGTCTTCGGTCCAGGCCACGATCTGGATCCGGCTTCCTTCCCCACCCTGGCCGGGCGGCGTGGCCCATGCCAGGCGCCCGGCACCGATCGAGAAGCCAGGGAGAGCGGGCACATCCTGGGGCGCGCCCAATGGACGGTCGATCAGGCCGGTCGTGGGGTCGATGTGGAGGAGGCTGAGCCGCCCGATCGACGGGTCGACGGCGTCGGTGAGCCAGATCGCCAGCCACGTCCCGGTGTCGTCCCAGCGGGCATCGAATTCGGCGATCGGGCCTTCGGCCACGACCTGCGGTTCGGTCACTGGGCCGTCACTGGGAGCCGGCGACTGGTCGGTTGGCAGGGCCGGCTGGTCGGTCGGTTGATCGGTCGGCTGGTCGGTCGGCTGGTCCGTCGGCTCGGGGCTGGCATTCAGGTCAGCGAGCGCCTGGAAGGCGTGGATCACGAGGCGGCCGGTCGCTGGAACCATGGCCAGGCCATCGGGACCAACGCGCACGGTCCCTTCCCAGGCCACGACCCAGACGCCGGTCGGGTCTACGACGGGTTGCCAGTCGGCACCGAGCATCGGCGTCTCGAGGTCCGTCCATGGATCGATCAGGAAGGTCTGGGCGACGAATTCGGGGGCGGGCGTGGGTGCCGGCGACGCCGAGGTATCGACGGTCAGGCTGGCGACGGGCGAGGGACTCGGCTCGGGCGGTGCGGTCGTCTCGACGGGCGGGCTCGCGTCGGGCGAGGCAGCCGGGTCCGGGGTGATCCGGCTGCCGAGCAGCTGGTTCCCGACCCAGGAGGCGAAGACGCTCGCGTGGTCCGATGTCAGCGGCACGGCCAACGGATCGCCGACGTGCCAGACGTAGATGTCCGGACCCGCCGAGCCGTCGGCCGGACGGGCACTGAACGCGAACCACGCTCCGTCGGGCGAGTAACCGGCGCCGCGGCCGACGATCGTAACGTTGGTGATGATCGCGACGGCGGTGCCGACGGTTGGCTCTGGGCTGGCGCTCTCGATGGGTGGCGGCTCCTCGGTTGCGGCCTCGCTCGCCGTTGGGCTCTCCGATGGCGAGGCGGTCGGCGTGGCGGTCGGCTCGATGGCCTCGGCGGAGGCGGTTGGCGGCGGGCTGCCTGTCGCGGCCGCCTCGGTCGGCGCGGGAGCCTCTGGCGTCGGCAGGGTGACCACGATGATCGCGTCGGCACCCGTGGCGTCGGTGCCGACCACCACGGCCTGGTCGTCGACCGGCGATAGGAAGACGAACTTCGGGGTCGCGCTGAGCGTCACTCGCCTGGCGTGGCCGTCGGCAAATGGGGCGCAGTCGGGCTGCCGATCGAGTGGGCAGACGGCGTCGATGTTGGCCACGTTGTAGGCGAATGTCCCGTCGTCACGGACGCCGAGCCAGCGAACCTGGCCGGCCCCGACCGCGATGGCAGTCGGCGCAGCCCGCAGGCTCGCGGTCTGGCTCTGCCCTGGATGACTCGAGGCGAGCGCGACACCGAAGTTGCCGAGGAACCCGCCCGACAGCGCGGACGCGACGAGGACGACGGCCACGACGGCGAGTCCGGAGAGGGCCCCGATCGCCGGCCGCGAGCGCGCCGGACCCGGTCCAGCCGATCGTCGACTTTGCCCGCGAGCCGCTGCTTCGCGTTCGATCCCGGCGGCGGTTCGAGCCCAGAGATCCCGGGGTGGCTCCGGGATGGCGTCGCGCAGCCGGCGCAGCTCGAGACGGTCGGCTGCGTAGGCGTCGGCGATCGCCAGACAGGCGGGGCATTCCGCCAGGTGGTCATCGAGCCAGACCGCCTCGCTTGGCTTGAGCGGTTCGTCGAGTCGCTCGGCGGCGCGGACCCGAGCTCGTTCGTGCGGCGACGCCCAGTGGTCCGCTCGACGCCCGACACGACCGAGCCGGCTCACCGTGAGCCCTCGCGTGGCGCGGCGTGACCCGGGTCAAGTGCCTCGCTGCGTTCGGCGGCCAGGGCCTGGCGCAGACTCTCGCGGGCACGGGTCAGGAGCGCCCGAGCGGCGACGTGACTGACGCCAAGGGCCGCCGCCAGCTCGAGGCCCGTGAGGTCGTGGAGCTCGGCCAGGAGCAACGCCGCCCTCTGACGCTCGGGGATCCGGGCCAGGGCGCGCTGCATGTCGCTCGAGAAGTGCGCCTCCATGACCAGATGCTCGGCCGACGGGGCGGACCCCGGCGACTCGCCGGTCCATGGGAAGAACCGGATGATCTTGCGTCGGCGGATCTCGTCGAGCGCCACACGGTGAGCGATCTGGTAGAGCCATGCCCGGGCGTTCTCTGGCTTCTCGAGCGTGTCGTAGTTCCGATACGCCTTGATGAACGCGTCCTGGGTCAGGTCGGCGGCCAGCTCGGGCTCACGCAGCATCCGCAGCAGGTAGGCGTAGATCTCGGTGTGATGCTTGCCGAAGAGGGTCTCGACAAAGGCCGACGCCTCGTCGCGATCCCACGCGCCGCTCATGGCGGCACCTCGCGGTCGGGTGCGGATGGGGCGGCCGAAGGGATCGCGAGTGTCGGCGAGGGGGAGATCGACGACCACAAATGCTCCGAGCAGAAGGAACCACGAAGCGCGGTCATTGGGCGGCGCGCGCTCGTCGGCCCAATGACGAGGGACATCATCCGAGTGTGACGCCCGGCGGGCGCGCGGCCCGTCAACCCGTGCCGCCCCCAGTCAGCTCCGCTCGACCAAGGAGCTCCTCGACCGCATCCTCTGGCGATACCGGGTTGACGGGCAGTCCGGTGCCCAGCTCCAGGCCGGCGATCTCGCGCAGCCTGGGATGGATCTCCCAGTGCCAGTGATAGGTTGCATCGATCTGCTCTCGGAGCGGCGCGCTGTGGAGGACCAGGTTGTACGGCGGGCCATCCAAGCTCGTCGCGAGCCGCGACAGGACCTGGCGAAGCGCTTCGGCGGTGGCGGCGACGTCGGCGGCGGTCGCACGACCAAAATCGGCGTCGTGGCGGCGCGGCACGATCCAGATCTCGAACGGCGAGCGTGATGCGTACGGTGCGATGGCGATGCTCGACCCGTCGTCCCAGACGAGCCGGTCGGGTTCCAGCGAAGCCTCCCGGACGAGCCGGCAGAAGGGGCACTCCCCTTCCCGGATCACGAACCGGGCGGCGCCGCCCATCTCCTCGGCGATCCGATGGGGGATCTGGGGCAGGTCGTAGAGATCGAGGCAGAGGTGGTTGGTCCGCGCGCCCGCCTGGGCGCCCCAGTTCTGGACGACCTGGAGATAGTCCGTCTGGCCGGAAACCCGGGCATCGGCGAGGGCGTCGCGCGCGCGGCCGACCAAGGCCTCGATCAAGTCGTTGCCAACCGCATGGAGCGGCCTATGCTCGCCCGGAGGCGCGACAATCGTTCGCCAGCTGCCGGTGGTCCTGGCCTGTGAGAGTGGGACCTGGGCGATCGAGCGGTCGAGCTCGCGCGCGTCCTCGCCGGTCCCGACGACGTGGAAGGCGAAGTCCTTGAGCATTCGGATCCGGACGCCATCGCCCTCCGGGATCGAACAGTTGGCGCAGCCCTCGGCCTGATCGTCGACGGGTTCGGCGGCGCGCGCGAACCGGTCGCGGTGGAAGGCTCGGTCGACCACCGTGGCGACCCACCAGCCGGTGATCGGATCCTTTCGAAGCTCGAAGAGACCGGCGGCCACCCGGTCAGATCCCGTCGAGCGGTGCGCCCAGCTCGTCCGCGACGGCGTGGGCGAAGATGGCGGCGGCTCGCTCGACGGAGTCCGTCGAAGGCGGCGCGGCGCGGTCCCCGCGCTCCGCGGCGACCGAGGTCGATGTGACACCCGGCATGCCGCACGGGTCGATGAGCTCGAAATCCGCCAGGTCGACGGTCACGTTGAGGGCGATCCCGTGGTAGGTGATGCCGCGCTCGACGCGCAGGCCGAGAGCACCGATCTTGCGTGGGCTGGCACCATCGGGATCGCACCAGCAGCCGGGGTGGCCGTCGCGTCGGGCTGCGGCCACACCGAGTGTGGCGCAGGTCGCGATGAGGGCGGCCTCAAGGGCCCGAACCAGCGGCCGGATCATGAGGCCGCGGCGAGAGAGGGCGAGGATGGGGTAAGCGACCAGCTGGCCCGGGCCGTGGTAGGTGACCTCGCCACCGCGTTCGACCTGGACCACCTCGATCCTGCGGGCGCGCAGCGCCTCGGGCGACGCGAGGATATGGGCTGGGTCGGCGTTGCGGCCGAGGGTCAGGACCGGCGGATGCTCGAGCAACAGCAGCTGGTCGCCGATCCGATCGGCTGCGCGGTCGCCCACCAGTCGTTTTTGGAGGGCGAGGGCCTCGTGGTAGCCGATCCGGCCGAGCCACGTCGCGGCGATCGGCCCCGGCTCGGAGGTCGATGCGCCGCGCGCCGGTGCGAGGACGTTGACAGCCACCGCCGCACGATAGCAGGAGCGGCCCATCGGGCCGGTTTGGAGCGTGGCAGGTGGGGCGGGCGGGTGGGGTGGGCGTGGCGTGGGTGGGGAGGGCGTGGCGGGTGGGGCGCGCGTGGCGGGTGGGGCGGGTGGGGCAGATTGGGCGGGGGGGCAG
>CAYLSK010000188.1:0-4869 GCA_964385975.1 uncultured Anaerolineaceae bacterium | reverse complement strand
AGGCTGCCTCGACGACTCGAGCACCGGCCAGCGCCACGTCCTCGCGCCAGGGCGGCGCGAGGAGCTGCACGCCGATCGGCAGGCCCTCGGCTGACGTTCCGGCGCGCACGACGACCGCGGGCCAGCCAGTCAGATTGTGGACGTCGCTGTACGTGTCGCCGAACCACGGCGCTGAGCTCTCGCCATGGTGGATCGCCGGCTGGGGCATCGCCGGGCAGACGATCAGGTCGACGTCCTGGACCCAGCGCAGCAGCCGAGCGCGGATCGCGTCTGCGCGCTCGATCAGTTCCGTCACTTTGTCGCCTGGCATCGGAGCGCCAGGCGAGATCCAATCGCGGGTCGCATAGGATCCCCATCCGGGGGTGCCGGCCGCCTCGATCAGCCTGTGGAGCCACGCGAACCCGTCGGCTCGGATCAACCCGTCCCACGCCCCCCACGCCTCGTCGAGACCGGGCGGGACCCTCTCCTCGACACGGGCTCCTGTCGCCTGCAACGCACGAGCGGCTGCCTCCACGGTCGCGACGGTCTCTGGAGTCGGCGTCCGTATCCCGTTGTCGGTGAACGCGACGACTCTGAGCTCCTCGACGGCGACGACCGACGGGTCGCCGAGCGGGACAGGCATGATGTGCGGGTCCTCCCCGTCCGGGCCGGCCAGGATCGGCAGCAGGAGCTCGAGGTCCTCGACGCGGCGCGCCATCGGGCCGAGCTGCGTGAAGGACTGGAACAGGCCCTGGTATCCAGGCCAATGGCCCGTTCGCGGAATGCGACCGCTTGTCGGCTTAAGGCCGGCGATGCCGCATACGTGTGCCGGCTGCCGGATGCTGTCGCCGGTGTCACTACCGACGTCGAACGGCGAGCCGCCGGCGGCCACGATCGCGGCCGCGCCCCCGCTGCTGCCACCAGGCGTCCGGCTGAGGTCGTACGGATTCGAGGTGCGCCCGTAGACGTCATTGTCGGTCTCGTCCGACCAGGTGAACTCCGGCGTGTTCGTCTTGCCGAGCAGGATCCCGCCTGCGGCCTTGAGTCGAGCGACGACCGTGGCATCGCGCGTCGGAATGCGTTCTCGCCAGCCGACGGTTCCGGCAGTCGTGACGACGCCCGCCGTGTCGAGCGAGTCCTTGATCGTGAACGGGATGCCGTGCAGCGAGCCGCGAATAACCCCTTGCGCGAGATCCTTGTCCGCCTGTCGGGCGCGCCTCCGCGCGTCGCCGGTCAGGTGGACGACGGCGTTGAGGCTTGGATTGACCTGCTCGATGCGGGCGAGACAGGCGTCGACGACTGCGAGCGACGAGATTTTCCGGGTCCGCACGGCTTCCGCCAGCCAGCTCGCGGAGGCGAAGCAGAGCTCATCGGTCACCTTGGATCGGACCTCGAGCCACCATCGAAGATGTGGCGACTCAGGAACGCGTTCCGGAACTTCCCGGAAGGGTCGTGCCGCTCGAGGAGCGCGGCGAACTGCGGCAGCCGCTTGTAGGACGACCGAACGGCATCGGGCGGCATCGTGAACAGCTTGCCCCAGTGCGGACGAGGCTCGAACGGTGCCAGGGCGGCCTCGATGGTCGGAAGGACCCGACGAACAGCCTCCCACCCGGGCTGCCACGTGAAGTGGATCGCGACCGAGGCCCGACCGAAGGCCGTGCTCATCCACAGCTCATCGGGTGCGATCGTCCGCACCTCGGAAACCTGGAGCAGCGCCGAGAACCGGTCGCGGACGCCATCGATCGCCAGGAGCGCGTCGACCGCATGACGCCGCGGGATCAAGTATTCGGACTGGAGCTCGGCACCGCTGCTCGGCGTGTGGTCCATCCGGAAATGTGGCATTCGCTCGTGCCATGGACCTGGGACACCCAGCTGCTCCGTGCAGGCGTCGGCTGGCATCCGACGGATCGGGTGGATCGGGACCGTCGCGCGGGTCGCGCCGAACAGGTCGGGTGACGGTTCGAAGCGGTCACCGTCGGGGACCCGGCGCTTGAGCCAGACCTGTTCGAACACGGGGCCGCGCCATTCGGTGAACAGACTGACGCTGTCCGCGCTCGAGGTGATCTCGTCGAAGTGGTCCACGACCCGGGTCAGCGGAAGGTCCTCGTAGAGGTCCTGTCGCATCCGGAACGTCGGCTGGAGCTCGAGCGTGAGCGACGTGACCACGCCGAGGCCCCCGAGCGATACCACGGCGCCGTCGAAGGCGTCGGGCTCGCGATCGCGAGCAAAGACGGTGATCTCGCCCTCCGCGGTCACCACCTCCACCGCCGAGACGGCCGTTGCCAGGTTTCCGCTCTGGTCGCCCGAGCCATGGGTCGCGGTCGCACAGGCACCCGCCACCGAGATGTGCGGCAGCGAGGCCAGGTTGTGCAGGGCGAACCCGGCGGCGTCGAGCGGCCCGCACAGCTCCCCGTAGCGGACTCCCCCGTCCACCGTGACCTTCCCGGCCAAACGGTCCAGATCGAAGCGTCGAGGCATCCGGCGCAATGAGAGGAGATCGCCCGTGGTGTCGGCGACGTCGTTGAAGGAGTGACGAGAACCGAGCACTCTCAGCGACCGACTGTTCCGGACGATCTCCTGGAGCTCCTCGATCGACGCAGGCTCATGGATCCGTGCGGCGATGTAGGCGTGATTGCCCGCCCAATTCGTCAGCCCTGCCACCGGAGCGCCGTGGATTCTCACTCCTGGAGGGTAGCGCGACGCCAACGTCAGGCGCAGGGCGCGACGCCTAAGCCATAGCTGTGGCCGTGCTTCAGGTTCCCGGGGCTCGGTATTTCGGCATCGCCACCGCCGCGGCGTCCATGTCCTTTGCGGTCAGCAGGACCGTCGTGGTGACTCCGAAGGACCCGGTGGATGCGAGTGCAAGCGCCAGGCCTCCCGCGGCCTCGGCCTTTGGAAAATCGACGACGACGAAGATGTCGTCCGCACCGTACGCCCAGTAGGCAAATTCGGTCGTGCCGCCGAGCTTATCGACCGTCTCGCGGAAGAACGCCTCGCGGTTCGCGAAGCCCTCCTTGATCGTTCCATCAAGGCCCGCCTTCGTACGTCGATCCGGATCCGGATCGCGGCGCGCCGTCGCTACTGGGCGGTCATCGGACCGCGGCCTGCCCGCTGGCGCCGAATGACAACGTGGTGGTCGTGAATGCCGTAAGCCGCCGTCCGTGGGGTCATGGCCCGATCGGCTCCCGAGCCTGCGTCCGAATCACACGGGCAGGCCGCTCGAGCATATCGAGGAGCAGGTAGGCAAGGAGGAGCGCCACGAGGAACGACAGGGCCGCGACCAGCCCGGGACGCCGGACAGGAACTGCTGGGCGTACCCGGCATACGGCATGTACTGCTGGGCCGCTCCGACGATCGCGCGAGCTGGCACGAGGCCACCGTCCGGGGTTCGGTTGGCGTCGCCCTTCATCTCGAAGAAGCGACCTTCGGGCAAGTCGACGACTCGATTGACCCGGTGGGTGACGACGACTCCGGTATCAGCGCGGATCGTGACGACGTCGCCGACTGCGACCGTCATGGTGTTTGTCGGGGTGACGACCACCAGCGAGCCGAGCGGGATCGAGGGCTCCATCGAGCCGCCGCCGATGATGAACAGCTGGCGGCCGGTGAACGGTGCGATGTGGGTGAACAGAGAAAAGCCGAGGAGGAGTGCGAAGAGCGCGATCCAGACGAGACCGACAGCTCGGCGCGCAAGGCGGATCAAGCTCAGGGTCATCAGATCGCGCTCCTCTCATCCGCCACGTAGACCGGCCCGACCGTGGCCCGGCCGGGCCCGGTTCCATGGCGTCGCTCGGTGGAGACCAATGGCACCACCCGAATGCCGCGTCCGGTACGACCCGAATTCCGGTCGTGCGCAAGACTTTTGGGTAGCGACCGTTGATACCCATGGATCGCGGCCCTTGCGGACGCGTGAGATGATCCGCGCATGGTCGAGTACGGCAACGGCGTTGGCCAGGTCGCGGGACACGTCGGCGGCGGGGCGCATCCCGCCGGGCAGTCGATTGATGTGGGAGCCTCGGTCGGGCAGTTCGTCACCAACGGGGTGCACACGCTCTCGACGATGCCGCCGGCCTACCTCCTGGCTGGCTTCGTGATCGTCGTCCTTGGCCTGCTCATGTTGAGGCGGGCGTTCTGACCGCCTGACGTCCCGCGAGGCGAACCTCCCGCGACGCAGCTGCGAGGCGCGTCAGGTCAGCGAGTGCAGCACCCGGGCGAGCTCGGCCGGGCGGGTCAGGAAAGGCGAGTGACCGCCGCCAATCTCGATGGCCTCCACCCCAAGGCGCTCGCGCGCAGCGGAGCGGACCCACTCCGGATTGAGCGCCCGGTCGTCACGGCAGACGATCGACCGGCTCTCTACATCCGGCCAAGAGGTCAACGGGGTGGTCTCGTTCATCACGCGGTACGACTGTGGGCGTGTGCGCAGCGTTGCCCAACGTGCGACCGCGGGGGTCGCGTCGTGAAAGAAGAGCTCGGTGGCGGTCTTCGGCCCCACCATCCAGACGTCGTCACCGAGGTCGGTCCATTCCGCGCTCTTGGGAGGAACGCGGCCGTCAATGGCTTCAGTCGCTCGCTGATCCATGGCGCTCTTGCCGGGAGAGGCCAGGAACGCTGCCAGGAAGACGAGCCGACGGATGGGCCTCCGGGCGGCCACGAGCGGGATGACGAGGCCGGCCATCGAATGACCGACGAGGACCGGTTCGCTGTCAGGATCGAGCGCGTCGTCGATCGCCTGGGCGTAGTCCGCCGCGCCGAGGGCTGGGTCGGAGATCGGCAGATCCATCGTGATCACGCGGTGCCCAAAACGCTCGAGCTCGGGTCTCAGGAAATCCCAGCACCAGGCTCCGTGATACGAACCATGGACGAGGGCAATGTCCATTCGACTCCCTTCCT
>CAYLSK010000187.1:0-4913 GCA_964385975.1 uncultured Anaerolineaceae bacterium | reverse complement strand
CGGCGCGGGCATCGGATGTGAAGGCCCGCCTGACGTCCTGCAGCTTCGTGCCCGAGCTGAGGGCGCGGGCCGTCAGGCGGGCCTTCACATCCGATGCCCGCGCCGCGCGTGCTGTCCGCCCGCCGACGCCCGCCATGTCCTTCACGATCTGGCCAAGCATGAGCTCGACGATGCGTTCCTCGGAGCCCTCGGTCACGTCGACGACTCCGACGGTCTCGCCCTCGCGCAGCACGGTCGCCCGGTCGCAGACGGCGGCGATC
This sequence comes from uncultured Anaerolineaceae bacterium, assembly GCA_964385975.1. Lineage (GTDB taxonomy): Bacteria > Chloroflexota > Limnocylindria > Limnocylindrales > CSP1-4 > SPCO01. The sequence continues at coordinate 4,653 of CAYLSK010000187.1, read as the reverse complement.
TCGATCATCCGGTGCGAGATGAAGATCACGGAGCGGTCGCCGCCCCGTTGGCGGCCAACCACATCGAGGACTCGCTCGGTCAGGTTCGCGGGCAGGGCCGCGGTCATCTCGTCGAGCATGAGCAGGTCCGGCTCGATGGCGAGGGCGCGGGCGAGGTCGATGATCCGGAGCGAGGCCAGCGGCACCCGCCGCGCCAGGCTCGACAGATCGAGGTCGCCGAGGCCCAGCTCGCCGACCCAGTGGCGGAAGGCATCGATCGGCGTCTCCGTCAGGCGCAGGTTGGACCGGATGTCGAGGTCGGGGATGAGTGCCGGCTCCTGGTAGACGGAGACGATGCCGCCGCGACGCGCCTCGGCCGGCGAATGGGCGGTGCGCTCCCTGCCGCGCACGGCGATCGTGCCGCCATCCGGGCGGACCGCGCCCGTCAGGATCTTGACGAGGGTGCTCTTGCCGGCGCCGTTGGCGCCCATGAGTGCATGGACCTCCCCCGGTCGAACGGCCAGCGACGCCGAGCGCAGCGCGATGACGGCGCCGTAGGTCTTCGAGACGCCCGTCGCCTCGAGCAGGAGGTCGGTGGCGGTGACGGTCATCGGTCCCCGTGGAGTGGACGGGTGTGAGGAGGGGGATGCCGGCGGAGCCGGCATCCCCCCAACAGGTCTGGTTGGTTAGGGTGGGTTACTCGCCGGGGCCCTTGCAAGCGACGGCCTGTTCACCGGTGTACGTGGTCCAGTCCTGGATCTTCAGGCCGAGCGGCCAGTTCGGGTTGAGCCCGCTGACCTGCCACGACTTCAGCTCGGACTTGCCGGCGTCGCTCAGGTTATCGACCGCCACGGGCTTCAGGAGGACGGTATTCGGCTGGCTTGCCGACGGATCAGTCGCGACGGTCTCGCCATTCAGCAGCTTGAGCGCCAGCGCGACGCCCGCGCCGCCGACGGCGGCGGTGTTGGTGACGGCCACGCCCTTCAGGGCGGGGAAGCCCGTGGAATCGAGGAGCTGGGCGACGAACGCCCCGAGGTCGGCGCCGACGATCGGCACCTCCGGCTTGTTGGCGGCCTTGATGGCGTCGACCACGATCGAGTCCATGCCGGACGTCCAGATGCCCTGGATGTTGTCGTACTGGCCGCTGGCGAGGAAGTCGTTGATTAGCGTGGTGGTGGTCGCTGGGTCCCACCCGGTGGCCACGCCGTCCGCATTCGGGACGACCTTGATGTTCGGATAGTCCTTGAGCACGTTCTTGAACCCGATGTCACGATCGGAGTCGGCCGGGTGCCCGGCGAGGCCACGCATGTAGTAGACGGTGCCGGTGCCGTTGAGCTGGTCGAACAGCCACTTGGCGCCGAGCTCCGCGTACTTCACCTGGTTGTTGTACAGGTTGTAGGTGTTCGGGTCGGTGACGTAGGCATCGACCGCGACGGTCTTGATGCCGGCAGCTTGGGCTTCCACGAGGGCCGGGTTGAGGGCCGCGGGGTCGTTCGGGTTGAAGACGATCGCGTCAACGCCCTTGGCGATCAGGTCGCGGATGTCCTGGAGCTGACCTGCCGCGTCCGTGTTCCGGCTGATGACAGTGAGCTCTGAGACTTGCCCCGACGCGAGAGCCTCTGCCCTGGCGGTGCACAACTGCTCCTCGCGGAAGCCGTTACCGACGCCGCCGCCATTCGAGTACCCAATCTTGTAGGTCTTGGCGGCAGCGGAGGCAGGCGCAGCGGAGGCGGGCGCAGCGGAGGCGGGCGCAGCGGAGGCGGGCGCAGCGGACGCTTCGGCGCTGGGTGCGGTCGTCGCACCCGAGCTGGAGCAAGCGGCCGCGACGACAGCGATGGCCGCCAGGCCGACCAGTAACCGTGTGCGAGTCGATGCCTTGATCATTCGTTCTCCTCCTCTGACGAACGACGCGCCGATCTGGTCGCGTCGACGAAACTGACTGCTCCTTACAGGGAGCCCGATCGATGCGATCTATTGCTCGCACCTCCTGCGCGTGAAACCCGCGGCCATCACTCCTCCCGGGTGATGGCACGAGCGATCCTCCGCGCGTGCTCTCGATAGGCATGCTCGAAGAGTTCCCGAGAGCGATCGGTGCCTACGACCGAGGCTCTGGTGATGACCGGTGGCATCGCCCCGCGCTCGACGAGCAGCTTAGCGGTGCGCACCTTGATGGAATTCACGATGGCCACGGCGGCCACGGTCGAGCCAGGACCGACCGGGGTATCGAGGCCGTCGATGGCGACAAGGGCGTCGGCGTGCGGCGTGCACAGGTCGATGACGAGGTCCGCTTCGTCGAGCAAGCGGCTGCCAACCGCCGGATCCGGTGTTTCGGACATGGACTGCTCGACCGATGTCACGGCGATCACCCTGAGCCCGCGCCGCCGGGCGCCGCGGGCCATCTCGACCGCGACAGCCGACAGGCCGCTCGCCGAGAAGACGATCATCACGTCCTTCGCGCCGAACGTGAAATTCGACAGAATCACCTCGGCGAGGCCAGGGACGCGCTCGATGAACATCGCCTGGCGCTGTCCGTTCGCGCCGACGACCTGCGTGTGGAAGGTCATCGACAGCTCCACGATCGGATTGAAGCCCGGGTACGAGCCGTAGCGGGGGAACATCTCCTCGACCGGGATTCGCGAATGCCCGGTCCCGAAGAGGTGGACCAAGCCGTCGCCGGCGATCGCCTCGGCGCACCAGGCGCTGGCCTCCTCGATCGGGCCTGGCTGCGTCTCGGCGATGCGCTGGAGCACGTCGCCGGCAGCGGCGATCCAGGCGAGTGCCGGCACGGTCGCGGGAGCAGCCATCAGCGGCACACGATCAGTAGCCGCCGCCGGGGCCGGCGGGTTGCCCGGCTGCCGCGGGCTGTCCGGCCTTGCGGGCCCGGAAGTCGTCGATGATCGCCTTGGTTGCCGTCGCGCCGATCCGAGTCGTGCCGAGGGCCATGACCTCGAGCAGGGCGTCGAGCGTGCGCACCCCGCCGGCCGCCTTGACCTGGACGTAGGGCGAGGTGTTCGCGCGCATGAGGCGCAGGTCGTCGTGGGTTGCCCCGCTCGGCGCGAACCCGGTCGAGGTCTTGACGAAGTCGGCGCCGGCGGCCTCGGACAGGTGGCAGGCCCGGATCTTCTCGTCGTCGCTGAGATAGGCGTTCTCGAAGATGACCTTGGCGATCGCTCCGGCGGCGTGAGCGACCTCCACGACGGCGGAGATGTCGGCCTGGACGTCGGCGTCGCGGCCGGACTTGAGCGCCCCGATCTGGATGACCATGTCGAGCTCCGTCGCTCCGTCGGCGAGCGCCTGGCGCGCCTCGAACACCTTCGTCGCGGTCAGGTGGTTGCCGTGCGGGAAGCCGATCACGGTCCCGACGGCGACGTCGGTCCCCTCAAGGATCGCGCGAGCACGCCTGACGTCGGCCGGTCGAACGCAGACCGAGGCTACATCGTACTCGGCGGCGATCCGGCAGCCGTCCTCGACAAACCGGTCGTCGAGCTCGGGCCGCAGCAGCGAGTGGTCGATGGTTTTCGCAATATCGCGCTCAGTCAGCGTTTCGATGGAGAAGGACATGACGCTCATTTCACATATGGCCGGAGAACGTCGCGAGCCAACAGGAATCCTCGTTTGACCAGCTCGTCGGTCTTCTCAAAGTCGCGGTCCTCGTGCTCAATGATCACGTCGCCGTCATAGCCGGCGCGGTACAGGGCGGCGAACAGGACGCCCCAGTCGACATCGCCGAGACCGGGCAGCCGGGGCACCTGCCAGCCTATCCCGAGCGAGAAGACGCCGCGTTCGTACAAGCCCTCGCGATCGATCGTCAGGTCCTTGGCCTGCACGTGCAGGATGTGCGGCCCGAACTCGCGGATGAACCTCGGAATGTCGATCATCTGGAGGATCAGGTGCGACGGGTCGAAGTTGAGGCCGATCGTGCCGCCCCAGGTCTCCAGGATGCGGCGCCAGATCCGCGGCGTCGTCGCGAGGTTGTGCCCGCCTGGCCACTCGTCGTTGGAGAACAGCATCGGGCAGTTCTCGATGGTGATCTTGACGCCATGGTCCTGCGCGAACGCCACGATGTCCGGCCAGACCCTGAGGGCCTCGTCCCAATTCTGATCCTGGGTCCTGGCGGCGTCGGCGCCCATGAACGTATTCACGAACGGCACGCCCATGCGCTCGGCGGCGATGATGACGTGCCTGAGGTGACCGATGACCGTCTCCCGGTGGGATGGGTCAGGATGGAGCGGGTTCGGGTAGTAGCCAAGGCCGGAGATCGACAGGCCTTTGGTCGCGATCTCATCGACGATCTCACGGGCCTGACCGGCCGACAGGTTGGCGACCTCGATGTGGCTGGTTCCCGCATAGCGCCGGGTCGGAGCGCTCGTTCGCGGCCAGCAGGCGATCTCCAGGCTCTCGAAGCCGTTGGTGGCGGTCCACTCGGCGACCTCCATCAACGGCGTTTCGGGAAAGGGGGCGGTCAACAGCCCGAGCTTCATCGGGTCGCCTCCAGGACTTCGTTGGCGCCGACCCCTGCCGGCGCTCGGGCGACGTCGATCCAGCGACCTTGGCGGGCGCTCTCGCCGACGGCGTCTCCGACCAGCATCTCGTCGTGGCCGTCGGCGAACGTCGCGTAGGGTGGCCGTTCGGCCGGATGGCCGACGACGACGTCGGCATAGACGGCCCGGAAGA
>CAYLSK010000186.1:4271-4936 GCA_964385975.1 uncultured Anaerolineaceae bacterium | reverse complement strand
CGGCCGCGCGGGGAGTAGCCGGCACGCCGCATCAAGGCGGTTCGTCGACTGCGGTTCGTCAACTGGGGTCGGCGACTACGGTCGGCGACTACGGCTCGTCGAGCTCGTCGGGCTCGTCTTCGAATGCCTCGTCCGTCGTCGAATCGGGCGGCAGGACGCGATCGAGGTCCTCGATCTCCTCGTCCTCCTCGTCGTCCTCCAGGTCGTCCTCGAGCTCCATCTCTTCGCGAACCAGGGTGCCCTTGGTATACGGGCGCAGGTCGGTGGACTTGGCCGCGGTGGGGAAGCTCACCTTCCCGTAGTTGGTCGGGTCCTGGAAGATCTCGCGCAGGATGATCCGGACGTCCTTGTCCCCGAGCGACGTCACGCCGGCCGCGTACTTGTTGCCGTCGGCGATCAGCTTGAGCAGGCGAGCCGCCACACGCGGCTCGACGACGCCGATCCGGACCCCGTTGCTGTGGGCGATCAGCCGGTTGCCTTCGGGGGTGAGCTCGACGGCATCGCCCGGGTTGACCTGGGCCAGCTGGCGCGGGTCGGGGAGATCGGTCAGGAAGGCGAAGCCGGTTTTGCCGGTCTCCTCCACGAAGATGCTGACCGGCGCCTTGCTGCCTTCCTGGGCCGGAACGGTCTTCTCGCCGGCGGCGACGAGGAGAACCTTGAGCCGA
>CAYLSK010000186.1:0-4250 GCA_964385975.1 uncultured Anaerolineaceae bacterium | reverse complement strand
GCTCGGCGATCCGGTTGGTGGGATCGAGCGCCAGCGCGGTCTGATAGTGCTCACGGGCGGCACGCAGCTCGCCCAGCTCCCAGAGCGACTTGGCCAGCCGGTTCTCCGACTCGGCGTCCGGGCCCAGCTCGAGCAGCTTGCGGTTGGTTGCTGCCGCATCTGACCACTTGGCGGCCGACGCCTGGGCGATCGCCTGGTCCGCCAGCTGCCGCTTCTGGCGGGTCAGATTGACGGGGCTCTGGGCGGTGCTTTCGATATCGGGGAACGTCACGAGGCGGTCGTCCTTTCGGGGCGTGGCGAAGTTCGGAGCGGAACTGGAGCTGGGCGTGCGGCTACGCGGGCCACTGCGCGAGTATCGCTTTTAGCACGCTCCGGGCGAGGCGTCAAACGACCATCAACGACCAGGGCCGACCTGCAACGACCCGCGTCCCCCGCCCCGCCCGTGGCCCCGCGTTGCTCGATACGGGAGCGTGATGCAGCGGCGCATCATTTGGGCAGGCTCCACGCTCGGCGGCCCGGCGTTTCAGGCAGACCGTCGGGGCCGCCACGCTCGAACAGCGTGACCTTGATCCACTCGCGGATCATCGCCTCCGAGGCTGCCTGCGCGCAGCCTGTTGCGGCCTGATCGGGCCAGGGACTCCCCTCACGAGCGCAAGAGGAGGTTCCAGACCGCGACCACGATGCCAAGCGCGGCCAGCAGCCCGGTCTGCCAGATCCAGCGCAATTCGCGGCGGCGGGCCGGGGCCGTGCCGGTCAACGCGTCCCAGAGGTAGACCGCCAGGGTCAGCAGGGCCGGTCCCACCAGTCGCGGGATCTCCATCGCGCGGAGGGCCGCCGCCCCAATCGCGATCGCGGCCGCATACATGCACGCCGACCAGAGCGCATCCACCAGGCTCGAGAGCCGCAGCGCGACCGCCCGATAGCCGAGGAGCCCGGCGATGATTCCGTCGCCGACCGCCAGGATCAGCAGGTTGGCCTCCGGCAGCGGGCCCGGGCCTTCGGTTCGCTGCACCAGGCCGCCGGGCACCATCGCCGCGACACCGGTGAATCCAATGAAGCTGATCAGCAGGATCGTGACCAACAGGGCCGTCCTGTCGTCCGCGCTCAATCCGCTCGAGGCGCCATGGATCCGCGCCTCCAGGGCAAGCGTCCGACGAACCAGCAACCAGGTGATCCCGAGGGCCGGCACCAGCCACAGCCCGAACGGCACGAGCCGGATCGCACCAACGCAGGCCACCGCGGCGACCGCGGGGAGGATCAACGCTTCGATCGCGACGCCGGCGCCGGCCTCGGTCGGTCCGAGCTCGTCGGAGAGGACCTGGAGGGCGCCGAGGACGACCGCGCCAAGGAGCAGCACGGCGACCAGCCAGACCAGCGGCGGCTCGACCAGTCGCGACAGCCCGACGATGGTGACGGCGACCAGCGCGAGATCGCGCTGTCCCGGGCGGTCGTCCGGGGCGCCGATGGCTCGCGAATCCATCAGACGCGTCCTGGCTTGCCGGCGGCCCAGGCCAGCAAATCCGCCCGCGAGCGGGTGTTGATGACAGATTCGGGGCCGATCCATGCCCGGCGCGCCTGGCTGACGCCCCATCGGAGGTAGTCCAGCTCGCCGATGTCGTGGGCGTCCGAGTCGATCGCGACGAGGCAGCCGATCTCAACCGCGCGGCGGGCGCGTTCCACAGCAAGGTCCAGGCGCGGCGGCGAACCGTTCATCTCGAGGGCGGTGCCAGTCCGCGCCGCCTCGGCGTAGATCAGGTCCCAGTCGAGGTCCAGGTCATCGCGCTCGCCGATCTTGCGGCCCGACGGGTGGGCGATCACGTCCACATGCGGGCTCCGAATGGCGTTGAGGGTTCGGCGTGTCAGCTCGGCGCGAGTCTGGCGACGAGCCACGTGGACGGAGGCGACGACCAGATCGAAACGTGCCAGGAGATCGTCCTCGAAGTCGAGCGCGCCGTCGGCGCGGATCTCCAGCTCGCAGCCGTGGAGCAGGCGGAAGCCCTCGGCCGGCATACCCGCTGGCGCCGTGCCGGCCGCCTCCTCCGCGGCGAGCCGTGCATTCAGCTCGGCGACGACCTGGGCCTGCTGGGCAACTCGCGCCGGGGTCAGCCCGCGCGCGATGCCGAGCGACTGCGAATGGTCAGTCAGGACCTGGTAGGCAAGGCCACGCGCCCTGACCGCCTCGACCATCGCCTCGATCGGCTGATGTCCGTCCGACCAGTCCGAGTGGCTGTGGAGGTCGCCACGCAGGTCGTCGAGCGAGACGAGCCTGGGTAGACGTCTGGCCAGGGCGGCCTCGATCTCGCCGTGGTTCTCACGAAGCTCGGGGTCGATGAAGGGCAACCCGAGAAACCCGTACGCGGCCTCTTCCGTCGCGAACGTGCGGAGCTCGGCGGCGGCGCCGGCCAGCGGCTCGCCATCCTCACCGATGCGCAGGAACCCCTTCTCGGACAGGCTCCAACCCTGATCGCGGGCCATCGCCCGCAGCCGGACGTTGTGTTCCTTGGACCCGGTGAAGTGGATTCGGTAGGTCCCGGCAGCCTCGGGCGCCATCGCCATCAGGTCGACCTGGGGTCCGCGGATCAGCCGAATGGCGGACTTGGCGTGGCCCTTGTTGATCGCCGTTTCGACCATCGGCAGGGAGGTGAACGCGGCCATGAGCCCGCTGGGGTCGCTCGTCTCGGCCAGCAGGTCCAGGTCGCCGATCGATTCGCGCCGGCGCCGGAACGACCCGGCGGGTTCGAGCGAGGTGACGCCGGGCGTCGACGCCAGCGCGTCGATGAGCGCGCTGACGAGCTCCTCGGCTCGATCCAGGCGCATCCGTTCCGGCGGTCGGTCCGCCAGGCGGGCCAGGCCCTCGAGGACGAGCGCCTCCGTCCGCGCCGACATGCCGCGAACGGTCCGCAACCGGCCGGCTTCGGCCGCCTGGCGGAGATCGTCCAGCGATTCGATCGCGAGCTCCTGGTGCAATTGCCGAACCGTCTTGGGCCCGAGTCCCGGGATCTGGAGGATCTCGACGAGACGCGGCGGGATCTCGGTGCGCAGCCGCTCGTGGAAGGCGAGACGGCCGGTGGTCGCCAGCTCGGCCAGCTTGTCGCTGATCGCCTTGCCCACCCCCGGAATGCGTGGCGGGTTCCCCGATCGGTAGGCCGAGACAAGGTCGACCGGGCTCCGCCCGATGGCGTCGGCGGCCCGGTGGTAGGCGACCGTCTTGAACACGAGCTCGCCCTTGAGCTCGAGCATGTCGCCGATCTCGTGAAAGATCCGGGCGAGGTCTCCGTTGGTCAGACTGGCCTGGTCGGTGATCACCGCCGGATGGTAGTCGTTAGCCCGGATTAGCCGGCGACGACCCGGTTCCGGCCCGCCTTCTTGGCACGGTAGAGTGCCCGATCAGCCTGGACGATGAGGTCGTCGATCGGCGGGTCCGCCCCGTCGGATACCGCCACCCCCACCGACACGCTCACCTTGGGGACCCCGAAGCGCCGGAGGTCCAGCTGCCCAACCGCCGAGCGGACGCGTTCGCCGACGTCGAACGCGACCTCGGGACCCGGGTTGCGGAGCAGGACCACGAATTCCTCGCCGCCGTAGCGGGCCGGCACGTCATCCTCGCGGACGGCCGACACGATCGCCCCGCCGACCGCCCGGAGGACCTCGTCACCAATCGCGTGGCCGTAGGTGTCGTTGAGCACTTTGAACCGATCGATGTCGACCATCAGCACGCCCACAGCGTCCCCTGACCGCCGTCGCCGGGCGAGCAGGCCGCAGAACTCGTCGAAGTAGCGCCGATTGGGGAGGCCGGTCAGCGCGTCGGTTGAGGCGCGGGCCTCCGCGTCACGATGCGAGTAGGCACGGGCCAGGGCGGCGGACGCTTCGTCTGCGGCTCCGACCAGCAACCGCCGTGTGGTCGCGGACCAGGTATCCCCGGTCCGATGCGACAGGACGATGGCTCCCACGACGCCGTCGTCCGAGGTCAACGGCGCGGCCAGCGTTCGATGCAGCCCGTAGACACGCCGGACTCGGGCGGCGATCCGGTCGGCGACCAGCTGGCCCTCGCGGCCACCGCTCAGTGGCGCGGCCGCCCGGCCCGCCCGGCCGCTCCGGGAGGCACTGCCGCTGAGCCGACCAGCGAGCTCGGCCCGGGCTCGTCCGCCCCGACCGATCAGGCCCTCGAGCCGGGCACGAGCCTCCGGGCCCGCAGCCACCGGCTGGCCCACCTCGGCCATCACCGGCTGGCCCACGTCGGCCATCACCGG
>CAYLSK010000185.1:0-4997 GCA_964385975.1 uncultured Anaerolineaceae bacterium | reverse complement strand
GCCGTCCTGCTGGCGCTGCTCGGGTCGGCCAACCTGTCGTCGCGCCGGGCGGTCTACCAGCAGTACGACTCAACGGTGGGAACAGACACAGTGGCCGGGCCGGGGCGCGGCGCCGCCGTCCTGCGGGTGAAGGGGACTCGCAAGGCGCTCGTCGCCTCGACCGACGGGAATCAGTCGGTCGGCGCCATCGATCCGTGGTTGGGCGCGGCGCTCTCGGTCGCCGAGGCGACCAGAAACGTCTCCATCACCGGCGCTCGTCCGCTCGGCGTGACCAACTGCCTCAACTACGGCGATCCGACCCGTCCGGACGCGTACTGGCAGCTGAGCGAGGGGGTCCGCGGGCTGGGCGACGCGTGCCGTGCGCTGGGCCTGCCGGTCACCGGCGGCAACGTCTCGCTCTACAACGAATCGCCGGACGGGAGGATCGCCCCGACGCCGGAGATCGGTGTCGTTGGCCTGCTCGACGATGTCGCGACCCTCGCCGGTCCGGCATTCGCCCATTCCGGTGACGCGATCGTGCTGGTCGGCGACTCGACGCCGGGTCTTGCCGGGTCCGCCTATGCGGCGCTTGCCGGCGTGACGGCGGAGGACAACCCACCGAACCTGGACCTGGCGCGTGAGGTGGCCGTCCAGGCGTTCATCCGGGAGGCGATTGCTCGTGGGCTCGCGGCCTCGGCCCAGGACGTCTCCGGCGGTGGGCTCGCCGTCGCCCTGGCCGAGTGTTCGATGTGGGGTGACCTCGGCGCTCGAGTTCGGCTCGCGCTCGTCGGTTCGCCGGCGGTCGACCTGTTCGGCGAGAGCCCTTCGCGTCTGATTGTGAGCTCGGCTCCGGCCCATACGGCTGCGCTCGTCCTGCTGGCTCGCCAGCACGGACTACCGGCGGAGCCGATCGGCTCGGTCGGAGGCGATCGGCTGGTCATTGATACGGCGGCGGCTGCGGCGATCGGATCGGCCGAGGGGCGCGGAGGGCGGGGCGCCGACGCGCTGGAGGTCCCGATCAACGAGCTGCGTCACGCCTGGGAGCACGGGCTCGCCCGGTCGCTCGGATGGGAGGGCTGAGAGGATGTGCGGCGTCTTCGGGGCGGTCCTTCCTGGCGGCGAGCCGACCGACGCCGCCTCGATTGCCGCCCTCGGGCTCTTCGCTCTCCAGCACCGCGGCCAGGAGTCGGCCGGGCTGGCCGTCAGCGACGGCGAGCAGCTGATGCTCTACAAGGATCTCGGGATGATCAGCTCTGTCCTCGACGAGCGCCGCTTGCCAAGCCTGCGGGGCCAGCTCGCGATCGCTCACTGCCGCTATTCGACGACCGGCTCGACGATCTGGGAGAACGCCCAGCCAACCTATCGCCTCGGGCCGCGGCGGGCGCTCGCCATCGGCCACAACGGCAACCTCGTCAACACTCGGGACCTGCTCAGCCAGCTGCAGGGCGGTCGGACTCGCCTGCCCGCCTCGACCGACACCGAGCTGCTCACCGCGCTGCTCGCCGATGAGCCCGCCGCCGATACGGTGGAGGCACTCCAGCGGGTCCTGCCGCGAGTCCGCGGCGCGTACACCCTGGTGGTGCTCGACGAGCGGCGCGTGATCGGCGTGCGCGACCCATACGGATTCCGGCCCCTGGTCCTCGGTCGATTGCCGCGAGTGACCCTTGGTGGCCCGGATGACGGGCTGTGGCAGGGCGACGATGACGCCACGACGGGCTGGTGCCTCTCGTCGGAGACAGCGGGTCTCGACATCGTGGGGGCCGAATACGTCCGCGACGTGGAGCCGGGCGAGCTCGTGGTCCTGGAGCCCGGCAAGCCGCCGCGCTCGGTCCGGTTCGCTCCGGCGACGCCCGCGCTGTGCGTCTTCGAGCTGATCTACTTCGCCCGACCGGATTCATACATGGAAGGACGCAACCTGTACGAGGTCCGCCGCCGGATGGGCATGCAGCTCGCCGTCGAGCACCCGGAGGCCGCGGACCTCGTCATGCCGGTGCCCGATACGGGCGCGCCGGCCGCGGCCGGATTCGCGGAGGCGTCGGGCATCCCGTATCGCGAGGGGATGTACCGCAATCGCTATGCCGGGCGGACCTTCATCCAGCCGTCGGCCGGCCTGCGCCACCGGGGCGTCACGATCAAGCTCAATCCGCTGCCCGCGGTCGTCGCCGGCAAGCGGTTGATCGTCGTCGATGACTCGATCGTGCGCGGCACAACGACGAAGCGGATCGTGGATCTCCTGCGCCGGGCGGGCGCGACCGAGGTCCATGTTCGGATCAGCGCCCCGCCGATCTACCATCCTTGCTTCTACGGCATCGACACGCAGGTCGAGACGGAGCTGATCGCCGCAACCCACAGCGAGGCCGAGATCCGCGACTTCATCGGGGCCGACTCGCTGGGCTACCTGTCGATCCGGGGAGTCCTGGCGGCGCTCGAGCTGCCCTACGAGCGCTTCTGCTTCGCCTGCTTCGATGGCCACTATCCGGAGCCGGTCCCGTACGACGCGGCCAGCCGCAAGTTCATCCTCGAAGAGCCTGTGGCAGTGACGTGAGGGCGCCACCCGAGCGGCGCTTCGTGGCCGTTCGATGACCAACCGCGCGCCGATCTCGCGGTCCAGATACGCTGCAGCCGGGGTCGATGTCGACGCCGGAGCGCGAGCGGTGGATCTGATCCGAGCCCATGTCGAGTCGACCCGGCCAGCGGAGGCTCTCGGCGCGCTTGCGGGCCTTGGCGGGTTCGGGGGCGCGTTTGCGATCCCGGCCGGATATCGCGAACCGCTGCTCATCGCCTCGACCGACGGTGTGGGCACGAAGACCGCGATCGCCGCCGGCGTTGGCCGGTTCGACACGATCGGGATCGACCTGGTGGCAATGTGCGTCGACGACGTCGTGTGCACCGGTGCCGAACCGCTCGCCTTCCTCGACTACGTGGCGGTTGGCGAGCTGGACCCGGCGTCCGTGGCCGAGCTGGTACGCGGGGTCGCAGCCGGCTGCCGCGACGCCGGTTGCGCGCTGGTCGGTGGCGAGACCGCCGAGCACCCGGGCCTGATGGCCGCCGACGCCTTCGACCTGGCGGGCACGGCGATCGGGGTCGTGGAGCGCTCCCGGGCGATCGACGGATCCGCGGTCCGGGTGGGCGACGCCATCGTGGGCCTCGCCTCGTCCGGTCTCCACTCCAACGGGTATTCCCTGGTTCGCGCGCTGATCGCGCAATGGGGCCTCGACCTTGCCGAGCCGTACCAGGCCCGTCTCCGCCGGACGCTCGGGGACCGGGCGACGGACGACGCGCTCGCCGCGGCCGCGCACGAGTCGATGGCCACGCTCGGCGCGGTGCTGCTGACCCCGACCCGGATCTATGCGAGGGCCGTGCTCGCGGTTCGCGAAGACCTGGTCGCTCGCGGTTGGGACCTCCGTGGCCTCGCTCACATCACCGGCGGCGGACTGCCCGGCAACGTCCCGCGCGCGCTGCCTGAAGGATTGGGCGCACGGATCGATCCATCGCGTTGGTCGATGCCGTCGGTCATGCGCCTGATCGGGGCCCTCGGCGGGATGGACGATGACGAGGTGCGTGCGACGTTCAACGGTGGGATCGGCATGATCGCCGTTATGGCCCGGGAGGCCGTGCCGGCGGCGATAGCGGGATTCGCGGGACACGGCCTGGAGGCGACCCTCGTCGGTGAGGTCGTCGGGGCCGATGCAACCGGCGGCGCACGATACGTCGAGGCGCCCCTCGGCGGTGCCGCGTGAGCGGCCGGATCGCCGTCGGCGTGTCGGGGACAGGTTCGAACCTGCGGGCGCTGGCAGCGGCCGCCGATCGTGGCGAGCTGGGCGGCCAGATTGTCCTCGTCTTCGCCGATCGTGCCTGCCCGGCCCTCGACTGGGCGGCTCAACAAGGGATCGAGGCGGCGCTCTTCCCGGGCGGTGACGACACCGCGCTCGCGGCAACGCTCGACGCGGTCGCTCCCGACGTCATCGTCCTCGCCGGCTACATGCGGATCGTCGGCCCAGCCGTGTTGGCCTCGTTCTCCGGACGCATCCTCAACACCCACCCGTCGCTGTTGCCGGCTTTCCCTGGCGCCCACTCCGTCGTGGACGCCCTGGCCCACGGGGTCGCCGTGACCGGTTGCACTGTCCATCTCGTCGACGCCACGCTCGACGGCGGCCCGATCATTTCGCAGGAAGCGGTCGCGGTCCTGCCCAGCGACGACGCGGAGACCCTTCACGCCCGGATCCGCGCCGTTGAGCACCGCCTTCTGCCGCGGGCCGTGGCGCTCGCGCTCGCCGGTGCCCTCGCCGTCGGCGCGGATGGACGTCATGTGGTCGTCGATCTCGAGCGAGCGGACGACGCGGTGCCGTCACCGCGTCGAGCGTTGTTGTCCGTCTCGGACAAGATGGGCCTCGTCGCGTTCGCGAGCGGCCTCGTGCGAGCTGGCTTCGAGCTCGTCTCCACCGGTGGCACGGCGCGCGCGTTGCGCGAGACCGGCCTGCCGGTGACCGACGTCGCGGCGGTGACCGGTTTCCCGGAGATGCTCGACGGCCGGGTCAAGACACTCCACCCGCGGATCCACGGCGGGATCCTGGCCGATCGCCGGTTGGCCGATCATCGCCGCCAGCTCCTGGCCGCGGCGATCGCCCCATTCGAGCTTGTCGTCGTCAACCTGTACCCGTTCGCGGCCGCCGCCGAGCGATCCGGAATTTCCTTCGACGAGCTGGTCGAAGAGATCGACATCGGCGGGCCGTCGATGGTGCGGGCGGCCGCCAAGAATCATGCCAACGTCGCGATCGTCACGTCGCCGGCGCGCTATGGCGCCGTGCTCGCAGCCATCGTCGGGGAGGGGAGCGTGGGCCAAGGCCTGCGCTCCGCGCTGGCCGTGGAGGCATTCCGCCACACCGCGGCCTACGACGCGCGGATCGCCGAGGTCCTGCCGGCGAGGATGCGCGCCGCCGGTGTGCCGCTCCCGGATGAGCCGGGCCTCCCCGGCGCGACAGATCCCTACCCGCGCAGCCTGACCATCGCGCTCGAGA
>CAYLSK010000184.1:0-5002 GCA_964385975.1 uncultured Anaerolineaceae bacterium | reverse complement strand
CGGGACAGCTCGCGGAGGCGATCGAACAGATCGTCGGCGACGATGGGCTCGGTCACCCAGGGATTGACGCCGATCTCCGTCCAGCCACGCATCGGGAGTCCCAGGACGCGCGCGCCGGTGCCGCTCGCGCCCTGGGAAACGGCTGCCATGAGCCCGCCGTAACCGCCGGTCAGGACATCGAAACCGGCCATTCCGAGCCGCTGCCCCACCTCGATGGCCGAGGCATGGCGCGGATCGGGCGGCTCGACCCTGGCCGAACCAAGGACGCCGATCCGCGGCCGCTGGGTCGTCATCCAGTCACGAACTGCACGCCGCGGACGCCCTTGCCCGCTTCGAGGCTGACCAGCACGCCGCGGAGCACGCCGTCCGAGTATTCGCTGCCGGGGTTGAGCGAGATCGTCCTCCCGATCTTGACCTTGCCCCGTGACTCGTGGATGTGGCCGTGGAGCGCCAGGACCGGCTGGAATCGGTCGGTCAGCTCGCGCACCGCCGAACTGCCCACGCCGCCGACCACCGGCGACCCGTTGCGAAGGACCGGGCTGAGCTGATCATCGAGCAGCACCGCCTGGTCGAGGCCGCTTTCCTTCGGGGGGACATGCAGGTTGAAGATCGCACGGTCCGGGTGGCTCGTTTGGGCGGCCAGCGCACCGATGCGCGCCGCCAGCTCCGCCTCGTCCAGCTCGCGCGGCGAGTTCCACGGCGTCCGATTGGCGTAGCCCAGGGAGACCAGCTCGAATCCGCCCGGCAGCTCCACGACGCGAGCATCAGGATTGATGACCCGCGGCGAGGACGCGAGCAGTCCATCGATGAACGGCTGGTCGTCGTTGCCCGGGGAGACCAGACAGGCGATCTCGGTCCCCGCGAGCCGCGTCTCGGCCAGCTCGAGCCAGCGCGTGATCGTCTGGGTCATCACCGCCCGAAAGACGGCGTCGACCCGCGTTTCATCCGCGCGCAGCTCCGCGACCTCGTCAGCTGTCGTTCGGTAGGGGTAGTAGCCTGCATCGCCGATCAGCTTCTCGATGCCGGGCAGCTCGGCGTCGTCGAAGCGTCGCAGGACGCCGAAGACTTCGGCCGCGAAGCGACCACCTGATCCTTCGACGATGGGCACGAGCATCTTCCCGGTCACGTCGCCACCCATGATCAGGACATCCGCCTTGTAGAACTTCCCGGCGTTGATGAACTTGCGAAAGCATCGCTCGGAGCCGTGGATGTCGGTCGCAAAGAAGAGCCGAATCTCGCGGCCCATCAGTGCACCGCGGCGCGGGCGCGCGCGGCCCCGGCACTCATGCGGGATCGCCGATGGTCGCGCGGTGGATCGTGTCGTAGTGCTCCCGTTCGTGCTCGGGGCTCGGAAACCCGTACGAGCGGGTCCCCAGGCGCTCGGCCAGGAAGTAGGCGGACAGGGCGAGCGGCAGGCAGGTCAAGAGCGGCGTGTACGCCTCGTCCAGCCCACGGGCGATCGGCAGGACGTGCGTTGCGGATCGGGCGATCGCGTCGTCCACCTCGTCGGTCACCAGCACCGACGGCACCCCGATGAACGCCATCTCCGCGAGCAGCTCGCCTGCCCGATCCCGAGAGGCACCGGTCGGGGCGATGACGACGACAGGGGTGGTCGGTCCGCTCACGAAGTACTGCTCGTGGGCCCATTCCTCCAGCTGCTGGGCGACCCCGTAGCGCTGTGGTCCTTCGAACAGCTTGGCCGCCCCGAATTCCGCACTGGCCCGATGGGGCCCGGCGCCCAGGAAGGTCGTGATCGGCGAGCGGCTCATGAGCGCGGCGACCTCCATCGCGGGCGATGTCGCGAGGGCCAGGGTCTCTCGAGCCAGACGAGGCGCGTCGTCAAGCGCCTCCCCGATTCGCTCGACCGCGTCGTATCGGCCGCGGGTGCGAGCGAGCTCGCGCGCCAGCACGAGCGATGCCGTGACCATCGCAACGTAGGTGCTGGTCCCCGGCGAGAAGCCGAGCGTCGGCACGTCCATCACGATCGGTGCCGTTGCGGCCCCCGCCAGCCGACCCTCCGGGCGTCCGGTCAGCGCGGCAACCTGCCAGCCGAACCGGCGCGCGGTCGACGCGGCTTCGATCGTCCGACCGGCCTCACCGGAATACGAGATCGCGAGCAGCAGGGGCGGATGGGATGGAGGGACCGGGACATACCGGACGCCATAGCGCGTGAGCTCGAGCGCCTCGAGGGCCCGGCAACGAACCCCGGCGTCTCGTTCCATGGCCAACGTCACGGCGATACCAGCGAAATGCGAATCACCACAGCCGGTCAGGACGATCTCGGGCAGCTCCGCGCCGCCAGAGGCTCTAACCAGGTCGGCGAGGGGCCCCGTCAGCCGCTCGACCTGGTCGGCGATCACCCCCGGGATGGTCTCCAGCTCGTCCCGCATCACGTCGATCGAGCGATTGGGCTCCCCCGTCACGTGCCGCCGCCCACTGCCTGGGTCACAGCCAATCGCCGAGCGGCTTCGTCGGGTCGAGCCCAATCGTGGAGCGCCCCGAATCCGCCGATGGCGAGCGACGCGGAAGCGGCTCCTCGGCGGGCCGCATCAACGGGTCCATCTCCGAGCACCAGGCCGGCGGCCAGACCACCGCAGAAGGCGTCGCCGGCGCCGGTGACGTCCACCACCGGACCCGGTGCAAGGCCCACGTGCCACCGGCGCCCAGTGGCCGCCTCGTGAACCAACGAGCCGTCGGGACCCATCTTGACGACCGTGAAGCGCTGGCCCAGCACGCCGAGATCCCCGATCGCGCGTTCAGGGTCATCCCAACCGAACCAACTGGCGACCTCCTCGCGACTGGGGAGAAACGCGGTCACGGATGGGAGAATGGCCGCGATTCGATCCTGAAAGCCGGCGATCTCGTCCTCGTGCGTGTCCAGGGTGATCATCGCCGAGGCCGACCAGCCGCGGATGGCGGCAATCAGGCGCTCGACGGACGCGAAGGGCATGGCCGCCAGATGAAAGCACGCGGCCTTGCGATACGCAGCTGGGGCCTGGTTCGGGACCGGCGCGGTGTCGGCGAACGCGGAGGTCGGAGAACGCTCCACATACGTCCGCCGGCCATCTGTCTCGTAGAGGACCCAGTAGCGGATGGCGGGACCCGGCACATCAGCCACGCCGCGACGGTCGACCCCACGGCTCTCGATGGCATCGAGGTGCTTCGTCGGGAACCCGGTTCCTCGCGGGGCGACCATGCCGACGGGCGTAGCCCAGAGGGCCCCACCAAGCGCTGCATACGTCGCGTCGCCGCCGCATGCGCCCATGGTTGTCCGACCGTCCGGCAAGACGACGTCGTCGATGGACAACTGGCCGAGGACAACGAGGCGAGGGTCCAGGCTCGTCAAAGGCGATCTCCAGGTGGAAGGGAGAGGGGCCTCATCTGGCGGGTGATGAGGCCCCTCAGGCTAATACGAGCTAGATCCCGCCGATCACTCGGGCGGGATCTCGCGATAGGCGAGCGTCAGGTCCACGCCGCGGGAGCGGTTGTAGAGCAGCGCTCCGATGTACCAGAGGATGCCGAGCCCGATCACCGTGCCCATGACGATCAGTGAGATGTCCCGGGTGACCCCGAAGGCACCGTTGATCGTCTGGTTGGTTACGAACATCAGGAGCATGCCGCCAAGGACGACGACTCCGCCGACGCCGGCGAGCGTGACCGCCGGAATGCCCGCGATCCGTCGTCCGCCAGCGGACTGCCAGACGTCCGGCAGGCGATAGGGGAAGAGGATCCCGGCGATCGAGACCAGGATGAACGCCCCGATTTGGGCAACCAACGCCCCCAGCAGGCTGGCCTCGGGAATGTTCACCAGGGCCAGCAGGGCGACCTCGCCGGTCAGCGTCGCGAAGACAATCGCCTTGACCGGTGTGTGATATCGATCCGAGACGTCGCCCAACTGGGGAGGAACCATTCGGTCGAGTGACCAGGCGAGCATATAGCGGGTGGCCTGCAGCTCGGAGAGCGGCGTGCCGTTGACCGCCCACATGACGAATCCGATTCCAATGATCGCCAGGATGATCACGTTGTTCGTCAGCAGGCTGAAGATCAGGTTGAAGCTGGCCATGACCGGGACGCCAAGGACGTCGCCGGGTACTGCGCCCAACGCGCCGATCCATTCCGCGCCGACGGCGTTGGTGAACAGGATGACGAGGAGCGCGAGGACCGCCCCGTTGATCAGCACGCCGCCAACCATGGCCACGTACTGAGTTGACGAGGCGCGCTTGACCTCGCCGCCGATCTGCGCGGATCCCTGGGCGTAGCCCACCACGAAGAAGACCCATGGAAGCATGAGCAGGGTCGCGCCGAGGTCAAGGCCTCCGCCCTTGGGGAACGCATAGCCAGCCGCATTTGCGGCCGGAATGATCTGGTCGAACTTCAATCCGCCAGCTGTCGCGACGAAGGTGTCCCAGGCTGCCGGAATGCCGCTGCCGTTCAGGACAAGGAGCAGGATGGCGATGAGGATGCTTCCGCCGGCGAATGCGAATGCGAACTTCTGCCAGCGCCAGTAGCCCTGCCCGCCGAAGATCAGCAGGATGCCGAACCCGACGTTGATCAGCGTCCCGATGACCATGACCGAGCCGGGCGAGCTGATCGTCGTGGCCAGATCGCCCAGGCCGCTGTTCCCGGTGACCGAGCCGATGACCTGGAGCGACGTCGGGATGGCAAAGACCAGGGCGAACCAGGCGTTGAACCCGATCCAGAAGAAGATCAACCAGATGCCCTGGCTCCAGGCGAGCAGCCAACCCAGGAAGGGGTGGAGCGTGCGCGAGACGAAGACGTAGTCGCCGCCCGACCTGGGCATGGCGGAGGCGAACTCGCTGTAGACCCAGAGCAATGTGAACGCCATCAGGAGCGTTCCGATCACCACCGCCAGCAGCATGTTGCCGGCCGGGAAGAATGACTGCGCCTGGAGGAACAGGAAGACCGCTCCGATCCCGACGTTCATCCCGATCGAGTTCATCAGGAGCGCGTCCAGAAGGCTGACCTCCCGGACGAGCCCCGT
>CAYLSK010000183.1:0-5005 GCA_964385975.1 uncultured Anaerolineaceae bacterium | reverse complement strand
CTCGGGTCCACGGTGATCACGGAGCCCGTCGCATTGAGGCCGAGCTCGAACGACTCGAGCTCCTGGTCCACCAGGGTCGCCGGGTCAGTCGTCGGGGTCGACTCGCCGAGCGTCGCCGTCTCGCGAAGGACCGTGGCACCTGGCGGCGCGATCGATGGGTCGGCCAACCGAGTTTGGAACTCGGCGTCCAGCGAGGTCGAGAGCTCCAGTAGCGCGGCGTCGATGTCGGCCTGCACGATCTTTGGGAATTCGTCGTGGGTGCCACCCGTCGTGGCATCCGGATTGACCACCCCGAGCGCCTGCGGATCCTCGCCCTTCGGCACAATGACGATCGTGTTCGGTTCGACGTTGGCCGCCAGTCCTGGATCGACGGCGGTGACGC
Source organism: uncultured Anaerolineaceae bacterium (assembly GCA_964385975.1). Lineage (GTDB taxonomy): Bacteria > Chloroflexota > Limnocylindria > Limnocylindrales > CSP1-4 > SPCO01. The sequence goes on along the minus strand of CAYLSK010000183.1, from coordinate 4,623 downwards.
CGACGGTGATCTTGCTGGGGAAGAGGGTGTGGCCGACGAGGTCGGCGCGTGGGACGGTCACCGTGGCATTGGTGCGGAAGCGCACCCCGGCGTTGGTGCTAACGATGCTCCCCGCCGGCACGGGGTTGCTCCGCAGGAAGTGGAGGTTGGATGCGCGGACGCGCCCGGTTGACTTGGTCTCCTCCACTCGCTTTCCCGTCGCCGGGAAGGTGCCAGTGACCGTGACGTCGAGCGGGAGCTGCAGGGCGGGGACCACGAGGGTGTCGGCGTTCGGTTTGATAGCGGCCGGATCCGCTCTGACGGTGATCTCCACGGGCGCGACCCCCTCGGGTCGCGGCGTGACCACGATCGTCGCGGAGGGGAGAAGGACGTACGCCCCCACTCCGCCGACGAGCACGACCAGCGCGAGCGCGGCGAACGTCACGATGAACGGCACTCGCGACGCGGTCCGGCGTACCGGCCAGGTCGATGGCGGTGGGGCGGTCGGACCGTCGGACAGCGGTAGCGGTGCAGCGCGTGGTCGATCGGGCGCCGCGGGGCGTGGCCGCGGGACGACGATCGGAACCGTTTCGGTGGGCGCGATCGAAGCCGCAGGCGGAGGCGTCGGCGGCGCGGCGGGTGATGCGGGAGCCGGCGCCACCGCCGCTGCCGATGCCGGCTCATCCGCCCCCACCTCGAGGCCCGCGAACGACGACTCGTACTCCGCGACCGACCCGAAAACCGGCAATCCGGCCGATGCCGCGAGCGCCCGCGTCGCAGGGTCGGCGGCGATCACGGCGAGCTGCCGCTCGCTGATCAGCGCGTCACGCGAGAGGAGCCGGAAATTGATCCGAGACGTTGCCACCCGCGAGCCGTAGGGCAGCACGATGGCGACCCGTCGAGCCTCGCTCGCCCGAACGCGGGCGGCCGCCGACGTGATCTCATCGTCGATGTCGAGATAGATGATGCCGCCGGCCATCTGGCTCAGACCTTCATCGCCCGCAGGACGCGGCGCAGCGCAGCATCGAGGACGTCCTCGCTCGTTTGCAGCTCGATCGCCTGGTACGCCAGCCCGAGCGGCGTGACGTCCTGCTGATCGACCAGCAGGTTCGTCGCGTCGGAGATCGTGTCGATCTGGTCCGGGGCCATGATCGTGATCTCCGGCGGTCGGGCGAACGGCAGTCGCTGCCAGAACGACTCGGCGGCCAGTGCTGCCGGGATCTCCGGCAAGCGCGAGCCGCCGCCGCACAGGAAGATCCGGCCAGGCAGCAGATCGCCAGCGGAGAGCTCTTCCATCACGAGCTCCACCCCGGCCGCCCAGACCCGAACGTCGTCGGCGATGATTCGCGCCACGTCGTCGTTGTGCTCGACCGCCAGGCCGCGAGCGTAGTCGACCTTGAGCGACTCGGCCCGTGGGAAGGGCAGGTCGAGCCGATCGGCCAGGCTCTTGGTAAAGGCGCGGCCGCCGAGCGCGAACATCCGCGTCCCTTCGATACCTCCCTTGCGAACGAGCGCGACATCTGTCGTCCCACCACCGACATCCACGAAGAGTGCGCCAGCCTGACGGATGTGGTCGCTGCCGAGTACGCGCGCGACGGCATACGGCTCGGCCACGATCTCGAGGAGCTCGAGGTCGAGCTGCGAGGCGACGCTCTGGAGCGCTCCCAGATGGACCAACGGCGCGAATGCATTGAAGATCCCGATCTGGACATGGCGACCCTGAAAGCCCACCGGATTGGTCAGGGCGTAGCCGTCGATGGACGCCCCGGTCACGGCGGCGTGCACCAGCCGAACGTCCACGTGCGGCAGGCCGGTCTCCCAGGTGATCGCCCGCTCGGCCTCGAGCAGCGCCTCGCGCTGGACGATGTCGATGAGCTTCTGGAGCTCACCCTCGGTGATCGGCTGATCCGGCTTCTTGCGTTCCTGGGAGTGCGTCGTGGTGAAGCCCTTGACCAGCTCGCCAGCGATCCCGATGACGACCTGGGTCGGGCGAAAGCCGGCCATCTCCTCGGCTTCCTGGAGGGCGACCGCGCAGTTGTCCACGACCGCCGCGATATCGGCGACCGTGCCGGACTGCATGTGCGAGAGGCCCTGGCGCTTCCGCCCGACGCCTCGGACGGTGCCGTGCCCGGCACTGTCGATGTCGAAGACGAGCGCCTTCGCGAACTCGGTCCCGACGTCGAGGGCAGTACAGGCGGCGAGACTCTCCTCGCCGTCACGTTGCCAGATCCGCCGCCAGAAGGCCATCAGGCTCCGGTCTCGAGACGGGCGCGGATCGCGGCAAGTGCCTCGGCGAGTCCGCTACGGCGCGTTCCGCGACCCTGGGCCATCGCTGGTCTTCCGCCACCGCGACCATCGATCGCCGGCATCGCGCTGGTCACGAGCTCTCCCGCCGAGATGCCGCGAGCCACCAGGTCCTCCGACACCGTGACAAACAGCTGCGGCTCATCGGCATCGAGCGCGAGGGCCACGACCGCAGACCCAAGGGCGCCGCTCACGTCACGGGCCGCGCCTTTGAGCAGATCCATCGACTCATACGGCAGCGCCGCGGCCACGAGCCGTACCCCGGGCGCGACCTCCTGGGCAGCGGCCACGAGCTCGCCTGGCTTCGGGATCGCGGTGCCCGATCCGCCCGCCTTGAGCCGTCGCTTCGCCTCGCGGAGCTCATCCTGGAGCGCCGCGATCCGGTCTAGCACGGCGTCGACGGTCTGGGCGCCGGCCGCCGAGGCCGTCCGTTCCAGGAGCGCGAACCGTTCGCGAGCCAGGGTGTCGGCTGCGACGCCGGTGACGGCTTCGATCCGGCGCATCCCCGAGCCGATGCTCCGCTCGCCGGTGATCAGGAAGCCGCCGATCTGGCCGCTGGCCCGGCAATGCGTGCCGCCGCACAGCTCGAAGCTGTAGTCCTGGACTCGGACAGTCCGAACCGTCTCGCCGTACTTCTCGTCGAAGAAGGCATCCGCGCCTCCCTCGATCGCCTCGGCCATGCTCAGGAATGCCACGGAGACGGGTCGATCGTCGCGGATGATGCGGTGGACCTCATCTTCGATGGCGCGCTGCTCGTTGTTGGTCAGGGCACGATCGAACGGAAAGTCGAAGCGCAGGTAATCCGGCGTGACCAGCGAGCCGGCCTGGCGTGCGCGCTCTCCGACCACGTTGCGCAGCGCGCGATGCAGCAGGTGCGTACCCGTGTGGTTGCGCATCGTATGAGCTCGTCGCTCGGCATCCACGACGGCTTCAACGGTGGCACCAACCCGGAGGCGTCCGCGTAGCGTGCCTCGATGCACGATCAGTCCACCGACCGGCTTCTGCGTGTCCGACACGGTGAACAGCTCGCTCCCCTCCCCCGGCTCGCGGATCAGGCCATGGTCGCCGACCTGGCCTCCACCCTCGGCGTAGAACGGGGTGGCGTCGAGCACGAGCTCCGCCTCGCCATGGCCGGTAAGCTCCTCGAACTCCATCCCGTCGCGCAGGATGGCCACGACCCGGCCATCGCCAGTCGTCGCCTCGTAGCCTAGAAATCGCGTGTCGCCGGCGCGCGCCTGGATCGCACCGTACAGCCCAGCGAGTTCCGCGTGCCTGGCGAGCTCCGCCTTCTTGCCCGAGCGGCTCCGAGCGCGCTGCTCGGCCATGGATGTGTCGAACCCGGCTCGATCGACCCGGATTCCGAACTCCGCCAGGTATTCCTCGGTCAATTCGAGCGGAAAGCCATAGGTGTCGTGCAGCCGGAAAGCTGTCTCGCCTGGCAGCAGCGGCGCCTCCGCCGCCACGGCTTCAAGGCGCCGCCCGATCTCTCGCTGCGCTTCCGGCGCAAGGCGCAGGATCGACGCATTCAGCAGCTTCGCGCCGGCGTCGAGCGTTCGCGCGAACTGCGCCTCCTCCCGCTCGATCACGTCCAGGATCTCGGCGCGGCGTTCGGCGAGATGCGGGTACGCCTCGCCCATCACGTCGATGACCACCGCGGCGGCCTCGGCCATGAGCGGCTCGCGGCGACCCAGGAGACGCCCATGCCGGACCGCTCGCCGGAGGATCCGGCGCAACACGTAGCCTCGCCCCTCGTTCGCCGGCAGGACATCGTCCGCGATCAAGAAGGTGACGGCGCGCGAATGGTCGGCGATGACCTGGTAGCTGAAACGCTCGGCCTCGAAGGCCTCCGGGTCGTGGCCAATCAGCTCTCGCATCCGGGCGTGGATCGGGGTGAACAGGTCAGTGTCGTAGTTCGTGGGGACCTGCTGCAGCACGCTGGCCAGCCGCTCGAGGCCCATCCCGGTGTCGACGCTGGTGAACGGCAGCGGGAAGCGGCCGTCGGGACGCTGGTCGAACTCCATGAACACGAGGTTCCAGATCTCGAGCCAGCGCGGGCAGGTCTCCGAGTGGTCCGGGATGCAGTGCGGGCCCTCCGAAAACTGTGCCCCGCGATCGAAGTGGATCTCGCTGCACGGCCCGCATGGACCCGTGTCGGCCATCCGCCAGAAATTGTGATCGTCGCCGGCGTCGACGTCGCCCCACTTCGCCATCCGCTCCGGCGGCAGGCCGATCTCATCGCGCCAGACGTTCCAGGCGACGTCGTCATCCGTGTAGGTCGTGGCCGCCAGGCGGTCGCCCGGAATGCCGAGATCGACCGTCAGGAACTGCCATGCCCATTGG
>CAYLSK010000182.1:0-5145 GCA_964385975.1 uncultured Anaerolineaceae bacterium | reverse complement strand
GTCGCCGGAGCGGCTGTTCTCGCCGACGACCATCCCCTCGTAGACCTCGACCCCGGCGCCGATGAACAGCTCCGCGCGCTGCTCGAGGTTGAACAGGCCATACGCGTTGGAGGTGCCCGCCCGGTCCGAGACGAGGACCCCGTCTGTTCGGTGGGTGACCTCGCCGGCCCACGGGCCGTAGCCCTCGCCGATCTGGTGGAGCAGCGCCGTTCCGCGGGTATCGGTCAGGAGCTGGCCGCGATAGCCGATCAGGCCGCGGACCGGCAGGACGTATTCCAGACGGACCCGGCCATCGGCGTCGGTCGAGATCTGTTCGAGGCGGCCTTTGCGATCGGCCAGGGCGGTCTGGATCGCACCGATGTACTCGGGCGGAATGTCGACCGTGATCCGCTCGTACGGCTCGTGGACCTCGCCAGCGACCTCGCGCAGCAGGACCTCGGGGCGCGACGCCGTGAGCTCGAAACCCTCGCGGCGCATCTGCTCGATGAGGACGGCCAGCTGGAGCTCGCCCCGGCCGCGAACCTCGAACGCCTCGCTCGACTCGGCCGGACGGACCTCGATGGACACGTTGCCCAGGACCTCCTTCTCGAGGCGGGCTTTGATCTGTCGGCTGGTGACGTACCGGCCCTCCCGCCCAGCAAGCGGCGAGGTGTTGACAGCGAACGTCATCCGCAAGGTCGGCGCATCGACATCGAGTCGGGGCAGCGGGCGTGGGTCGGCCGGATCGGTCAGGGTGTCGCCGATGGTCACCTCGGGAAGACCGGCGACGCTCACAATGTCGCCCGGGCCCGCCTCCTCGATGTCGACGCGTTCGATCCCGTGGGCAGTCTGCAGGCTCGTGACGGTCCCGCTGAGGGTGACCGTTCGGCCGGGCTCGATGGCGCCCGAGGTGTCGTCCGCCTCCTCGCGGACGACCACGATGCGCTGACCGGTCCGGATCTGACCGTTCCAGATCCGGCCGACCGCCATCCGACCGACGTAGTCGTTGGCCGACAGGTTCGTGACCAGCAGCTGGAGCGGATGTCCGGGCGTGTAGCTGACCGGGGGCGTGACCTGGACGAGGAGATCGAACAAGGGTCGCAGGTCCGTGCCCGGCTCGGCCAGGTCGCGGGTCGCCGTCCCGGCCTTCGCGTTCGTGTAGACGATCGGGAACTCGATCTGGTGGGCATCGGCGCCGAGATCCATGAACAGCTCGTAGACCTCGTCGAGGACCTCGGTCGGGCGGGCATCGCCGCGGTCGATCTTGTTGAGCGCGACGACCACCGGCAGGCGGCGGGCCATCGCCTTCTGGAGGACATAGCGGGTCTGTGGCAGGGGCCCCTCGGCGGCGTCCACGAGGAGGAGGACCGAGTCGACCATCAGGAGCGAGCGTTCCACCTCGCCACCGAAGTCGGCGTGGCCGGGCGTATCGACGATGTTGAGGCGGACCCCGGCGTAGTCGACGGTCGTCTGCTTGGCCAGGATCGTTATCCCCTTCTCGCGCTCGAGATCACCTGAATCGAGGACCCGATCGACGACCGCCTGGTTCGATCGAAAGGCGCCCGTCTGGCGGAGCATGGCGTCGACGAGCGTGGTCTTGCCGTGGTCGACGTGAGCAACGATGGCAACGTTGCGCAGGTCGGCGCGGATCGCGGTGTCGGTTGCGGCGCGGGGCACGGGCGGGCGATCTCCAGGTGGTGGGGACAGCCGATTGTGCCATGGAACGCGAGACAGGCACCGCCAGAGGGCCGGTACACTCCTCCCATGACCGTTGCTGCCGTGATCCTGTCAGCGAGCGCCGAGGGGTCGCTCGCCGATACTCTGGGCCAACCTCGCGTCCGACGGCTGGCCGATCTGGCCTGGTCCGGCGGAGCCCTGCCGATCATGGTCGTTTCGCCCGACACGGACGGCGCCGTCGCCGCGGCACTCGCCGGAACCGAGGCGGTCTACGGCTCCCCCGCTCCGGCCGAGGCCGGACCGGTGGGCCAGATGGTCCGAGGCGCGGAGCTGGCCCTGGCCGAGGTGCGCGAAACGACCGCGTTCCTCCTCTGGCCGGCGCGGATGACCTGGGTTGGGCCGGAGACGGTCACCTCGCTGATCGAGGCGCATGGCGCGTATCCGGCCGCGGTGCTTCGACCCGCGTGGCGGGGCGAAGCAGGATGGCCGGTCCTCGTGCCACTCGCTCACCTGGACCGCCTGCGGAGGATGACCCCCGACTGGATGCCGCCTGCCGTCATCGAGGACCTGGTCGCTTCCGTCCCATCGCGGACCCTCGAGGTCGGCGACCCAGGGGTCGTCAACGACGTCAGCACGGCCAATGCGGATCTGCCCGCGTACGAAGGTCCACCCGAGCCGCTGGCGGCCCATTCCCACGAGTGGGGCGCGGACGTGACCGCCGAGGCGGGCCTGCCCGAACCGTAGGCGACGGCCTCGGTCTACAGGGTCATCCGGCTCGGAGGGCCGCCGGGATCGCGACGGCGCGACTACCAGTCGACAAAGGCACCTCGAAGGGGCACCCGGCGGCTCCTGGCAGCACATCCGCGACCGCAAGTCACGCGAACGACGCGAGCACGCGCCAAAACGCGCCCTCCGTGTCTGCCGTTGACTGTGAGTCGCGGGGCGGCCGGCGGCACTAGCGCGCGCGGCAGAATCACCATTCGCGCTGACGAGCTCGCCCGGCGGACCTCTCTCTCAGCCCGACGCGAGCCTGGCCCGCCGGAAGCCGTCACGCAAACGCGCCATCGGCACGGTCGCCGCAGCGATGCCGCCGATCACCAGGACCACGCCCAGAAGCTGGGTACCGGACGGCGCCTCGCCGAGGAGGATGATCGAGAGGATGACGGTCATCACCGGCTGTGACAGCAAGATGATGCTGGTCACGACGGCCGGCAGGCGCGGCAAGGAGATCGAGATGAAGAGATAGCCGGCTGACTGCGAGGTGATTCCGAGCAAGGCCAGCCAGACGAGACTTTGCGCTGCCGGGAGCAGGTCCAGGTCGCCGTAGGCCGTCCCGGCCAGACCCGCCGCGAGCACGACGAATAGCGTGGCCACGGCAACCGGACCCGCCGGCCGGCGGGCATCGCGGCCGCCGCGCCGGATGACGAGCAGGTATCCGGCGTAGCACATCGCAGTGCCGATGCCCAGGATCACGCCCAGACCTGGATCCGCGCCGTATGCCGCGCCACCAACGGCACCGGAGATCAGCACGACCCCGGCGAGCACGACGGGCAGCGCCGCCAACGTCGACCGCGACGGGCGCTCGCCAAGCAACAGCCAAGCGACGAAGCCGACGACGATCACCTGGAGGTTGCCAAGAACGGTTGCCAGGCCGGCCCCCACCGCTTCGATCGCGTGATGCCACAGGAGCAGGTCACCGGCGAAGAAGATTCCCGCAACCGCCGCGAGTCGTACGGTGGCCCACGGCAAGGCCCCGAAACGGCGTTGCTCCGCCAGGCCGACCAGGGCCAGCAGCGGCAATCCGAAGAGCGCCCGGTAGACCGTTCCCGTGGAGGGCGAGACCTCCGCGTACCGGTAGAAGATCCCTGAGAACGAAATGCAGGCGGCTCCGATCAGGGCTGCCAGGCGCGGCCGCTGTGCGAACCAGTCGATTGCCTCGAGGATCAGCTGCGCTTCTCCGGGATCCCCACGAAGCGCAGACCGAGCTCGGCGAGCTGGCTCTCGTCCGGCACAGATGGCGCCTCGAGCATCAGGTCGCTGCCGGACTGGGTCTTCGGGAAGGCCATTACCTCGCGGATGTTGGTCTGGTCGGCGAGGAGCGCGGCCCATCGATCGATCCCCAGCGCGATCCCGCCGTGCGGCGGAGCGCCGAACTCGAACGCGTCAAGGACCGCCCCGAACTTTTCCTTCATCGCCTCTAACGAATGGCCCTGGAGCTGGAACGATCGCTCCAGCAGGTCGCGGCGATGGATCCGGATCGAGCCACCTCCCAGCTCCCAACCGTTGAGCGCCAGGTCGTACTGGAGGGCGCGCGCCCGTCCGGCCGGATCGTCGAGGGCCGGCCGAGCCGGATCGCCGGACTTCGTCACGAGGAGGTCTTCGTCCTCCGGCAGCACGCCACTGAACGGATTGTGGGTGGCGTCCCAGCGGCCCATCTCAGAATCCCAGTGATACATCGGGAAGCGATGGATCCAGACATACGCCAGCACGCCTGGGTCGGCGAGGTGCAGCCGCTCGCCGAGCTCCACCCGCAGGCGGCCCAGCACGTCCGCCGTGATCGCGGGGCTGTCGGCAACCGCCAGGATGAGGTCGCCTTCCGACGCTCCCGTCTGCCCGATGATCGCGCCTTGTGTCTGGCTGGACAGGAATTTCGCCGCCGGGCCCTTGAACGCTCCGCCCGGTTCGAGCCCCAGATGGACCAGGCCCTGCGCCCCGAAGCGCCGAGCGCGCTCGGTCAGCTCGTCGATCTCGCGGCGGGTGACGCCGGCCATGCCGGGTGCGACGATCGCCTTGACCCGACCGCCGTTCGCGAGCGCCGAATCGAAGACACCGAAGCCGGAAGCTGGCGCGCCATCGGGCCCGAGCAGGGCCGGCGCCAGATCCACGAGCTCCATCCCGAACCGGATGTCGGGCTTGTCCGAGCCGAAGCGATTGATGGCCTCCTCGAACGTCAGCACCGGGAACGGTGTCTCCTGGATGGGCCGATCCGGCACCGTTGCCGCGGAGACCTCGATCGCCACCGTCTCGACGAAGGCCATGACGGTCGCCTCGTCCACGAAGCTCATCTCGAGGTCGAGCTGGGTGAACTCAGGCTGGCGGTCGCCGCGCAGGTCCTCGTCGCGGTAACAGCGGGCGATCTGGAAGTAGCGATCGATGCCCGCGACCATCAGCAGCTGCTTGAGCTGTTGCGGACTCTGGGGCAGCGCGTAGACGGTGCCCGGCTGGAGGCGGCTCGGAACGATGAAGTCGCGGGCGCCTTCGGGCGTGCTCTTGATGAGTGTCGGCGTCTCGACCTCGACGAACCCGTTCGCGTGATGGACCTCGCGGATCGCCTGGACCAGCCGGCTACGCAGCAGCAGCCGGCGCTGCATCGGCTCGCGGCGGATGTCGAGGTACCGGTATTTGAGGCGCAGGCTCTCGTCCACCGGAGCGTCGGGGTCGTTGATGTAGAACGGCGGGGTCTTCGATTCCGAGAGGATCGTCACCGCG
>CAYLSK010000181.1:0-5168 GCA_964385975.1 uncultured Anaerolineaceae bacterium | reverse complement strand
CGTACGTCACCGAACTGAGCGAGGCGTGGCGAACACGCCTGGATCTCGTCGCCACGAGCCGGGGAGCGGAGCCGGCCACGGACGAGATCTCGACCGCCGTCAATCGAGCGATCGACGAGATCGGCCTGATCGCGGACCCCCACCGCGCCATCGACTGGCTGTCGACCTTCCCGCAGGTGGTGCTCGTTGCGCTTGATGAGGCGCCATGAGATTCCAGGACGCGGCTCGCGACGCGCGCGCGGTGGTCTATGCGGGGATCCAGGCGGACCCGCTCGTCGCGCGGGCGGCGACCCTGCTCGCCGATGCGACCGTCTCGCAGCGCGTGCTCGCCAGGGCGGTGATGAACGGGGAAACGATGAATCCCGACGGCTGGCGGGCGACCTTCCCGACGCTCTTCGCTCCATCGCCAGCCATCGACCCCGCGGAGCGCGGGCGATCCGAAGCCATTCTGGCGGTGTCGCTGGCCGTCGCCGACCGCGGCGAGCAGGTGCGCAGCCAGGTCCGCGGGGCGTTGATCGAAGAACTGACCGCCCAGCTGCTTGCCCGCCGGGTTGGCTCGGCCGCCGTCCGGCGAGAGCGGCGGATCCTGTTCGATGGGGTCCCCGCCGAAATCCACCCCTACGACGTGACCGTCGAGCGTACCGGGGCCGCCGAGGCCTACGACTGCAAGTGGGGCGCCCGCGGCATCAACGCCGACGTCCTGCATCAGCTCGATGACGCCCGAACGCATGCCGCCGACGAGGAGGAGCGCCTGGCCGTCGCCCTGGTGGTCTTCGATGCCACGCGTTCGTGTGACGTCCGCCTCGACCGCCAGACCGCGCCACATGGCGAGACCGGAATCGTCACCCTCGAGACGCTCGACGACCTGGCGGCTACTGGCCGATGAGCGCTCATGACCCGGACACCTGCTCGGCGCCGTATCGCGTCCGCTTCGACGAGGCCGGTCCCGACGGGCGGCTGCGTACGTCTGTCCTGCTGCGCTTCGCTCAGGACCTCGCCTGGCACCACTCGGCCACCCGTGGCTTCGGGCGTGCCTGGTACGCCGAGCGTGGACTCACCTGGCTCGTTCGCGCCGCCGAAGTGAGCGTGATCGCCCCGATCGAGGTCGGCTCCGAGATCGTCGGGACCACCCAGGTGGTTGGCTGGCGGCGGGTCTGGGCTCGGCGCCGGACGGACTTCCACGATCCGGCAGGACGGCTGGTGGCCTGGACCCAGATCGACTGGGTCCTCCTGGATGGGCACGGAGCGCCCACGCGGATCCCGAGCGAGTTCGACGCTGTCTTCGGCGCGCCCACGGTCCCGTTCGGTCTGGCCCGGGGTGACGCTTGACGAATCACCCGCCGATGCCCGGCACGTGTCGTTCGTGGTCCGACCCCAGGAGCTCGACCCGATGGACCATGTCAACAACGCGGTCTACGCCGATTGGCTGGACGAAGCCGTGATCGGCTCGGGCGATGCTCGGGCGATCAGGGCTCTCCCACGGCTCGCCCGGCTGGAGTACGCGGCACCCGCCGACGCAGGGTCCCGAGTCTCCGCCGACGTCTGGCCGTCTCACGACGGTTGGTCGTTCCGCGCTCGCGACGACGCGGGACGCGATCTGTTGCGCGCCAGGCTCGAACCGGGGACGAGTGCGGCCGTCGCGTGATGCCGGCGACGGAGGGACGACCGACCTGCGCACGAGGCCCTACTATCCACAGGTGACCAATTCGAAAGCCGGATGACCGCGACTGACGGTCTCGCCCTTGCGACCCGGGGGCTCCAGAAGCGCTACGGCCCACGCGTCGCCCTGGCCGGGCTCGACCTCTCAGTTCCGTCGGGCGTCGTCTACGGCTTTCTCGGCCCGAACGGTGCCGGCAAGACCACCACGATGCGCCTGCTCACCGGCCTCATCCATCCTGACGCCGGGACGATCGAGGTTCTCGGTCGGCCGTTCGGGCGAGGCGATCGACGACGATTGTTCGAGGTCGGTGCGCTGATCGAGTCCCCGTCGTTCTATCCGTATCTGTCCGGCCGGGAGAACCTGCGCTCGTTGGCCGCCACCGGCGCGCATACCTCGAACCGCCGGGTCGAGGAGCTGCTGGAGCTGGTCGGGTTGCGGGACCGCGCCCGGGACAAGGTCCAAGGCTATTCGCTGGGGATGAAACAGCGACTGGGCATCGCCGCGGCCCTGCTCAGCGACCCGCGCTTGCTCCTCCTGGACGAGCCCGCGAATGGTCTCGACCCGGCGGGCATCGTCGCAATGCGCGAGACCCTCCGTCATCTCGCCTCGACCGGCAAGTCCGTCTTCATCTCGAGCCACGTGCTTGGCGAGGTGCAGCAGCTCGCCGACGTCGTGGGGATCATCGCCGCCGGACGGCTCGTTCGCGAGGGTCCGATCGATCAGCTCCTGGAAGGCGAGGGCGTCGTACGTGTGCGGGTTGCCACGTCCGAAGTCGAATCGGCGGCCCGTGCCCTCAACGCACTCGCCACTGACGGCGGCGTCTCCCCCATCGCCGGGGACGAAGGCTGGATCTCGATCCGGATCGAACCCGGTCGCGCCGCCGACGTCAACCGAGCGCTCGCACTGGCTGGCATCTACGCCTCGGGTCTCGAAACCGGGAGCGATCTCGAGTCGCTCTTCCTTGCCTTGACAGCGGGTGCGCCATCGGCGAGCGGCGAGGGGACCTTCTTCGGTCTGGCCGGCAGCAATGACGGGCCGGCCAGCGGGCCGGCTGAATGGCACGGCGGAGGGGATGCGACGTGAGGTTGTTCGTCGCGACACTCCGCAAGCTCGTCCGACGACCGGCGACGTTCATCACGTTCGGGCTGCTGGTGGGGCTCATGGCCCTCATCTTCCTCGCGGTCGGGGCGACCGCCAGGCAGCAGCCCAATGGGCAGGAAGCCTTGCTGCTGGTGACATTCCCGGGCGCCTACGCGTTCATCATCTCGTTCATCCTGGGTCTGGGCGGCCTGTTCGGGGTGATCTATGGCGCGGCGATCGCCGGCTCCGAATGGACCTGGGGCACGCTCAAGGCCGCCGTCGCGCGAGGTGAGAGTCGAAGCCGGTACCAGCTCTGGTCGTTCGCCGCGATCGCGCTCATGCTCGGGGTTGGGCTGCTCGGGGCGTTCCTGGTCGGCGTGGTCGTGGCGATCATCGGTGCCGCCCTCGCCAGTGTTTCCACCGCGGGCCTCAATGACTCGGCGACCCTCGGCCGGCTCCCCGAGCTGCTCGGTCGTGGGTGGCTTGCGATCGTCGAGGAGGGCGCGCTCGGCTTTGCCATCGCAACCCTGGCGCGGAGCCAGCTGGCCGGCGTCGGCGTGGGGATCGCGGTCTACTTCGGCGAGCAGTTCGCCACGATCTTCCTGCCCGACATTGTCAAGTACCTGCCGTTCAACGCCGCGAGCGCCGTCGTGGCGGTCGGCGGCGGCGGGTTCGGAGGTGGCAACGGCACACAGTTCGCGCGCCTGGAACCCAATGCTGCGCTCGTGGTCGTCGCCCTGTGGCTGATCGGGGCCCTCATCGTCACGACAATCTTCTCCGAGCGAGCCGAGATCTCCGGCTAGGCAATCGGCCGTTCAAGCACTCGCCCGCTCCAGCGCCAGCCGGATGTCGTCGCGGGCGCGATCGTCGAGGTAAGCGCCCGCCCGCCGGCAATGGGACGAGCCGATCACGCCGCGCAGACGCCAGACCTCCTTGCGCGCGGCCAGGCTGAACGGCTGAAACGCCTCGAGTCGCATGAGCGGCAGCAGGCTGGCCCACTGGAGCTCGGCCGCTGCGGGGTCGCGCGGGAAGGTCTTGACGACCGAAACCAGCCGATCGGGCATCGCGAAGCCGGTCATGACCCCGGTCGCACCTGCTCGTAATTCGTCGATGAGGAAGAGCCCGCCGAGCCCGCCGACGACTCCAAGCCGCGGATGGGTCCGGCGCAGCGCCGCGATCAGCCAGCTGGTCGGTGGGGCTTCCGCCTTGACCCCGACGACCAGTCCATGGCTTGCCGCGACCGCCGCGATCTGCTCGACGCTCAGGACCACGCCGGAGCCGGCCGGATAGTCCTGGATCACGATCGGCAGGCGGCCTTCCGCCGCGGCCTCGACCGAATCGGCGAGGTCGAGCGAGCGCGACGGACTGACCATCAACGCCCCGACCCCCAGCCGCGCGGCGTCGCGAGCCCGCGTCGCGACGACCGTGCCCGACTCGCCGCTGACGCCGACGACGACCGGCAGTGGCGCCGCCGCCGCGAGCACAGCCGTCACGACCTCGAGCCGCTCGCCCTCGCTCAGCTCGGCGGCCTCGCCCATCACGCCGAGCACCGTGAGCCCGGCCACGCCGGCGTCGACATTCGCCCGGACGAGCGCCGTCGTGCCGGCCAGATCGAGCGCGCCGTCGTCGTGGAATGCAGTGGGCAGAACGCTGAAGACGCCATCGAGCCGAAATGGCTCGGTCACGGCAGGCTCCGGATCATCCCGCCGTCGACCGCCAGGATCACCCCGTTCAGGTACGAGGCGGCCGGAGAGAGCAGGAACGCGACGACCCGCCCAAGCTCGTCCGGGTCGCCATAGCGACCGAGCGGGATCCGAGCGCGCGTCTGAGCCTGGATGGCCTCGAGGCTCGCGCCACTCTCCGATGCCCGGGCGGCGTCCAGACCGCGCACTCGTTCAGTGTCGAACCGCCCGGGCGCCACCCCGTTGATCCGGATCGGGGCGATCTCACCGACTAGGCTCTTGATCAGGCCGACGAGTCCCGGGCGAAGCACATTGGAGGTGACGAGTCCGGGGATCGGCTCGCGAACCGATGACGAGAGGACGACGGCGATCGCCGGATCGCGCCCGTCGCGCAGGTGCGGCAAGGCTTCCCGGATCAGGCGGATGGAGCTGAGCAGTGTCCCGGCGATCGCCCGCTCCCAGGCGGCTTCGTCAAGCGCGGCAAAGGTGCCCGGGGGCGGACCGCCACTGTTGACCACGAGACCGTCGAGCCCCCCGAGAGCGACGACGGCATCGCGCACGGCCGTGGCCGGGCCATCTGGTGTCGACATGTCGGCGACGATGGGAGCCCCACCGATCTCCTTCATCGCAGCGGTCAGGGCGTGCCGATCCCTGGCTGCGGCGGCGACCCGCGCACCATCGGCGGCGAGGGCGCGAGCGATGGCCGCCCCGAGCCCGTGGCTCCCGCCACCCACCAGAAATCGGCG
>CAYLSK010000180.1:0-5420 GCA_964385975.1 uncultured Anaerolineaceae bacterium | reverse complement strand
GCGCCGGCAGGCCGAACCAGTTCTCGAACGGATAGAACGGCAGGAACATCCAGGGCGGCTTCGTGGTCTCGGTACCCGGGATCGGCCGATCGCCAAGTCCGGCCGACAGCACGATCGCGACGACCGTCGTCGCGGCGAGGATGAGCAAGCCGAAACCCGCCATCCGGACGAGATGCGCCGCGAACGTCGAGCCGCCCTTTGACGGGATCGGCCCGCCGCCGAAAGCCGCATCGGCCGCGGCTGGCAATGACGAGATCCCGTGGCGTTTGACGAGCAGGAAATGGGCGATGAGCAGCAGCGTGCCCAGGGCCGGCAGGATGACCACGTGAGCCATGTACAGTCGGCCCAGCAACGGCAGGCTCGTCTCGAAGTCGCTCGAGAACCAGAACCCGACGGCGCCGAGCAGCTGGCCCGCCGCGACGTTGTGACCGAGGGCCTCATAACCCTCCTGGTCCCATTTCATGACGGTCCCGGTGAAGATCAGGCCGAGGGTGATCGCGAGCAGGCCCAGCCCGATCAGCCAGTTCACCTCGCGTGGCCGCTTGTAGGAGCCGGTCACGAAGATCCGGCCGAGGTGGAGCAGGACGGTCGCCATGACGATGTTCGAGGTCCAGACGTGGATGCCCCGAACGATGTCGCCGGCTGGAGCGACATTCATGATGTAGACGACGCTCTCCCGTGCCGCCTCCGGTGTCGGGTGATAGAACTGGGCGAGCCAGATCCCGGTTGCCGCCAGGATCAGGAAGCCGAAGAACGTGATCCCGCCTAGGATGTAGCCGACGCCGTTGGCGTGGGCCGGGACCGGATACGCCAGGCCCGAGAGGCCGAGACGCTCGTCGATCGCCTCCCACACGCGGCCCCAGCGATCCCTGTCGGGTATCGACAAAGTGGCCATCGCGCGGTCCCTTCCTGCCGCCGACGTGGCCGAGGATCGGGCCCAGTCACGTCAGGGGCCTGACGCGGGCCTCGTGGCCCGCGAATGTCGTGACAGTAGGCGCTCCGGTGTCGGTCAGACCCTGCCATCCGGCCCGTTGTGATCGCGGCGAATGTCACACGGTTTCGGTCACCACACCTAGGCTTCGCCGCGGGGCAGCACCACGAGGAAGGTCGAGCCCGTGCCAGGGCCACCGGACTCCGCGCGGACCGAGCCGCCCATCGCTTCCGCGAGCGCACGGGCGATGGCCAGGCCGATCCCGGATCCTCCAAGCGCCCGCGTCCGGGAGGTGTCGATCCGGTAGAAGCGCTCGAAGACCTGGCTCCGCTGCTCCGGGGTCAGGCCCGGGCCATGGTCTCGAACCGCCACTTCGACCTGCGATCCGGAGCGACGACCCATCACGGTCACGATCGAGCCGGCCGGGCTGTAGCGGACCGCGTTGGACAGGTAGTTGCCGACGATCTGAGCGAGGCGGCCACGATCGGCCTGAGCCACGAGCCCTTCAGGGAGGTCGGCTTCGATGGAGATCTGCCGGCTTGTCGCCTGGGCACCGAAGCGCCCGGCGACCTCGCGGGCGACGGTAGCCACGTCGACCGGCTCGATCGTCAGCGGCAGCTGGTGGGCCTCGGCTCGCCACAGTTCCTGGAGGTCGTTGACCAGGCTGGTCAAGCGCGCGGTCTCAGCGCGCAGCAGCTGCCAGGTCGGGCCCGTCGGCTCGACGACGCCGTCCTCGAGTCCCTCGAGGTAGCCATCGAGAGTCGCAAGCGGCGTCCGCAGCTCGTGAGCGACATCACCGACGAGCTGAAGACGGCGATGCTCGGTCGCCTCGAGCGAGCCGGTCATCGCGTTGAAGGATGCGGCGAGATCGCCGAACTCGCCCTGTTCGTCGGCCGGTACCCGTTCGGCGTAATGTCCTTGGGCGATGCGCCGGGCGGCCGCGGCGAGGCGTCCGACAGGCCCGGCGATCGCCGCCGACAGGGCAATGCTGACGAAGATCGCGGTGATCACGGCGATGAGCCCGGCCGCCAGGAGGGCGTTGCGGACGGCGTCGCTGAATGCGGCCCGGGTTGCCGCGTCCATCAGTGCACCCATCGGATCTCCGGGACGATGCCCCATCGCCTCCGCGAAGTAGCCCGGTCCCACGAGGCTGACCGCGACAACGACCGTGCCCAGGGCCGCGCTGGCGACCACGAGGTTCGCGAGGAGCAACCGCGCCCGGAGGCTCCGCGGCAGGCGCATCAGGCTGAGAGGGCGAGGCGATAGCCGAAGCCGCGGACGGTCTCGACGAATCTCGGCCGCTCGGCGTCGTCGCCGAGCTTGCGGCGCAGATTGGCGACGTGAACGTCGACGAGATGGTCCTCGCCCATGAACTCGTGCCCCCAAACGGAATCGAGCAGCGCCGTGCGCGACATCACGATGCCCGGATCGCGAGCGAGAGCCGCGAGAATGCCGAATTCGGTGGCAGTCAAGTCGATCGGCACGCCGTCGACGCGCACGCTATGGCGCAGCGCGTCGACCTCGAGGCCTTCCGGCGACGGAGATGAATTGATCGTGCGTGATCTGCGGAGCAGCGCCCGGACCCGGGCGACCAGCTCCCTGGGGCTGAAGGGCTTGACCAGATAATCGTCGGCACCCACCGACAGGCCAATGATGCGGTCGATCTCCTCGGACCGTGCGGTGAGCATCAGCACGTAGGCCTCCGAGAAGGTGCGGAGCTGCCGGCAGACTTCGAGTCCGTCGATCCCCGGCAGCATCAGGTCAAGGATCACAACGTCGGGCGACTCGGCTCGGGCCGCAGCGAGCGCCGCGGGGCCGTCCACGGCGACGGTCACGGCGATGCCATCGCGTTCCAGGTAGCCGCGGACGAGGTCGAGGATCGGCAGCTCGTCGTCGACGACGAGCACGCGGGGCGCTCCCGCACTCACGGCTGTCGGGTGGCGGCGACTGACCGGAGCAGAAACCTCCATGCCGCAAGGCTGCCGATCGACGTGCCTTCCGGCGTGGGCCGAAAGTCAGCATTCCAGCCTGCCGAGAGACCCGACCGATCGTGATCTGTGGCATCAGCGGGGCGGCAAGGTGGCCCAGGCGAGCTCGACCCAGTCCTGCGCCAGCCTGGCGAGCCTCTCCTCGACCTGCGGGACCTTTGGCCCGGAGAACCGGCCCCCCAACGGGGGCCTCTCAGTCCGGTCGGAAGGGTCCATTTGGCACCTCCGTCGACCATCGCAACCAGGCCAACCTGCATCTATCGACGACGCTTCGATCGAGGCGTCCACGCACGGAAGGGGTCGGAGAATGGAGCTCACGAACCGTGAGTCCTGGGCGGTCATCCACGGGATGGTGCTCGGGGCTCTCTTCCTGCTCGCCTTCGGCGGCGGGCTGGCCGGACTGTGGAGCCTGCGCGAGAAACTGCTAACCAGCGAGGGTGTCAGCGAGCGCACGCCGCGGTTGCTGATCGGGACGGTCGGGATGGCCGTCGTCGCCTGGCTCGCGGTCATCGTTGGAACCTGGGTCGTCTACCCCTGGTACCGCGCTGTCCCGCCGGAAGGCACGACTGACTTAACGAGCTTCCCGAAGTCGCTGCTTCTGGCTTCTCCGACGACCGCCGACTGGCACAACTTCGCGATGGAGTGGAAGGAGCACGTCGCCTGGTTCGCGCCGTTCCTCGCCACGACGGTGGCGTTCGCCGTCGCGTACTACGGCCTTCAGCTCGTTCGCCGGGGCGACATCCGTCGGGCAGCCATGGTGTTCTTCGTCCTCGCGTTCGTGGCGGCGGGTATCGCCGGCCTGTTCGGGGCGTTGATCACCAAGGCTGCACCGATCGCATAGAAAGGGAATACGACGATGTCTCTCCAGCCAGTCGAAGGAACGAAACCTAACGGTCCGGTCGCTGCCGCATTCATCGGAGCTGCCGTCGGATGCCTCGTCCTGGGCCTGATCATCACCCTGAACGAGGCGAAGATCCTCACCAACGATGTCCTGGACTTCGCCAAGAATTACGGAATCGGCTCCGGAGTCGGGCCGCTGTCCGGGAAGGTCATCCTGTCGACGATCGCATTCTTCGGCACCTGGGGCGTGCTGGGCTATCTGTGGCGAGGCCGCGAAGTCAACTTCGGCCGCGCGTTCGCAATCGCGCTGATCCTCCTGGCAGCCGGATTCGCGCTCACATTCCCGCCCGTCTTCGAGATCTTCGCCAAGAAGTAGGTAGAGCAACGCCACTGGGATGGCCGCCAGCATTCATTGAGGCGGCTGCGATCCCTTCCCCGCTCCCTCGAGCCGCGCCCGGGTCTCCCGCAACCCCGGGCGCGACTTCCTGTTTTCCTCGCGGCCCGACGGTCGCCGACCATGGACGGCGGTTTCGCGCGTCCGTCACACCTTCCCCTCGTTGGACGGCGACGGCAGGCTAGGCCGCGAGAGCTTCGACGGGAAACCGGCTGGCCCGTGCCTAGTTGTGTCGCCCGCACACGTTGTTGGACCCTCGCGACTGCCGTCGCGACCCTCGCAAATCATCGTGTCCGGACTGGTACGGACGGGCTCGGAGCGCTGGTGCGGGCGAAGGCGCCAGGTCCACGCTCAGCGCGAGGTCATCGTCGGTCCGGCAGGCCGGGATTCGGTCCGTTACAGTCTGCTGACGACTAGATGCGGTGATCGGCGACGTGTGGCCGCGGGAGTCAACGCCCTTCACGGAAATCGCGCCTAAATTCGCCGGCCGTTGGCCAGACAATCAGCGAATGCCGGCGAGCTCCTGGAGCGTCCGCCAGTTCGCCAGCCGATCGGCCTGCGTGGCGAGAATCTCGGGGCTCGTCTCTCCGGCAGGGCCGAAGTGACCGGCGAAGCGACCTTCTGTCCTGGCGAAGGCCAGGAAGTCGACCGTGCTGCCGTCCGGCAGCGTCTCCCAGTCCTCGCGGAGGGCTGGGTTGCCCTGAAGGGACCACCGTTCGGAGAGCCGCTCGCCACGCCGCGGGTCGTAGGTGAACAGCGGGAATGCGCGCGACTCAACGGCCATCTTTGCCTGGGCGGTCGAGGCGTCGTCGGCGATGCCATGCTCCGGCTGGCACGGCGAGTAGGCGATGACGACTGCGGGGCCCGGAAACGCGTTCGCCTCGTTGATCGCTCGATAGAAGTGGTTGATGTGGGCCGGCGTCGTCTGGGCGACGTAGACGTTGCCGTGAGCGGCGAGGATCCGGCCGAGCTCCTTGCGCGGCTCGGCGCGGCCGTGGATCGCCGATCCGAACGCGGACAGCTTCGTGACCTGGCCGCCGAACGAGGCTGTCGATGCCTGGCCACCGGTGTTCGAGTAGACCTGCGTGTCGAGGACGAGGACCTTGATGTCGGCGCCCGATGCGACCATCCGCGACAGCGCCTGGAAGCCGATGTCGTACATCGCACCGTCGCCACCGATGACCCAGAGTCGTCGCTCCGGATGGCTCCCCTGGTCCCAATGGGCGCGGATCCCGAGTGCGACTGCCGGCGCGTTCTCGAACAGCGA
>CAYLSK010000179.1:0-5496 GCA_964385975.1 uncultured Anaerolineaceae bacterium | reverse complement strand
CGAGGACCCGGATGGACCCGTCGCCGATGATCTTGCGCTTCGCCTCGGGCTCCTCGACACCGGCCAGGCGAGCCAGGAATCGCTCGCGCGCATCGACCATCAGCAGGCGCATGCCGAGGTCGCGCTCGAAGGTGACTCGGAGCAGCTCCGACTCCTTCTTGCGCATCAATCCGTGATCGACGTAAATGCAGGTCAGCCGATCGCCGACGGCGCGATGGACGAGCGCTGCCGCGACCGCCGAATCCACGCCGCCCGAAAGGGCGCAGATGACGAGCCCGTCCGAATCGGTCGTTCGGGCGTGCGCATCGACCCGCTCGCGAATGGCGGCGACCGTCGTGTCGATGAAGTTGGTCGCGGTCCAGGTTGGCGCGACGCCGGCAATCCCCAGCACGAAGTTGCGTAGGACGTCCCGCCCGCGGGGGGTGTGGACGACCTCCGGGTGGAACTGGATCCCGTACAGGTTGCGGGCTGGATCGGCCAGGCCGGCGAACGGCGTCGAGTCGGTCTGGGCCGTCGCTCGGAAGCCCTCGGGCAGCCGGGTGATCGAGTCGCCATGGCTCATCCAGACGGGCTGTTCGCGCTCGATGCCGGCGAACAGGCCGTCGTCATGGGTGATCGTGACGTTCGCCGGACCGTATTCGCGCCGGGTCGCCGGAAGCACGTCGCCGCCGAGCTCGTGGGCCATCAGGTGGGCGCCGTAGCAGATTCCCAGCACCGGGATCCGACCGGACCAGACGGCGGGATCGGGCCGGGGCGCGTCGTCGTCGTAGACCGAATTCGGGCCGCCGGAGAGGATGATTGCGCGCGCCCCACGTCGCTCGAGCTCCTCGTAGGGCGTGTCATGCGGGAGGAGCTCGGAGTAGACGTCGAGCTCGCGGACCCGGCGGGCGATCAGCTGGGCGAACTGGCTGCCGAAGTCGAGCACGACCACCGTCTGGCGGGCTGTCGCTCCCGATCCGGAGGGTCCATCGTCGGCAGACCGGTCTGGCGGCGGCGCCTTGAGGGCCGTTTCGAGGTAGGCCTCAACCTCGGCGTCGTCAGGGGCGAGGACCCGGTGGCCGGCATTGGCCGCCTCGCCATGCACGGTCTTGCCGCGTTTCCTGGGTTCCGCGGCCCCGTCCGGCCGCCCGTTCGCTTCCGCTTCGGTCGCCTCCGCCATCGTCGATCCCGCCCTCCTCTCGCCGTGTCGCCCGCCTGCACCAGTGTACCGGGCTGGGCGGGTCCACCCTTGCTCGGCAGGTCAACCCCGGCCGCGTGTCCGCCCGGGCGGAGAATTGACCTACTCGCGGTTGCGCATGGCCTCCGCGGTCATCGCGAAATAGCGATCGAGCTCGCCGGCAATGTCGGGTGATGGCGCCATCTCCTGGAGAGCCGCCCGCATGTTGAAGAGCCAACGGTCTCGGCCAGCGGGTCCGATCGCGAACGGCGCGTGTCGCATTCGGAGGCGCGGGTGGCCGCGCTCATCGTCATAGGTGGTCGGGCCGCCCCAGTACTGGATCAGGAAGAGGGTGAGTCGGCGTTGGGCGGGAGCCAGGTCGGACTCTGGGTAGATCGCCCGCAGGAGCGGATCGGTCGCCACGCCCGCATAGAAACGGCCGATCAGCGCCTCGAAAAAGGGCGTCCCGCCGGCTCGTTGGTAGAGGCTGGGGGTCTCGGTCATCGCGCGACCGAGGATAGCCGTCAGCCCGGGTCGCCGACCGAGGTGGGTCGGAACGCCCGAAGGGCGAAACGAGCGGCAAGCGCCCAGAGGCCGATCATCCAGACCAGCAAACCGAGCCCCTGGGCCCGCGCCTGCTCGACCGGCAGCGTGCTGGTCGCCCCGAACGGGTCCAGCCCGGTCAGCGTGGCCAGCAGCCCGTAAGCCGAGATGCCGATCCCGATCGCGGCGAGGTAGCCGGTCAGGCTTCCACTCCATGCCCGGCGCGCGAACAACCCGTAGACCGCCACGAAATGAGCGATCCCAAAGGCGACGGTCAATGGGATCAGCCACGACAGCGCGAGTCGGTCCAGGCTGGAGGCTGGCAGAACGAACAGCCCTACGCCGGCCACGACGAACCCGGCCAGGCCGATGACGAAGGCCGCGAAGCCTCGCATCCCGCGCCGATGGGCGTAGCGCGGCAGGGTGAGGCCTGCGGTCTGAAACGAGGCAGTGGCAGCGGTCATGGCGGTGAGGCTCCTTCTGTCGTGATGCTCAGGCGGCCGCGGAAGCAGCGGACCGAAACGCAGGGGTTGGGACTCTGGACACGTGGACGGCGAGGGCCACAAGGGCGTAGAGGCTGACGAAGATGCTGATGACCCCGAGGCCGTCGGCGTTGGAGGCATCTCCGCCGACGCCGCTGCCGACGATCACCAGCACGAGGGCGAGCAACCCGACGGCGACGGCGACGCTCGCGACCCACGATGCCGCCGAAGCGGCCCAGCTGTGGCCAATCACAAGTCCGAGCGCGGCGGCGAGGTTGATAGCGGCGAAGGTGACAATGAACGGGAGGACTGCGAAGAGATCGTCGAGCAACGCCGCATCCTGCGGCTTCACGGCGACCCCCGGGATCCCGGCCGCTAGCACCCCAGGGGCCACGGCGAGTCCGAGCGCGGTGATTCCAACGAGGGCGCCACCGAGTGTCAACACGGCGGCAGCGAAGAGATGCGAGCGAGGCGCGGTCACGAGTGGCGAGATCACGACAGGTTTGCTCCTAGAGGGCGATGCGCCACGTCGGATGTCCGGGCGGCGGGTTCGGTGTTCTGAAGGTAGGCCGACCTCGGGCGGGCCGGCATCGGCATGCGACGCGGGATTCGGATGGACAGATGTCCAGGCCAAAGCGCGAGTCAGCGACCGGCGACCGACTCCAACCGGCGCTTCAGCGCCTCGAGATCCAGGGCAGCGGCGCGCTTCGCCTGCGGCACGACCATCGATTCGAACATCCGGTACCGGAGCGGCAAACCCATCCGGAGCGACCAGCGCAGCCGGGTTGTGAGGCCGTCCTCAGACAGGAGCTGCGCGTCGAGCTCGATCGTCACGCCCTCCGAGTCCCGACAGCGGATGCCGAAGTCGGATCCTGGCGCCAGGGCCGTCACGGCGCCATCGAGGACGGTCGATCGGCCGGCCACCGACTGGCTGAGGCGCAATCGCGAGCCGACCGCCAGCGGATCGCCATCGAGCCGCTCGACGCGGACGATCCCGGAGGCAATGAGCCACTCGGGATAACGTTCGACGGCGCTGATAGCCGAGAACACGTCCGCGGGTGGGCGGCCGATGCGCGTCTCGACCTCGACCGAAACGGTCACGGCGATGTCGAGTCCGCGGTATCGCCCACCGGCCGCAGCCGGAAGGAATCACCCCGCCCCAAACCTTCGGCAGGCGTCCCGTACCTGATGATCAAGCCACGGATCGCCCGGGCATGCTCGCCAGATGTCAGCGGTTCAGCGACCGCATCGTAAGCGCGCCCACCGACCTCGACCCGGCACGCCGGGTTCGCCAGCAGGTTGCGTGCCCAGGCGCTTTCGGGTGCTCCGGCGGCCACCAGGATCGAGCCGCTGGGACCCTCGTCGTCGTCGACGAACCCGACGGTTACGGATCGAGTGAGCCCTGTGCGTCCGCCGAGCACCCGGATCCGCACGAACCGGCCCGACGCGACGAGGTCATCCTCCATCGAGGGTTGACCAGCCGAACGCGGGGCTCAGCGGCCCCGTTGCCAGGACTTGCCCTCGGTCTGGGTGGAAGGGGCGTAGACCATCTCGACTCGTTGCATCTCGCGGATCGTCCGCGCGCCAAGGGCGGCCATGGATTGGCGCAATGCCCCGACCAGGTTCTCGGATCCATCGGTGACATGGGCCGGCCCGAACAGGATCCGCTCCAATGTACCAACCGTGCCGACCTTGATCCGGGTCCCGCGCGGGAGGGTCGGCGACGGCGCCGCCATCCCCCAGCTCGTGCCTCGACCGGGGGCCTCCTCGGCGCGCGCCAGCGGCGATCCGATCATCAGGACGTCGGCGCCCGCCGCGATCGCCTTGGCCAGCTCGCCCCCGCGGCGCATCCCGCCATCCGCAACGACCGGGACGTAGCGGCCGGTCTCGGCGAGATACGCGTCACGGGCCGCCGCGACGTCGCTGATCGCGGTGACCTGTGGGACGCCGATGCCCAGGACTTCCCGTGTCGTGCAGGCCGCGCCGGGCCCCACCCCGACGAAAACGGCCGCGGCGCCCTGCTCCATCAGCGCGAAGCCGGCCTCGGCATTGGTCGTATTGCCAACCGCGACCGGGATCGGCATGTAGCGGGTGAACTCAGCCAGGGAGAGCGGGTCGTAGTCGCTGGCAAGGTGGCGGGCGCTCGAGACCTGGCTCTGAACCAGGAAGAGATCGGCGCCGTGCTCGGCACAGAACGGACCAAAGCGCCGGGCGGCAGCCGGCGTCGCCGCCACGGCGGCCTTGGAGCCGGTGGCGCGAATCTCGTCTAGCCTCCGCGCGATCAGCTCTTCACGGATCGGCTGCTGGTAGGCCTCGGCGAGCAGGCCATGAACGTCGGAATCGGCAGCGGCGGCGATCCTCCCCAGGACCGCTTCCGGATCGTCATAGCGCGTCTGCACGCCCTCGAGATTCAGGACGGCGAGCCCACCGAGCCTGCCCAGGACGCCCGCGAACGGAGCGTCGACAACCGCGTCCATGGCCGAGGCCAGGATCGGGATGGCCAGGTCGATGCCGCAGAAGGTCTGGGCCAGATCCACGTCGGCCGGCTCGATCGTGTCGGTGCCGGGCGCGAGTGAGACGTCCTCGAAGCCGTATGTCGGCCGGATCGTGTCCACCTTGGAGTGGAAGACGCGCCGCTGCGCGGCCGTCGATGCCTCGGAGATCGGGGGTGTCGGCGTTCGATCGATCACGTGGCCCTCCTGTGCCGCCTCACGGATGGGCTGCCTCCCTTCGCAGTCTAGCAGCGCTCACGTCGCTGCCCATCGAGCGTCAGCGCGAACCAGTCCGCCCGCTGGAGGTCCCCCAGGTCGTCGCGGATTCGCTCGATGGCGGTCCGATAGGCCGGCCAGACGACCTCGCTGTGCGCGTCCTCGAACGCCAACCAGCGCGCCCCGTCGTGCTCGGTGGAAAGCCGTACGGGGGCATCGGCGGCGACACGAACGGCGAAGACGGCCGCGCTGAGCACCGCGTCGACCGACGGCTCGTGGAACTGGTTGACGAGGTCGAGGTCGAAGAACGCTTCAATCGTTGCCGCGTCGAAGCCGGTCTCCTCGCGAACCTCGCGCAGCGCGGCAACCGCGACGCGTTCGCCTTCCTCGATCGAGCCCGAGACGCATTGCCAGAGTCCGGGCAGGATCCGGCCCGGGGCCCGCCGGATGAGGAGGACCTCGGGGCCATGCGTCGTCTGTCGGTAGATCCAGCAGTCGACGAGGTCCGGCCGATATGGCATCAGGCGACCGGCGGCGCGACGACGCTAAAGCCGCTCGAAGCGCTCGACCGGCAGGACGAAGATCGTCGCGCCGCCGACCTCGACCT
>CAYLSK010000178.1:0-5502 GCA_964385975.1 uncultured Anaerolineaceae bacterium | reverse complement strand
TCCTTGAGGTCGATGGCGTAGTCGCCGCCTTCCTCCTCCCCTTCGGGACGTTCCTTCAGGCGAGGCACGAGGCGCGCGAAGGTGAAGTAGAGGTCAGCCGATTCCTCGGCCTGGCCACTGATGATCAGAGGCGTCCGGGCCTCGTCGATCAGGATGTTGTCGACCTCGTCGACGATCGCGAAGCTGCGCCCACGCTGGACCCGCTGGTCCAGCTCCAGGACCATGTTGTCGCGCAGGTAGTCGAACCCGAATTCGTTGTTGGTGCCGTAGGTGACATCTGCGGCATACGCCTCGGCGCGGTTGACCGGGCGCAGGTTGACCAGGCGCTCGTCGGTCGTCGGGTAACCGGGTTCGAAGACGTACGACGAATCGTGGGTGATCATCCCGACGCTCACGCCAAGGAAATGGAAGATCGGGCCCATCCACTGCGGGTCGCGTCGCGCGAGGTAGTCGTTGACGGTGACGACGTGCACGCCGCGTCCGCTCAGCGAGTTGAGGATTGCGGCCAGCGGAGCCACGAGGGTCTTGCCCTCGCCGGTCCGCATCTCGGCGATCTTTCCCTGGTGGAGGACCACGCCGCCCATCAACTGGACGTCGAAGTGGCGCTTCTCGAGCGTCCGCTTCATCGCCTCGCGGGTCATCGCAAAGACGTCCGGGACAATCTCGTCGAGTGCGGCCTGGAGCCGGCCGTTCTCGCGCCTGCGACGCTCCCGCTTCAGCTCGCGGCGGCGCTCGAGGTCAGGGTGGTGAAGCTCGTCGTCAGACGGCTCGTCGGACGCGGCGGCTTCGAGGACATCGGCGCGCAGTTCGGCAAACGCGGCTTTGATCTCCCCGTCCGACATGGCTTCGTATTCGGCTTCGAGGGCGTTCGTCGCATCGACGAGAGGCTGGAGGCGTCGGATCTCGCGTTCGTTCGAGTCGACGAAACGGTTCAGGAATCGCATGGCCGGTGAAGTATAGGTCGAGTTGTGCCGGACACCGCCCGGCCCCGGGCTTGCCGTGGCTCGCCGGCGTCCCCGAATATGGGTGCCGTGACAGCCACAGCCCCGCCATCGCCAGCCGCGGCCGAAGCACCCGCAGGATCCGCGTGAGCACCGCCGAGCGGGCCACGCGGGCGCTCCTCGTCGAGCTGCTGCAGGCGTTCTATGACAAGGGCTGGGTGTCGGGGACGGGCGGCGGCATCTGCGGCCCGGCCGATGGTGGCAGGCTATTGCTCGCCCCGACCGGCGTTCACAAGGAGCGCGTCCGGCCAGACGAATTCTTCACGGTCGACCCGGCCGATGGCCAGATCCTGCGGACGCCGGCGGACCCGGACCTGCGACCGAGCGAATGCAACTCGATCTTCTGCCTGGCCGCCCGCGAACGGGGAGCGCGCAGTGTCGTCCACTCGCACGCGCTCAGCGCCGTGCTGGCCGGTGACCTGGCGGTGGATGCGGACCACGTCGCGATCCGCGATCTCGAAATGCTCAAGGGGATCCGAGGGGTCGGCAACCGGGATCTCCATCTGATCCCGGTGATTCGCAACACGCCACGCGAGGGTGAGCTGGTCGAGCAGCTGCAGGCGGCGCTGAGCGACCCGCGTTTCCACGGTGTCTTCGCCGTCCTGGTCGCCGACCATGGGGCGTACATCTGGGGCGACGACGTCTGGGAGGCGAAACGTCACGCCGAGGTCTACCACTTCCTGTTCGAAGCGGCCGTCGCTCGACGCGATCGCCAGAAGGAGAGCAATCGGTGACTCACGAGCATGATTCCGAGGCGCGACATGTATGCCCCAACTGCCAACAGGTCGTCGAGCGAGCCCGGATCGACGTCGTCGACGTCGTCGCCGCGGTCCGGGCCGACAAGCTGACCGATGCGGACGTCTTCAAGCGAACGTACCTGGGTCACGGCACGCAGTCGAGCGTCTTCGTCTTCCAGGGCCACCCTGGGCCGTTCCGAAGCCACGTCCACACCACCCACGACGAGATCGGCTACGTGCTGGAAGGGACCGGCTCGGTCACGGTCGGTGGCGTAACCCGTCCGGTGAAGAAGGGCGACGTCTGGGTCATCCCGGCGAACACGCCACACGGCGGTCAGTTCGAGGATGCTCCGCAGGTCCTGTTCATCTCGTCACCGATCGACGACCCGGACAACCAGGATCGGGTCTGGCTCGACTGAACCAGGCGCGTGCGTTTGGCCCGAAGATGCGGGCCGCCACAGCAAGCGGTGCCGCTCGAGCAAGCCGCGCCGCTCGCTCAGACCTACCCCCAGAACCCCGTCCCATACCCGGCGACGAGCAGGACGAACGTGAGCAATCCCAGCCCGGCCCAGACCAGGACCGAACGGAGCCGCGAAGTCGGGTTCATCTCCGAGTTCTTCAGGTCTGGCAGCCGGCCGCCTTCCAATCCGCTGCCCCAGCGGGGCGAGCGCAGCTGATTGCGCCAGTTCTGATCGGAGACGGGTCGCGGTTCAAGGCCGCCCTCGCCATCGGGGCGGTGCAGCTGGAGGGTCATCGGTCTCCTGCCGTGGCGGATGCGGATGCGGCCAGCGTGCTTGTTGGAGGCTCCGGATCATCGGAGCCGCCATCCTCTCGAGTGTCGAGAGTGCCCTCCGCACCGTCCTCCCAGAGCAGCATCTCCTGGGTGAGCGAGACCTCGCTCGAGAAGAGCGCGCCCACCGACTCGCCCCGATGGATCCGCTTGATCGCCTCGCCGATCAGCGGCGCGACGGAGAGGGTCGTGATCTTGGGCAGTCGCTTGCGCTCGGGCAGCGGGACCGAGTCCGTCAGGACGACCTCGCGCAGGCTGGAGGCCGCGATCCGATCGATGGCCGGATCGCTCAGGACCCCGTGCGTGGCACAGGCGTAGATCTCGGTCACACCCTCGCGCTCCAGCGCCCGGACGATCTCGACCAGCGTGCCGGCCGTGTCGATCTCGTCATCGACGATGATGGCGCGCTTGCCCCGGACATCGCCGATGACGTTCATGAGCTCGGCTCGATCGAGGTTGCCCACCCGCCGCTTCTCGATGATCGCGAGCGGGGCATCGAGCAGTTCGGCGAACGTTCGCGCCCGCTTGGCGAAGCCGAGGTCGGTCACCACGACCGGGTCCTCGATCCGCTTGTGGCGGTAGTAGTTGGAGAGCATGTGGACGGCTGTCAGCTCGTCGACCGGGATGTTGAAGAATCCCTGGATCTGGCCCTGGTGCAGGTCCATGGTCAAAACCCGATCGGCGCCGGCCACCGTGATCATGTCGGCGATGAGCCGCGCCGTGATCGGCACCCGCGGCTGGTCCTTCTTGTCCGAGCGGCCGTAGGCGTAGAACGGGATGACAGCCGTGATCCGCCCGGCGCTGGCGCGCTTGAAGGCGTCGATCATGATGAGCAATTCCATGATCGACTGGTTGACCGGGTGGCTCGTGGGCTGAACGAGGAAGACGTCCTTTTCGCGGACGTTCTCGAGGATCTTGACGAAGATATTCTCGTTCGCGAACTGGAACACCTCGGCGCGCCCAGGCTCGGTTCCGAGGTAGCGGCAGATCTTGCGGGCGAGGCCCGGATTCGAGTTCCCGTGGTAGATCTCGAACTGATCTGCGTACAAGCGCGTCGCCTCCCGTCCGCCCAGGGCCGAAAAGCCCGTCACGACGGCTTCATCCGCCACTTCCCGGGTTGGTCGGGCTCGATCCGGCCGCCTCGGGGCCGCCATCGTCGCCCATGCCGTCCTGCTCCGCAAGCCCTGCTCGGAATGCGGCGATCGCGACGACCCGATCGCCTTCGGCCAGACGCATCACGATGACCCCGCGCGCCCCCGATGAATAGCGGTTGATCGTGTTGGTCTCGGTCCGGATCACCTGCCCGCCGGCACTGATCAGGAGCAGCTCTTCGTCGGCCTCGGTGACCTGCTGAACGGCGGCGACGTCGCCTGTCTTGCGGCCCTCGAGCGAGATGAGCCCCACGCCCTGCCCACCCCGGTGCTTGCGCCGGAACTCGGTCAGGGGCACCCGCTTCCCGTAGCCGGTCTCGGTCAGGACGAGCAGGTCGCTGTCCGCTTGGACCACGCTCATTCCCACGACCGAATCGCCCTGCCGGGCGAGGCGGATCCCAATCACCCCGGCGGCGTCGCGGCCCATCGGCCGGACCTCGCGTTCGGAGAACCGAGCGAGCTTGCCCTGGGCGGTGGCGATGATCACGTCGTCAGAGCCGGTCGACACGTCGACCCAGGCGAGCTCGTCGTCGTCGTTGATGGTGATCGCGCGGATGCCCGACGAGCGAACCTTCTCGAATTGCTCGAGTGGCGACTTCTTGATGATCCCGCTCCGGGTGGCGAGCATCAGGTATGAGCCGGCGGTGAAGTCGGGGAGCGTGATCGTTGCCATCGGGACCTCGCCGGACTCCACCTGGACACCGGGCAGGTTAATGATCGCCAGCCCCTTGGCCTGGCGGCTGGCATCTGGGATCGCGTGGACCTTGGCACTGAAGACCCGGCCGCGGTTGGTGAAGAACAGCGCCCAGTGGTGGGTATTCGCGACGAGGAGGTGCTCGACGGCATCCTCTTCTCGCGTGACGTGGCCGATGATTCCCTTGCCCCCGCGATGCTGTCGACGGTAGGTCGCGACCGGCTGGCGCTTGATGTAGCCACGTCCCGAGATCGTGATGACCACGTCCTCGTCGGCGATCAGGTCCTCGTCGGTCATCTCGCGGCTCGAGTCATCTGCGACTCGGGTACGGCGCTCGCCGGCGTACTTCTTCTTCAGCTCGGTCAGCTCGTCCTTGATGATCGAGCTTACCCGCGCCGGGTTGGCCAGGATGTCCTCGACTCGCGGATCGTCTTGATGACGGCGTCCAGGTTGTCGAGGGCGACCTTGAGGCCCTCGAGGATGTGCGCTCGGGCACGCGCCTTGGCCAGGTCGAACTCCGTCCGCCGGCGGACGATCTCGCGCCGGTGGTCCAGCCAGTGGACCAGCGCGCTGCGCAACGGGAGCGTCTGGGGCTGGCCGTCGACCAGGGCCAGCATGTTCATGTTGAAGGCGAGCTGCATCGGAGTGTGCTTGAACAGGTTGTTCAGGACCTTGTGCGGATTGGCGTCGCGCTTCATCTCGATGTAGATGCGCATCCCATCGCGATCGGATTCGTCGCGCAGGTCGCCGATCCCTTCGATCCGCTTCTCCTTGACCAGGTCGGCGATCTTCTCGAGCAGGCTGGCCTTGTTCACCTGGTAAGGAAGCTCGTTGACGATGATCGCCGTCCGATCGCCACGCACCTCTTCGAAGGAGACCTGGGCGCGCATCACGACTCGTCCCCGACCATGCGCGTACATCTGACGGATGGCGTCGACCGTTTCCCACTCGCCGGTCAGGATGTTTCGCTGCTTCTCGAAGCGGAAGATCGTCCCCCCAGTCGGGAAGTCCGGCCCGAGAACGTACTTGCAGAGATCGTCCGACGTGAGCTCGGGGTCGTCGATGATAGCGATCGTGGCGTCGGCGATCTCGCCGAGGTGGTGCGGTGGGATATTGGTGGCCATCCCGA
>CAYLSK010000177.1:0-5529 GCA_964385975.1 uncultured Anaerolineaceae bacterium | reverse complement strand
CTACTCCCCGCGCGTATGCGCCCCAGTCTTAACGTCGGCGTTTCGAGGTTGACAAGGCCATCTGATCGAGCTCATCCACGCTCGAAGGCCTTCGGCTGAGCGCAGATGGCCGGTCCACCGACTCGTTGTGACCTTGGATCGCCCATTCCTAAGACTCCCAGGCATATCGGCCCCAGCAACGGGGTTGCCGGAGGCCGCGGGACGGAAGATCGCGTGGCCACCCGTCGGCTAGCATCTGTCGGATGACCGGCCGAGCTTCGTTCGCCAACGCTGATCCAGGACATTCGCTGCCGGTCTTCGACCGGCTCGCCCCGGCGCCATCGCCGGCGATCGTCTCCGCCCGGATCGAGCTCCACAGTGGGCCAGGCGAAGTCGTGGCCGACCTGTTCGGGCGCGGCGGTTGGGTCGTCCGAACCGCGGTGGATCTCCAGCGACGCGGGATCTCCCTCGAATCCAGCCCGCTCACCCGGATGCTCGCCGAGGTCGTCCTGCGCCCGCCCGACGTCCGGCATCTCGACGCCGCCTTCCAGGGAATGGCCGCCTCACCACGGGGCGACTCCAGCCTGAAGGTCTCTGTCGGCGACCTCTTCGCGACCCGTTGCGCGACCTGCGCACGAATGCTGGTCGCGGACGACATCGTGTGGTCGGTCGATGATGAGGAAGGCAACCCGGGCGACGTTGCTCGCCCGATCACCCGCCATTACCGGTGCACGGTCTGTCGGGATCAGCGGGGTGGCTCCGAGCAGCGCCAGGCCCCGCTCGAGGCGGACGATCTGGCCCGAGCCACGGCCGACGTCGGTGCGGCTGCGATGCGCTCGATGCTGCGGGGCCGATTTCCGGAGATCGCTGGCGCTGGCTCCCTGCCCGACGAGCTCCTGGACCTGCACACGCCACGCCAGCTGGTTGGGCTGGGCGCGATCCTGGAACGGATCGAGAGTGACCTGCGGGCCGCACCGGTCCTCGCCGCCCTGCGCCTTACCCTGCTGCACGGGATCCTGCCCGCCAGCCGGCTGGCGACCCAGCCGGGCCGTGCCGCTGCCCTGCGCATCGCCGGGGGCCACGTCCGGCCACCGACCGCCGGGCAGTGGCGCGAACGCAATCCCTGGCTGGCCTTCGAGGACGCGTTTCGGGGCGTGCGCGGCTTCATCCAACGCCTGGACGGCGGGTCGCTCGGTGCGGTCCAGGCTCGCCTCGGTGAGGACCTACGCAGCCTCGGTGAGGGCACCGCGACGGCTGTCCTCGGCCTCTCCGGTCCGTCCGGCCTCCTCTCGCTGCGCGATGACACGAGCGGGTATGGCCGCACCGGACCCACCCCTCGAATCCGGCTCGTCCTGGGCCAGCCGCCGATGCGCCCGAGCCTGGAACGGCTGGCGGCGTCCTACCATGGGACCGCCTGGGTGCTGGGACGCGAAGCCGCCGCCCTCTTGCCAATCGGCGCCCTCGCGAGCACGTCGCTGCGCGCGCCGTGGAGCTGGCAGGCGGCTTCGATCGGGCGAGCGCTGGAAGCCGTCGAGCCGGCTATGGCGCGCGACGGTCGGGTCGTTCAGCTTGTGGACGGCGGGGCAGAAGCGGTCGTGGCGGCGGTGATGGGCGGGGCAACCGCCGGCTATCGGGTCATGAGCGCGCGCCTGGCCGATCCCGACGACGACGCCGAGGGCATCGTTGAGCTGCTGCCACCGGGTGGCCTCCTGCCGCCCGGCCCGCGGACTCGGGCGAACGTGGGGCTGGACCCAACGACGGGCGGGGCCGGCGATCCCGACGTCATCCCGGGGCGAGGCCTGTTCGCTCCGCCGGAGCGCTTCGATCAGCGCCCCTTCTCGGCCGCCGACGCCGCCCGAACCGTGACCGAGACGACGGTCGAAACCCTGCGGGCCCGAGGTGAACCGGCTCGTTACGAGCGGATCCTCGGTGAGGTGCTGGTCGGCCTCGACCGAGCCGGCCAGCTCCGCCGGCTGGCCATGGCGACCCTCCCGACCGAGCCGCTGCCGGACACTGGGGCAGGGACGCTTCGTGGCGGCCCAGATGGTGCCGTCGATGCCGCCACGGACGACGCCGACGGGCCGGATGGCGGCGGTCAGGGGCGGCTCGAATCGTCGTTGGGGGCTCAGGCCCGGGTGCGGCGTCCGGCCACGGCGCGAGACTTGACGCCGGATCCAGTCGAGGGGTTGCTCGCCCTGATCCGCGAGGAGCTGACCCGCCCGACACAGCGTCGTCTGGTGGAGATCGAGTCGGGTCGGTGGTGGCTCGCCGAACGGGCGGACCGCGAGGCCGCCGCGGTTCCCCTGGCCGATCGAGTCGAATGGGCGGTGTTCAGCCTGCTGTCGACCGCCGGCCCGATCTCGGAGGGCGCCTTCTACGAACGGATCGCGTCCCTCTTCAGCGGGCACGACCTGCCCGACGAGGGCCTCGTCCGCGCCTGTCTCGACAGCTATCGAAGCCTCGCCAGCACGCCGGACGGCCTGATCACCAGCGACGACCTGCTGCGCCGAAGCCAGGAGCACACGGAGCTCCTCGCGCAGCTCGCCGACGCCGGCCATCGCATCGGCATGCGAGTCTGGATCGGTCGCTCGGAGCAGACGCGCCGGACGGCCGAGGGCCCTCTGATCGATCGGCTCAACATCCGCGAGCAGCGCGCCTACCTGGGTGGGATCAGCCATGCAGGCGAGGAGCTGGCCGAGGTCGATGCCATCTGGTACATCCGGGGCAAGATCGCCCTGCTGTTCGAGGTCGAATGGACGGCGATGCTGGGCGAGCCGATCTTGCGTCGGCATGCGCGCATCCCGCCGGCCGACTCGATCATTCGCTTCCTCGTTGTCGCCCCCGAGCGAACCGAGCTCGTTCGCTACAAGCTCGAGCGGTCGCCGCTGTTGCGGACCGCCCTCGACGAGGGGACCTGGCATATCGTCAAGTCGGACCACCTGCGTGCGTTCCTGGCGCGCGACCCGCTCGACGTCGCCGATCTGGAGCCGTACCTCGGGCTGGACCCGTTGGTCGAGCGGACCGGCGAGCAACTGCCCCTGTTCGGCGGTTGACGGCGCGCGACGCCGCCTCGCGACGCGCCTCGCGACGCCGGCGCGCGACGTCGCCTCGCGGTACCGGCGCGCGACGTCGCCTCGCGGTACCGGCGCGCGACGCCGCCTCGCGGTAGGCTAGGGACCACATCACCCCTCGCGTGCGGCCTCTCGTCACGCGTTGCACAGGAGACCCATCGTGACCCAACCCGAACGGGCGTTGTCGCCCGTGAACCAGCTCGCCGATCACTTCTGGGAGGCGATTCTCGAGCTCAACCCGACGACCGCCACCTTCTACGGCGACGAGCGCTTCGCGGACCGGCTCGAAGATCCTGGACCCGAGGGTCGGGCCAAGACCCGCGCGCTCATGACCCGCACCGCCACCGACGCCGCGGCGATCGCCACCGACGGCCAACCGACGGAGGACCGGATCACCCGGGACATGCTCAAGGTGATCGCCAACCTCCAGATCGAGGAGGACGACCAGTCGCTCCATCAGCTCCGGGTCGTCGATCAGATGGGCGGGCCGCAGCAGCTGCTCCCGCAGCTGACCCAGTTCCAGCCGGTGGACAACCCTGAGCGGCTCGAGGCGTTCATCGCGCGCCTCCACGCCTACCCGGCGTACATGGCTGCCAACGTGCAGATCCTCCGCGACGGCTTGGCGTCGGGGCTGACCGCGCCGCGCATCGTCGCCGAACGGACGATCGCCCAGATCGAGCGGATGCTTGAGGTGCCGATCGAGTCGGCGATCGTGCCGTCCATGGTCAAGGTGGCGCATGAAGCCGATCGCGAGCGAATTCGAGAGATCGTCCGCGACGTGGTCCACCCGGCCGATCTCGCCTTCCTCGAGGCCCTCCAGGGCGACTACCTCGCCGCCACGCGCGAGGAGCCCGGCCTCTGGTCGGCGCCGAACGGCGAACAGCTCTATCGAACGGCCATCCGTAGCTGGACGACGCTCGAGCTCGACCCCGAGACGGTCCACCAGACCGGGCTCGACGAGCTCGAATCGATCGAAGACGAGCGCCGGGTGATCGCCCGGGCCGAAGGCTACGGTGACGACACCGCGGCCTACCGCGCGCACCTCGACGCCGATCCGGCCAACCAGCCCACGACCAAGGAGGCGCTCGTCGAACGGGCCGCCGACGACATCGAGCGGGCGATGGCCGCCGCCCCGCGCTTCTTCGGCGTTCTGCCCAAGGCCATGTGCGAGGTGCGCCCGGTCGAGGCGTACAAGGAGAAGGACGCGCCGTTCGCCTATTACTACCCGCCGGCGCCGGACGGTTCGCGACCGGGCATCTACTACGCCAATGGCTACGACCTGCCGAGCCGCAAGTACACCAAGCTCGCCACCACGACCTATCACGAGGCTGCGCCCGGTCACCATTTCCAGATCTCACTGGAGATGGAGAACCCGCACCTGATTACGTTCCGTCGGCTCGGCGCGCGGATGGTGGGTGGTGCCTACGTCGAGGGCTGGGGCCTCTACAGCGAGCGACTGGCCGATGAGATGGGCCTGTTCCGCGACCAGGCGGAGCGCTTCGGGATGCTCGACGCGCAGGCCTGGCGGGCGGCCCGGCTGGTCGTGGACACGGGGCTTCACGCCCTGCGCTGGCCGCGCCAGCGCTCCATCGACGTCCTGAAGCAGGCCGGCCTCTCCGAGACCGACGCCGTCATCGAGACCGACCGCTACATCTGCTGGCCAGGCCAGGCGCTCACCTACAAGATCGGTCAGCGCGAGATCCAGCGACTCCGGGCGGAGCTCGCGGCGCGCGACGGGTCGGCCTTCGACCTGCGAGCATTCCACGACGCCGTGCTGGGTCATGGATCGCTGCCCCTCTCGACGCTCGCCCACGAGCTGCCCTCTTGGCTGGCCACGCCGGTCTGAGCGAGGGCCGATCGGCGCCTGACCAGATACCGCCGAATCGGGACTATCGGCTCATGGTGCGTCCTGTCGACCGGGAGCACGCTTCGCGGCACTGGGCCGTCATGTCCATCGCCCGGAGTCCACGCGAACCATGCCCAACTTCGCCGATCTGGCACCAGAGATGGTGCCGACCTATCTGGCCGTCGGGATCGCACTCGCCGCCGCCATCCTGGGGGCAGCCGGCTTTGCCGCGACCGTTGCTCGGCGCCGGACCAGGCGGGCCGCCAGGCTCCTGGACCGGCTCGCCTCGGCCACGGACGGGGGCCACCTGGCCAAGGCCGAAGGGATTCATGATCCGCACCTTCGCGCGAGCTTCGTCCAACTTGCTGAGCGGCTCACCGAGGTCTGGACCCTGGCCACGGTCGATCATCTGACCGGCGTGCTCAACCGCCAGGCGGCCCTGGCCAACCTCGAGACGGAGATCGAACGAGCCGCCCGGTTCGGGCACCAGCTCTCTGTGGTCATGGTCGACCTCGACCACTTCAAGCGGCTCAATGACTCGCATGGTCATGCCGCCGGCGACCTCATCCTCCGGCGAGTCGCCGACACGCTTCGAGAGAACGTCCGCTCGGTCGACGTCGTGGGTCGCTACGG
>CAYLSK010000176.1:0-5547 GCA_964385975.1 uncultured Anaerolineaceae bacterium | reverse complement strand
CGGCAAACGACCGCCCGGCCGCCAGACGGGCGTCTTCGGCCGTGTCGGCGACCTCCCAGGCGGGCACCGGCAGGCCCTGGGCGAGCAGCAGCGCCTTGGCGTCGGCTTCCTGGATCTTCACGCGATTTCGGGCTCCGCTGGAAGGCACGGTGGCCGAAGGCCGGGGAAGACGATGGTAGCCGAGCCGCCACCGGCCCGGGGCACTTCGCAACGAATGCGGGTGCAACCTGCGGACGATCGATCCGCGTCGCATGACGTCGCTCGACTGGCCGGGAAGCCCGGCCGACGAGCGGGAGTGGAACCCGACTACAATCGGGCCATGGCCCACCGAGTGACCCTGATCCCCGGCGACGGCATCGGTCCGGAGCTGGTGGAGGCGACCTGTCGCGTGCTCGACGCTTCCGGCGTGGCCTTCGAGTGGGAGACTGTCGAGGCCGGCGAGAGCGCCATCGCCGAGTACGGCACGCCGCTCCCTGATCACGTCCTGGAGTCGGTCAGCCGGAACAAGGTCGCCCTCAAGGGCCCCATCACGACCCCGGTCGGTGGTGGCTTCCGGAGTGTCAACGTGACTCTTCGCCAGGCCCTCGGTCTGTACGCGAACCTGCGCCCGGCACGCTCGATGAAGGGCCTCGACACTCGCTACGAGGACGTCGACCTCGTGATCGTTCGCGAGAACACCGAGGACCTCTACGCCGGGATCGAGCACATGGTCGGCCCGGACGCCGCCGAGAGCATCAAGATCATCACCAGAGTGGCCTCCGAACGGATCGCCCGGTTCGCCTTCGAATATGCCGTCGCAAACGGCCGACACCGAGTCACGGCGGTCCATAAGGCCAACATCATGAAGCTCTCCGATGGGCTCTTCCTCGAGTCCTGCCGGACGATCGCGGCCGACTACGAGGGCCGGATCGAGTTCGAGGACCGGATCGTCGACAACATGTGCATGCAGCTCGTCCAGAAGCCGGAGCTGTACGACGTCCTCGTCCTGCCGAACCTGTACGGCGACATCATCAGCGACTTGGCGGCTGGTCTCGTCGGTGGCCTTGGCGTCGCGCCGGGGGCCAATATCGGGGCGGACGCTGCGGTCTTCGAGCCAGTTCACGGATCGGCGCCGAAGTATGCCGGCCTCGACAAGGCCAACCCGACCGCGCTGATCCTGTCGGCCGCCCTGATGCTCCGGCACCTGGGCCACCAGGACCACGCGACCCGGGTGGAGACGGCGGTCCGCGACGTGATTGCCGAGGGGCGGACGCTGACCTACGACATGGGGGGAACGGCCGGAACGGCCGGCTTCGCCGACGCGATCATCTCGCGGCTGAGCGCGACCGCGGCGGCCCGATGACCGGGTTGCCGGCCAGCCTTCGCCTCCCGAGGAAACCGCCGGGCACAGCGCGTCAGGGACTCGGCGCCACGAGCCGCATCGATGACTGGGGGACGGAGCCGGCGATCGTCGCGTTCGGCTTCACGTCGTTCATCGTCTATTCGCTCTTCTCAGCCCTCGTGTGGGGGCCGCTGTTCCACGTTGGGTACGAAGCCGACGGATACCTCTCACCATTTTTCTCGCCGCTCATCCGGCCTGACTGGTTACCCGCCTGGTTTTCGCCAGCCATCCTGATCCTCTGGATCCCGCTCGGCTTCAGGACCACCTGTTACTACTACCGAAAGGCGTATTACCGCTCGTATTTCGCCGATCCGCCGGCCTGCGCAGTGGGTGAGCCCACGATCCACCGCCGCTATCGGCTGGAGACCGCCTTTCCCTTCGTCCTGCAGAACCTCCACCGGTTCTTCCTCTACCTGGCCTTCGTGCCGTTGTTCTTCCTGTGGCTCGACGCGCTCCTGTCGTTTCGCGACGCCGGCGGCTGGCGGATCGGGCTGGGCGGGGTGATCCTGACCGCCAACGTGCTCCTGCTGTCTGGCTTCTCGCTGTCCTGCCACTCGTTTCGACATCTGGTCGGCGGGAAGCTCGACTGCTTCTCGTGTAGCCGGCGAGCCCAGGTGCGCTACGGATTGTGGCGACGAACGACGTGGATGAACCTCTTTCACTTGCGCTGGGCGTGGGCGAGCCTGATCTCGGTCGGGTTGGCCGACTTGTACGTGCGCCTGCTCTCGATGGGTATCCTGGCCGACCCGGTCATCCACCTCTAGGCGCCCGACTCCAAAATGCCCGATCCGACCAAGCTCCAGCGGCGCGCCCACGACGTGCTGGTCATCGGCGCTGGTGGCGCCGGCCTGCGCGCCGCCATCGAAGCGACGGCGTCTGGCGCGAACGTGGGCCTGGTCTGCAAGTCGCTACTTGGCAAGGCCCACACGGTCATGGCCGAGGGCGGAGTTGCAGCGGCGCTGGGTCACGTGGCGTCGGCCGATTCGTGGCGGATCCACTTCCGCGACACCATGGTCGGTGGCAAGCTCCTCAACAACCCACGGATGGCCCAGCTCCACGCGATGGAGGCCCCGGACCGCGTGCGCGAGCTCGAGCTGTGGGGCGCCGTCTTCGACCGAACCGACGACGGCCGGATCCTTCAGCGGCCGTTCGGCGGTCATTCGCACCCTCGCCTGGCCCACGTCGGCGACCGGACCGGGCTCGAGATGATCCGGACGCTCCAGGATCGCGCCGTCGCCGCCGGGATCGAGGTCTACATGGAGTGCACGATCACCCGCCTGATTACGGGAGCCGACGGCGTTCGCGGAGCGTTCGGCTACTGGCGGACGACGGGCCAGCCAATCGCCTTCGCGGCCAAGGCGACGGTGCTTGCGACCGGCGGGATCGGCAAGGCCTACGAGGTGACGTCGAACTCGTGGGAGTACAGCGGTGACGGTCAGGCGCTTGCGTACGAATCCGGCGCCGAGCTGATCGACATGGAGTTCGTCCAGTTCCATCCGACCGGCATGGTCTGGCCGCCCGGCGTACGCGGTCTGCTGGTCACCGAGGCCGTGCGCGGCGAGGGCGGCATCCTGCGCAACGCCTCGGGCGAACGGTTCATGTGGAAGTACCTGCCCGACGAGCGTCGGGCTGAATATGCCGAGACCGATGAGGAAGCGGCCCGCTGGGTCACCGCGCTCTCCCAGGGCCGCGAGACCGATGCACGACGGCCGCCGGAACTGTCGACCCGGGACAATGTCGCCCGGGCCATCTATACCGAGGTGAAGGAAGGGCGTGGCTCGCCACACGGAGGCGTCTTCCTCGATATCAGCTACCTGCCGGCCGATCACGTCCGCCGCAAGCTGCCGTCCATGTACGAGCAGTTCAAGGAGCTGGCCGACGTCGACATCACCCGCGGCCCGATGGAGGTCGGGCCCACCACGCACTACGTGATGGGCGGCATCCGGGTCGACCCGGAAACCGGCGCCACGACGGTGCCAGGTCTGTACGCGGCCGGTGAGGTCGCGGCCGGATTGCACGGAGCCAATCGCCTCGGCGGTAACTCGCTCTCCGACCTGCTCGTCTTCGGCGCGAGGACGGGAGCATCGGCTGCGACGCGCGCGGCCGGCCAGGACGTCGAGCCCTACCTGGATCCCGTTCAGATCCAGGCCGCGGCAGGCGATCTGGCGGCGCCACTCGAGCGTCGCGACGGCGAGGACCCCTACGCCGTCCAGCGCGACCTGCAGGCGATGATGCAGAGCCTGGTTGGGATTTTTCGCGTCGAGTCCGATCTGGATGAAGCCCTGCGCGAACTTGCCGAGCTGCGACGTCGCTGGAAGCTCGTCCGTGCGACCGGCGGGCGAACTTACAACCCGGGCTGGAACCTCGTCTTCGAGCTCGGCAACATGCTGACCGTGGCGGAGGCGATCACTCGAAGCGCCCGCCAGCGCACCGAGAGCCGTGGCGCCCACAGCCGGCTCGACTATCCGGCGACGAACGACACGACCTGGAGCGGGCTCAACAGCGTCGTCGGCCGAGCCGAAGATGGCACCATGGCGGTCACCACGACGCCGCTCCCCACGATGACCGACGAGCTGCGCGGCCTGCTCGGCGCAGATCACTGAGACGGAGAGACGGATGGCGGACGCACACCTGAGGGTCTTCCGCGGTAGCCCCGGCGAGGACGGGAGATTCGACGAGTTCGACGTTCCGGTCGAGGAAGGAATGGTTGTCCTCGACGCCCTGCATTGGATCCAGGGTCACGAGGCGCCGGACCTTGCCGTGCGCTGGAATTGCAAGGCTGCCAAGTGCGGATCGTGCGGCGCCGAGGTCGACGGGCGACCGCGACTGACCTGCAAGACGCGGCTCTCGGACTTCGATCTCGAGGACCCGATCACGGTCGAGCCGATGCGCGCCTTCCCGCTGATCCGGGACCTCGTGACAGACGTCTCGTGGAACTACGAGGTCAACAAGACGATCCAGCCGTTCACGCCGCCGACGGATCTTCCGCAGGAGGACTGGCGCTGGCAGCAGGAAGACATCGAACGGGTCCAGGAATACCGCAAGTGCATCGAATGCTTCTTGTGCCAGGACGTCTGCCATGTATTGCGAAACCACGAGACCGAGAAGCCATTCATGGGGCCGCGCTACCTGGTCCGAGCCGCTGGCCTGGAGCTGCACCCGATCGATCAGGCCGACCGACGTGAGTATCTGAAGGAGAGCGGCGGGATCGGTTTCTGCAACATCACGAAATGCTGCACCGAGGTGTGTCCCGAGCACATCAAGATCACAGACAATGCGATTATCCCGCTCAAGGAGCGGGTTGCTGACGCCTATCACGATCCGCTCCAGTGGGCCTGGCGGAAGGTCCGGGGCAGCGATTCGAGCTCCGGCTCGAAGGTCGAGCTCCCGGTCCTGCAGGGCAATCCGCCAACGGCCGACGAGGTCCCGGACTGAGCGACGTGTCCGCTCCCATGAGCGTCGGGTTCGTTATCCGGACCGATGGCGCCGCGCGTGGCAATCCGGGTCCAGCCTCGCTGGGGGCGGCATTGTTCGACCTCGGCCGAGCCGACGCGCGCGACCCACGAGCTGATCCGGATGCCTCGATTTCGGAATTCCTCGGAATCCAGACCAACAATGTCGCCGAGTACACGGGCACCCTGCGGGCGCTCGATCTCGCCCGCGAGCTTGGCGCCCGCGAGGTCCACCTGCTGCTCGATTCGAAACTGATCGTGGAACAGCTGGCCGGCCGCTGGCGGGTCAAGGACGCCAAGCTGATCCCGCTCTGGACGGCATGCCGGAGGATACTGGCCGGCTTCGAGCGCTGGAGCGCGGCCCACGTGCCACGGGCCCAGAACTCGGTCGCCGACGCCCTGGCAAACCAGGCGATCGACCGGGTCAACGCCGGCGGCCCGGCGGTCGTGGTCCGCCGACCGGATCCGGACTGAGCTCGGATCCGCGGTTCGGAGGCTCGGCGTAGACTCCAACGGTCAGCGAGGCGGTCGGATGGTCGCGCGCCAGCCGTTGGGGGCAACCCCGCGGACGGCGTGAGGAAAGTCCGAGCTCCTCAGCGCAGGGTGGCGGGTAACGCCCGCCCGCCGCGAGGCGAGGACCAGTGCCACAGTGACGATGCCGTCGGCCGGCGTGAGCCGACTGACGGAGTGAAACGGGCAAACTCCACCCGGAGC
>CAYLSK010000175.1:0-5590 GCA_964385975.1 uncultured Anaerolineaceae bacterium | reverse complement strand
GTGCGAATTGCCGCAGGTCGGACCGGGCCCGTTCGTGTAGCCACGGCCGCTCGTGATGCCGGCCGCGTTGTCCCAGCCGCCGCCGTAATAGGCCCAGCTGACATTGGCGTCGCTCAGCTCGTCGCCGATGTTCATCGCGGTGGTCGTGTCGTCGATCGGGTGGATCTTCGGCGCGAAGCCGGCCGTTGGCTGGTACCACGGCAGCAGCGTGTTGACCCCGTAATCGCCGCAGGCGAGGGTGCTGATCGTGGTCGTGAGGCCACAGGCCTGGGTGATCGGCCCGTCCGAGGGCGCCGGGCTCGCCTTGTACAACGTGTAGCTATTGGTCGGGAAGCCGTCGGCCGCCAGGACGGCGTGGACGCGGCCTCCAACCACTGCGTAGTCGCCTGGATGGACGACCGGTGCGGCCGCCGCGATCAGGTACTGGTGATTGAGGAACGATCCGCCGAAGGCGGCCTGGAAGAAGTGGTCGGCGATGACGTAGTTCGGTGCGCCGTTCTGGTGCAGGTACGCGTAGAACGGGAGCTTGGTGGTGTCGTAGTAGCCCATCGTCGTCGCGGTCGAATCGCTGCCGGTGACGTAGCGATCCTGCCTGCCACCGTCGAGCTGGTACTGCTCCTGGTAGAAGCGGTGGACCAGGTCCCGGGTGCAACCGCCGGGCCCGCCCTGCCCACTCCCGTTGAGGATCCCGTTCGGGAAGCCGAAGAGGTTCGTTTCGGGCGGGCAGGTCGTGGCATTGGCCGGAATGAACTGGTCGATGTTGAACGGTGCATTGGCGAATGCGCTCGAATAGGTGACGGTCGAGCCGTCGCCCAGGGTCACCGTTTCGGGTCCACACGTGTTCGTCACGGCAGGCGCCGTCAGGTTCACGTCCTTCTGGAGGAGGCAGGTGTACGTGGTGCCGCTCTGGGCCACCTGGGTGGTATGCGCCGCGTCGGCGCTCGGCAGGCCGACGACCGGTTCGCCATTGACGGTGCCCCATAGGCCATAGAGGTTGTCGAAGCTGTGGTTCTCCTCGTAGATGACCACGATGTGCTTGAAGTGACCGAGCGGACCGTCCTTCGGCGCGGCCCACGCGATGGAGCCTGGGGCGAGCGCCGCCGCAAGAAGCGAGATGGTCGTGATGACCACGCGGACGGGAAGGCGGGGACGACGGTTCATTGGGTCCTCCCAGGCATTAGAGCCCCGGCATTCGTCGGGCGAGCCTACGACCATCATGAATGACCTGCAAGCCACCGTTGCTTCGCCGCACCACTAACCCCCGCGTGTCGATTCCGGCGCGCTCCTTCGTCGTGGTTTCGAAGGGCCAGAGAGGCGAGGATGACCTCGGTCCACAGCAGGAGCGACGACCATGGCTGAACCGCGCGTCATTCACTTCGAGATCGTGGGCAAGGACCCGAAGGCCCTTCAGAGCTTCTGGAGCGACCTCTTCGGCTGGAAGCTCAACACGGACAACCCGGGCGGGTACGGCCTGTCCAACCCGGAGCAGACAGGCGTCGTGGTCGGCATCGGCGGCACCCCGGACGGATCCGGCGGACATGTCACCGGCTACGTCAGGGTGGACAGCATCAACGCGACGCTAGCCCGGGCGATCGAGCTCGGCGGCGCGGCGATCATGCCCAGGTTCAGCCCCGACGGGCAAGCGTGGCTCGGCCTGGTCGCCGATGCCGAAGGTCATGTGGTGGGGCTGTCCGAATAGGAGCTCGAACCGGGCCGCGCCCCAGTTCCGATC
Organism: uncultured Anaerolineaceae bacterium; assembly: GCA_964385975.1. Classification (GTDB taxonomy): domain Bacteria; phylum Chloroflexota; class Limnocylindria; order Limnocylindrales; family CSP1-4; genus SPCO01. The sequence continues at coordinate 3,858 of CAYLSK010000175.1, read as the reverse complement.
ACGGCGGGTCGCCGGTCCGTCTGGCCGGCGACCCGTTCGATTCCTGCGAGGGCGGCCCGCTCAACGGTAGGAATCCTCCACCTCTTTCGCTCGCAGCACGCGGGCTACTGCGCGGCTTTTCGATTCTCCCCTGATCGCCATCCGGCTCCACTTGCTACTTGACAGTAGCACATTTCTGTTGCATTCTACGTGTTACTCCACGGTAGCGAGTTATCACGGTAGAACCGCGACAGAAGGAGATCGAGATGGCGACAACCTACAAGGTGAACCGGGCCGAGCATCGGCTGGGCACGATCGCGCTCAGAACGGTGGTGGTTGCCTTGACCTTCGGGACCGCGGCAATCCACGCGACCCTCGGCGGCCCGCTGTTCACGATGAACGCGATTGGCTACACGACCCTTGCCATCGCCATGATCCTGCCCGGGCCGGTCGGACAGATTCGGTGGCTCGTCAGGCTCGCGCTCGTTGGTTTCACTCTGGCGACGATCGCCGGTTGGCTGCTCTTCGGCGCGCGCTTCCCGCTCGCCTACCTCGACAAGGGGCTGGAGGTCGTTCTCGTCATCTTCGTTGCCTTCGAGCTCTGGCTCTTCGACGGAGGCCCGATCGAGATCGCCCTTCGCCTCCGCCGGCTCGCGACGACAGTCACGCGGATGCTCGTGCCGAGGGCCTAGCCATGGCATCAGGACTCGGTCGAACGCCGAGACTGGCCCTGGCCGCCGCGGTCCTCGCAGTCGGTTGCACGACCGGGCCGGTCTCGCACGGCCCACCGCCGTCCTCGCCATCGGGCGGAGCGGTCATCACGGCCGAAGGCCAGGCGTTCGACCGCGCGGAGCTGGTGGTCCCCGCAGGCCGCCGGTTCCAGCTGCTCTTCGAGAACCGGGATGGCGCGCCACACAACGTCAGCCTGTTCGATGGCGAGTCCGGCGACGTGCTGTTTGCCGGCGAGATTTTCGGTGGTCCCGGCTCGCGGACCTATGAGATCCCGCCCATCACGGCCGGGACCTATCGGTTCCGCTGCGACGTCCACCCCGAGATGGCCGGGGCGCTGATCTCGAGGTCGCCGTAGCCCGCCTGGTGGCTCGCCCGGCGAAACCGCCTGAGCCGCTCCGCATCGGGTGCATGATGAGCCTGGTTGGCCCGACCGGACCGCCGCTCCTGATTCCCGGACCGTCGGGTGGAGAAGGTCATGTCAGGCCAAACCACGTCACGCCATCGCAAGCCGGCCACCGAGGAGTACATCCGCGCTCAAACGGTCGGTGAGCTCAAACCCCTGACCGGTCCTATCGTGCTCGCGGACTACGACTCGGGCTGGCCGCGTCTGTTCCAGCGTGAAGCAGATCGGGTTGCGTCCCTGCTCGGCGCCACAGCACTCCGGATCGAACACATTGGCTCGACGTCGGTGCCCGGACTCGCCGCCAAGCCGATCATCGACATGCTCCTCGTCGTCGCCGACTCGGCGCGCGAGGAGATGTACGTTCCGGCCCTTGAGGCTGCCGGGTATGTGATTCGGATTCGTGAGCCAGATTGGTACGCGCACAGAATGCTCAGGGAGCCAGACGCGAACGTCAACCTGCATGTCTTTTCGTCACGCTGCCCGGAGATTGACCGCGTCCTTCTCTTCCGCGACTGGTTGCGGATCAGCGAGTCAGATCGCGAGCGCTACGCGCGCGCCAAACGTGAGCTGGCCAAGCAGACCTGGAAGTACACGCAACAGTATGCGGATGCCAAGACTGGCGTGATCGAAGAGATCATCGCCCGTGCACACGAAGCTTGGCCTGACCGGCGCTGATGCCGTCACGTACGTGACGGGGTAATTCATACATTGACGTTCGGTTCAGCAGAACCTACGCTTCGCGCTCGCCGGGATCGACCCGACTGGTGTGGCCCGAGGGGTATTCCATCGATGGGTACGGTCAAGACCGCGTCGGAGACAAGGGAGGGTTCAGCGCAATCGTCGCGCGACGGGCGCTCCTGGACCGACCGCCGCGGCCCAGTTGCGTACGGCATAGGGATCGTGCTGATCGGTGTGGCGATTGCAGCAGCAAGCCAACTCCCAATCGGCTCCGCCCTTCAGGACCTTGCGGCACGGGTCTGGACGACCAGCGATGCCCTCATCGCCGTCGGCGTGCTCCTGGTGCTCATCGCACTCCTCGCTGGTACGGCGTTTCCGACCACGTACCTGCCCGCCCTCTGGGCTATCGCACCTCTGATCCCGGGCCTCGCGGCGATCACGGTGGTCGCGACCTACCTCGTCGCCCCTCCGGGCGGTCCCGGTGCCAAGTTCTTTATCGGGGTCGAGATCGCCGCCGCGATCGCGGTCATCGGGGCGATCCCGCTGCGAATCCTGGCGACCGTTCGCGTGGCCCAAACGCGAAGCTACTGGGAGCTTCGGCGGCGCTCCGAGCAGCTCCGGGCGCGACTGAAGGTCATCGATGAATGCGGACCTCCCACTCGCGCGCACCAGCCCCAAGCCGTCTGGACCACGTCCCAGAAGATGGCTCTGGCCGAGGCGACCGAGCAGCTCGATGCCGTCCAGGAGGCCCTGCTCACACCTCCTTCGGAGAGCAAGACCAATGGCCTGGAATGGGTCTCGGCCATGGGCTACGTGTCGCTGTGGCGCCGGGTTGATCGGGCCGAGGAGGCGCTGATCGAAGTGGAGCCGTGCGAGCTCGTCCTGGGCGACGCGCTCCACGACCAGCTGCGGCTCGCGGGTGCCGATATCAAGAGCGACCAGCTGGATCGCGCGCTTGCCGAGGCCGTCAAAGCCATGAGTCCGACGGCCCACGAACGGTACTTCGCACCAACGACGAGGCCTCGCTCCAATGGGTCGGATGAGGGTGGACTGGGCGGCGCCGCCCCTGCTCAACCGTCCGCGGGTGGTCCATTGCCCGCAATTCGTGCCCGGCTCCGTGGAGAATCGACGAGACAAGCCGACGAGCGCAATGACTGCAACGAAGACGATTCCTCCGCCCGCGCGATTCTGCGTGAGGTCCGGCACGCAATGAATTCGTACCTCGAGGACAAGATGGAGGGCATCGTCCGGGCGCGAAACAGGCTCTGGCGGGCGATCCTTGTGACCGCGACAACGACGTTCCTGCTGGTTGGGCTGGCGGTCTTGTATGAGGTGCCGACACCCCAGCTCATCGCGGCCTCGGTCTTCTTCCTCGTCGCAGCCATCGTCGGGTTATTCAATCGCCTCCGCCTCCAGGCGAAGGCGGACTCGGCAGTCGAGGACTTCAACCTCTTCGAGGCGCGACTCATTCACACTCCGCTCATCTCCGGGCTCGCAGGGGTGGCCGGCGTGTTTCTGGTGGCCGTCGCGCCTGTGGCCGTCGCGCCTGCCGCTTCCAGTCAGCCGCTGGATGGGGTATCCCTGAGCGGCATCTTCGACTTGAGCCACAATCTCCTCGGGCTCATCGTCGCGGCTGGCTTCGGGCTCGCTCCAGACCGAATCATCGGGCCGCTTCAAGACCAGACCGAGAAGCTGAAGAGCCAGCTCAAGCTGGGGCAGGCCGCCGTTGAAACGGACATGAGCACCCAGGCCACCGCAACGCCAAACGCGCCTGCGGACGGGTCTCCATAACCTGGCGGCAAAGTCAAGGAATGGAGCGCCTTCGCGCTCGGCCGCGGGCGACGAGGGTGATCGCCATGTTGTACCCGGAGCGCTGACTGGGTCAGGAGTCGATTGACCTCGCCCTGGAAAGTGCTCGAACGAGCCGGAGCCGCGGCGGCGACCGGTCAGGCCGCCGCCGTCGCGCGAATCGGACTACTCGAAGCGGATCGAGTCGACGATCTGCTGGATCTCCTGTCCGGGCTCGGGGCCGGCACCCTTGTAGGTTTCGCCATCGATCCAGACGA
>CAYLSK010000174.1:0-5623 GCA_964385975.1 uncultured Anaerolineaceae bacterium | reverse complement strand
CCCACGTCGAGCGGTTCGAACGGGTCGCGTTCGGCCAAGGTGAGCTCGGCTCGATCGGCGGAGCTGACGGCCAGGAGTCGAGATGCGAGGCCGGCCCGACGGCGAGCCGGAGCGACACCCAGGGCGAGCAGATCGCGCCGGCCGCCTTCCGCCGCGGGACCGGCGACGGCGAGCCCGACCACCTGGGGGCCGGTGACGGCCGCGGAGACCGCCGCCCCGTCGCGAAGCGCGGCGAGGATCACGGCATGTCCCGCCACCGGATCCGCTGGGGCGATCACCTGCGGGCCGAGCTGGAGCTTTGACCAGGCATCAGCGTCAACGAGTGGAACGATCTGCGGGTCGTCGCCCTGCCAGGCGCCAGGCGACGCCGCAGCATTGGCGCCCGCAGCGGGGACCGCCAGCGGATCCCACCAGCCGCGATCACGGGCCTCCCGAAGGAGCCGTGGCACGACCAGCTCGCGGACCAGGGCGATCGTCTCGCGCGAGCGGGTCTCGGCCACGAGTTGCCCCGCGTCGACGGGCAGTCCGGCGTTCACGGCGTCATCGAACGATACCGGCAGGGGCACCTGCCCGTAGCGTGAAGCTTCGGGCGCCCAACGCTCCCGCCACGACTTCGATGTCGATCCCGGCACATCGCGATGCGCGCCCGCCAGCCAGACGAGGCTCCACGTCCGCGGCACCACGCGGTAGGCGTCGTAGCCGCCTCCTCCGGTCGCCAGCCATCGGCCACCTGCATACCGGTGCGCCACCGCGTCGACCAGCCGCGCGGCCTCGCCCATCGCTGTCGTCGTGACCAGCAGATGGGCCAGAGGATCCCACGCGTGTGAGTCGGCACCGTGCTGGGAGACGATCAGATCCGGCCCGAACGTGGCGGCCAACTCGGGGAGCAGCGTTCGGACCGTCTCGAGCCACGCATCTTCGCCCGTTCCCGGCTCCAGCGGCACGTTGACCGACGTTCCGGCCGCCGCGCCCTCCCCGAGCTCCCCCACCCCGCCGGTGCCTGGAAAGAGGTAGCGCCCGGTCTCGTGGATGGAGAGCGTGAGCACACCCGGATCATCCCAGTGGATCGCCTGGACACCATCGCCGTGATGGACGTCGAGATCCACGTAGAGCACTCGCAGACCGGCCCGGCGGGCTCGCGCGATCGCCAGCGCCGGGTCGTTGTAAATGCAGAAGCCGGACGCGCGTCCCGGCATCGCGTGATGGAGGCCACCGCCTGGATGGAAGGCATGCTCCACGTCGCCGCGGAGGATCGACTCGACCGCCCGGAGCGACCCACCGGCGACCATCGCGCCGGCCTCGTGCATCCCGGCGAACGGCGGATCGTCACCGCCTTCGCCGATCCCCGCCTCATCGCCACCGAACGGTGACGCGGAGAAGCGCTTGAGGATATCGAGGTAGCGCGGCTCGTGGCAGAGCAAGAGCTCCTCGTCCTCGGCGGGCTCCGGCGCCAGTCCCGGTTCGGCGCCGACCGAACGGAGGAGATCGATGCCCGGACCGAATCGCCGTGGCGTCAACGGGTGGCCCGGCCCGAAGTCGTACGTCGCCGATCGAGGCCCATAGACCAGCAGCATGCATGGCACGATAGCGGGCATGGAGCGCGTCTATACCAGCCCCTTGCTCGACAAGCTCGGCGTCCGCCCGGGGATGCGCGTAGCGCTGATCAAGATCGACGACCGCGAGATCCGTGGGCTTCTGGCCGAGCGAACCTCGGACATCACCGACGGCTGGCCGCAGGCGGAGACTGACATCGTCCTCCTCGGCGCCGATTCGACCGAGGCCCTGGTGCCGCTCGAATCGCTCGCCCGCCGGATCCGGCCGAACGGCGCGATCTGGGTCGTCTCAGGCAAGGGCAAGTCCGCGACCCTGCGCGACGTCGAGGTCATGGATGCGGCCAAGCGCGCCGGGCTGGTCGACAACAAGGTGGTCTCGTTCTCGGCGACGCGCACGGCACTCCGCCTCGTCATCCCGGTCTCGCGACGTCCGAAGTGACCGCGCGGTCGCCGTGCATCACCCGCGATGTACCATCCGCGCATGCCCGATCTGCTCGTCGTCCTGATCATCATCCTGGTCCTCGTGGTCATGTGGCGTGGACCAAAGACCCTGCCGAAGCTCGGGGAAGCCCTTGGACGTGGTGTGCGCGAGGCGAAGTCCGAGGCCGCCAAGGCCCAGGACGAGATCCAGGCCCGGGTCAGCGACCCCGACGCCCCGACCGGCGACAGCACCGACCAATCCGCCTGAGTCGGCCGAGCGACGCGGGCACGCCTCGGGGCGCGACTCGGTGACACCGGATGAGCTCGATGCTCTGACCCGCCGACCCGATCCGGGGTCGCACCGCTCCCTGGTCACCATCGATGGGCTCGCCGTCGCGACGCTCGCCGATCTGCCGCCACGGCGCGATCGGTTGCTCTTCATCGGGCTCAATCCGTCACCGGTCAGCGTCATCGCCGGCCACTATCACCAGGGGCGGCTCGGACGGACGTTCTGGCGCCGCCTGATGCTGGCCGGCGTGCTCCCGCCGGCCACACCGATCGAGACAGCCGACGATGCGCTGCTGGAGGCCGGCCACGGCATCACCGATCTGCTCAAGCTCCCGACGCCTCGCGACGTGGCCACCGACGCCGAGCTGACGATGGGTGTCGGCCCGCTCTGGCAGAAGATCGCCCTTTGGCGGCCGGCCGCGGTCGTCTTTATCTACAAGCGGGCGGCGTCCATCTCGGCTGGACGCGTCTTGACCGAGTCATGGGGCCAGCTGCCTGGAGTGGCGCTCGCGGGCCGGCCGTGCTTCCTGATGCCGGGACCGTACGCCCCGCTCGAACAGGTGGACCAGGGCCTCAACTTCCTGCGGAACCTGGCGGCTGCGCTGCCCACCGACCGAGCCTAGGCGTCCACGTTCCGGACGCCGATCTCGGACGCCGGATGGCCGGACAGCCAGACCGCCTCCGGCGCCAGCCGGCGCAGACGATCGAGGGACGCCGCGGCGGCCGCTTCGTCCCACGGCCCAGCGAGAGCCCGGGCGCCGCGACGGCCGTCGAGATCGCCGCTGATCACGAGATCTCGCCGGTCGCCGACCAGGAAGGCCAGGTGATCTGGCCTCGGCCCCGGAGTGGAGATCGCCTGCAACGACACGTCGCCAAGCGTCACGACCGCCTCGTCGGCGAGCTCCCGGACCGGAAACGGCAACGGGCGCCCGCCTCCTGGACCGGTGAAGATCGGAATTTCCAGCATCGCGGCGAGTGCCTCAGTGCCGCCCGCGTGGTCCGGGTCGACATTGGTAACGGCGATCGCGACGATGGACCCACCACGGGAAGCTGCCAGCGCCAGCGCCCGATCGAGGGCCGGCCCAGTCGGGTCGCCCGGGTCGATCAGCACACATCGACGATGGCCGACCAGGTAGGCGCAGACCGGCTGGCCTGCGACGCCGCCGCCCACCGGCATCACGATCCGGGTCACCTCTGGGGAGATGGCCTCCACCTCGATCTCGCCGAGCGGACGTGGGGTCAACCGCTCGCTGATCTGCTCGATGGACGCAACGTGTTCGAGCTGCTGAAGGGTCGCGCTGGTCGGCAGCCACATCCCGATCTCGCCCCGGGCCATCGCCGCCAGAGCGGCGGCAGGGGTCAGCCAGGCGTGGCCCTCGACCTCGTCGCCTTCGAACGAGATCCGAGCGCCGGCGGGCAGCTCGGCCGCGAAAAACCTGGCATCGAAGCGGCGCGGGAGGATCGGCGGCGTCACCCAGCGCGAGAGCGGGACGAGCCAGTCCGTCCGCAGGCGCAGATCGAGCTCCGAGGCGATCGTGGCGAATGTGGCTTCACCGCCGACCAGGGCAGATCGGGCCTGCGAGACCGCCCGAGCCCGCACGACGGTCGCATCGCGTCCGCCATCGGCCAGGAGAACGCCCGCCTCCTCGAACACCTCTCGGATCGCAGCGACATGCGCGGCGAGGGCTGCCGTTGGTGCGAGGTCGCCGCCCAGGGCGTTCGCCGCGTCCGTCGCGGACAGAACGGATCTGGCCGTCAACTCCCGGTCGGCGTCGCCTGGATCCACCCGGCCACCTGGAAAAACGTGCATGTCGGCGGCGAAGGCCATTGACGATGGTCGTTGCGTCAGCAGGACCTCGAGTCCGGCTCGGCCGGGTCGGAGCAGGACAACCGTCGCCGCCGGCTGGGGTTCGACCGCGGCCGGTCTCAAGGTCGGGGGTCGTCAGGCATCGACAGGCAACGCATCGAGCTGCGCTCGGAGCGTGGACGCATCGGTCGCGGGCAGCCGGCAGACGAACCGGCGACAGACGTACGCCGTGGGTCGACTGTCCATCGCCGTCCGGTCGTCGAGCAGCGGGATCGCGCTGGCTCCCGGCTGGGCGGCGACGGCGACGACCTGGTTCGGTCGGTAGCCGCGCCGGGTCTCGGCCAGCAGATCGCTCGTACCCGGGTCGTCGAGCGCGCCTACGATCGCGATCTCGAGGATCGATGCAAGAGAGAGGTCCATGGCCGACAACCAGCGGGCGAATCCGGTCGGATAGCGGGCCACATGGGGGACAACCGTGCGTATCGCCCGCTCAGCGGCCGCCCGGTAGACGCCGTCGCCGGTCCAGGCATGGAGCCGCAACAAGACCTCGGCGGCCACGGCGTTGCCTGACGGCACGGCGTTGTCCTGCACGTCCTTCGGGCGGGTCACCAGGCGCTCGTGATCGTCCGCGGTATCGAAGAAGCCGCCAGCCGGATCGGCGAAATGGGCCAGCACCCGATCCATAAGCGCCCGAGCGATCGTGAACCAGCGCTCGTCGAAGGTGGCCTCGTAGAGCGCGAGGAGGCCATCGGCCAGGTGGGTGTAGTCCTCCAGGACGCCGCGGCCAACTGCACGACCGTCCTTCCATGACCGACCGAGCGACCCGTCCCGCGCAAGCAACCCGCCGACGATGGCTCCTGCGGCGCGCTCGGCGGCCGCTCGGTAGCGGGCCGCGGCGGTCGAGTCCGTCGCGGTGAACGCAGCGGCCGCATCTGCGAACGCCGCGATCGCCAGTCCGTTCCAGGCCGCGAGCGCCTTGTCGTCGCGAGCGGGCTGCGGGCGGCCAGCTCGCCGAGCGAGCAGCCGCGCCCGCGCCTCTGCGAGGCGCTTCTCGACCTCTGATTCGGTCAGCTCGAATCTACCGGCCAGCTCGACGTCCGAGGCAACCCGGCTCAGGATTGTCGCGCCTTCCCAGTTGCCGCCTTCGGTCACTCCGTACGCGGCCTCAAAGAGCCGTGAGATCTCGCCCAGAACCTCGCGGATCTCGGCCACTCGCCAGGTGAAGGTGAGCCCCTCGATTCCTTCGGTGTCGGCGTCCTGGCTGGCGGCGAACGCGCCGTCGTCGGTCGTCAGCTCGCGGGCCATGTAGTCCAGGGTCCCGATTGCGACCGCGCGATAGCGCGCGTCCCCGGTAACCGCCCAGGCATGCAGGTAGACGCGGGCGAGTTGAGCGTTGTCGTAGAGCATCTGCTCGAAGTGCGGCACCAGCCAGTGCGCATCGGTGGAGTAGCGGTGGAACCCGCCACCTAGCTGGTCGTGCAGACCTCCATCGGCCATCGCATCGAGCGATCGGCGGGCGACCCGAGCCATCGATGATCCGGCCGCCGACCAGCGC
>CAYLSK010000173.1:5342-5630 GCA_964385975.1 uncultured Anaerolineaceae bacterium | reverse complement strand
TCGCCGCGGTCTTCCTCGAGACGATCGTGGGGACCAACGGAATCCTCATTCCGCCCGACGGGTACGTCGCGGGCGTCCGCGAGATCTGCGATCGCAACGACATCCTGATGGTCGCCGATGAGGTGATGGCCGGGTTCGGACGGACCGGCCGCTGGTTTGCGGTCGACCACTGGGGTGTTACCCCGGACTTGATGACGATGGCCAAGGGCCTGACCAGCTCCTATCTGCCCCTCGGCGCGGTCGCGATGCGCCACGAGATCGCCGAGAAGTTCGAGTCGATGATGTTCT
>CAYLSK010000173.1:0-5332 GCA_964385975.1 uncultured Anaerolineaceae bacterium | reverse complement strand
TGGCCGCGTCGCTCGCGACGATCGCCGTCTACGAAGAGGACGGCCTGATCGAGAACGCCGCCCGCCTCGATCCGGTCATGCGCGAGCACCATCGGCGCCTCGCGGCGAAGCACCCGAGCGTGGGTGCGACCCGCAACCTCGGCCTGTTCGGGATCGTGGACCTGGTTCGACGGCGGGATCCGTGGACCCCGCTCACCCCGTTCAACGGGACCTCGGACGAGATGAAGGCGATCGGCAAGTTCTTCCGCGAGAACGGGCTGTACACCATGATCGCCAACAACTCCATCCACACCAACCCGCCGCTGTGCATCACGGACGCGCAGCTGGCCGAGGGCTTCGAGATCCTCGATCGCGCGCTCGACATCGCCGACCAGGCGGTGACTGGCTAGCTGTGGCGACCGCCGGCTCGATCGACCTGCTTCCGCCGTCGACCTCGAGCGAGCCGACGATCGAGGCCGTCCCAGGAGGCAGCGGCCATTCGCGGACCCGACGGATCATGACCCTCGTCGCCTTCGGGATCGCGCTGCTCCTGATCTGGGAAGCGATCAAATGGCTGGGCGGCGTGCCGTGGCGGTTCAAGGACGTGCTCGGGACCGGCCTGGCGATCGAGTACTCACCACCGTTTCGATTCCCGTTCGCCAGCGACCTGAACCTGCCGCATTGGTTCAGCATCCTGGGAGCCCTGGCCGCCCCGGTGCAACGCAACGCCCAGGAATCGCTCGGGCAGTTCCTGGTCGGCGCAGCGCTCTACACCTGGCGTGAGGCCGCCATCGGGTTCGTGGTGGGCGCCGTGCTCGGGCTGGTCCTGGCCACCGTCTTCATCCATTCGAGGCTGGCGGAGCGGGCGTTCGTGCCGTACGTCGTCGCCAGCCAGACCATCCCGATCGTGGCGCTCGCCCCGATGATCGTCTATGCCTTTGGTCCGAATGTGGCCTCGGTCGTGGTCATCGCTACTTACCTGACCTTCTTTCCCGTCACGATCGCGATGATCCGCGGTCTTCGCGCCCCAGACCCGCGGGCGCTGGAGTTGATGCGCTCCTACGCGGCCGGGCCCTGGGCGATCTACCGCAAGGTTCGCCTTCCGGCATCGTTGCCGTACCTGTTCACTGCCTTGAAGATCGCAGCGACCGCGTCCATCGTGGGAGCGATCATCGGCGAGGGGCCGGGTGGCATCCCGGACGGGTTGGGCCGGGCGATCATCAACTTCAACCAGCAATACATCTCCGGCCCGGAAAAGCTCTGGGCGGCCATCCTGATCTCGTCGCTGCTGGGGATCTCGTTCTTCATCCTCATCCGCGCGGCCGAGCTCGTCGTCCTGCGCGGCCGGCCCGGCGCAGCGGAGGGTTGACCGTCATGGAGGCACCTACGCCGCCCCCCGAGAACGCCGTACCTGTCGTCCGGATCGTCGGCGTCGACAAGACGTTCGTGAGCGATCACGAGCGGGTCACGACCGCGCTCACGGGGATCGATCTCGACATCCGGCGCGGGGAGTTCGTCTCGCTGATCGGTCCGTCCGGCTGCGGCAAGTCCACCCTCCTTCGGGTCATCGGCGACCTGGTCGCCCCGACCGCCGGCCGGGTCACGGTCAACGAGAAGTCGGCCGAGCGCGCCCGGCGCGACCGGGACTACGGGATCGTCTTCCAGGCACCGGTCCTCTTCGACTGGCGTTCGGTCGAGGAGAACGTCAAGCTCCCGCTCGAGCTGATGGGCTACGACTCGCAACGGCGAACGGCTCGCGCCAGGGAGATGCTCGAGCTCGTCGAGCTCGGTGACTTCCTCCACCACCATCCATACCAGCTGTCGGGCGGGATGCAGCAACGCGTGGCGATCGCCAGGGCACTCGCCTTCGAGCCGTCCATGCTCCTGATGGACGAGCCATTCGGGGCGCTGGACGAGATGACCCGGGAGCGGATGAACCAGGAGGTCCTGCGGATCTGGGAGCGGACCGGGATCACGGTCGTCTTCGTCACCCACTCAATCCCGGAGGCGGTCTTCCTGTCGTCGCGGGTCGTGGTCATGAGCGCCCGGCCGGGGCGGATCACCGACATCATCGAGATCGACCTGCCGCGACCCCGCGATGTCCAGACGCGCGAACAGCGGCGCTACTTCGAGCTGGTGACCGCGGTTCGCGAAGCGCTCCGGCATGGCGGGGAAGAGGCTCTCGACGCGGATGTGGGCGTGGGTGTCGGGTCGCTCGACCGGGCCGCGGCCGAGGGAGGGATCGGGTGACCTCGGCCGCCACCGCGAGCCCAGGGCGAGTGTCCGGGCCATCGCTGTCCGGCGGGCAGTGGATGCGGCGGTCCCGCTACTACCTGCCCGCGGTCGTCGTCTTCGCGGCCACGATCGGCGCGTGGGAGCTGCTCGTTCGGAATATCGATCTGCGCGGCCTTCCGCTTCCGGCTCCGAGCGCCATCGTGAGCGCGCTCGGCGAGAACTGGTCGAATGGGCGCTGGCCGCTCGGCAAGGCGGCCGCTGCGACGCTCTTCGAGGCGGTGGGTGGGCTGGCCATCGGGACCTCGCTCGGCGTCACCATGGCGCTGTTGACGGCACGCTTCGCGACCGCCCGAGAGGTGCTCCTGCCGCTGGCGATCGGCGCGAGCGCGGTGCCGATCATCGCCTTCGCGCCGCTCATGAACAACTGGTTCGGCGTGCTCAATCCGCTCTCCAAGATGATGATTGTGGCGGTGCTCGTGTTCTTTCCGGTCGTGGTCAACGTCACGCGTGGCCTGACTCAGGTCGAACCGTCCGCGCTCGAGCTGATGCGCTCGTACGCCGCCTCGGAATGGACCGTCCTCCGGGCCCTTCGGATTCCCAACGCCCTGCCGTATTTCTTCACGGCGCTCAAGATCGGGACGACGCTCAGCCTCATCGGGGCCGTCGTCGGTGAGTATTTCGGAGGGACCAGCGACGTGCTGGGCCGGGTCGTCGTGCAGAGCGCAAGCGCGCTACGCTTCGACGTCAGTTGGGCGGCGATCGTCCTCGCGGCGATCGCGGGGATCGCCCTCTATCTTGTGACTATCGCCATCGAACGCGCGGTCATCCCCTGGCACGCCTCGGTGCGGAGCCAGGAGCCGTAGGAGGAGCGGCGCCCGGAGGATACGGCAGTGGGCGTGCCGAACACCAACATGGCCAGGGAGGCTGGCCGTCCGCACGAGGAGGAAAGATGACGAACAATCGCAGGTTCCTGGCACTGGCCGCGTCGGCCAGCTTCCTGTTTGCCGCGTGCAGCAGCGCTGGCGCGACGAGCGCCCCATCCAACGCCCCGAGCGTCGAGCCGAGCGTGGCCGCGCCGAGCGCCGCCGAGAGCGCGGCTGCGAGCGAGGCCCCGGCCCCGGCCGAGGTCCGGCTCCAGCTCCAGTGGGTCCCGCAGGCCCAGTTCGCGGGCTATCTCGCTGCCGTTGAGCAGGGCTACTACGAGGCCAACGGGATCAAGCTGACCATCGTGCCTGGCGGCCCCGACGTCGTTCCGCAGCAGGCCGGCTCGGCTGCCGACGGGCCTGAGTTCACGATCAGCTGGGTACCCAAGGTCCTTGAGGCACGCGTGGGGAATCCCGCATCAGACCTCGTCGACATCGCCCAGGTCTTCCAGCGGTCGGGCACCCTGTCCGTCTCCTGGAAGGACTCGAACATCACCAAGCCGGCCAACTTCAAGGGCAAGAAGATCGGCGTCTGGGACTTCGGCAACGAGTTCGAGGTCACGGCCGGTGCCCTGAAGGCTGGGCTCACCCAAGGCACCGACTACGAGAAGGTCATCCAACCGTTCGACATGACACTGCTGCTCTCGAAGCAGATCGATGTTGCCGAGGCGATGATCTACAACGAGTACGCCCAGGTCCTGGAGGCCAAGAACCCCGAGACCGGCGAGCTCAACAAGCCGACCGATCTCAACGTGATCAACTGGAACGACGAAGGGTCGGCGATGCTCCAGGACGCGCTATTCGCCAGGGCGTCGTGGCTCTCGCAGCCCGGCAACGAGGACGTCGCTGTCCGCTTCCTGAAGGCGTCGTTCCAGGGCTGGATCTATTGCCGAGCCAACCCGGCCGATTGCGTCCAGTACACCCTCAAGGCGGGCTCCACCCTGGGGGCCGGCCACCAGACCTGGCAGATGAACGAGATCAACGCGCTCGTCTGGCCCTCCCCGGCAGGTATCGGGATCATGGATCCCGCCAAGTGGCAGCAGACGGTCGACGTCTCGCTGGGAGCCGGGATCATCAAGGCTGCCCCACCGGCCGACGCGTACAGGACGGATCTGGCGACCAAGGCGCTGTCCGAGATCACGGACGACACGAAGGGCACGGACTTCGTGAAGGGCGTGGTCGAGGTTACGGAGGGCGGCAACTAGCTCCGAAAGTTGTCGCAGACGCACGAAGGGCCGGCCCGCGAGGGCCGGCCCTTCGATTCCTGGTGGGGTGGGCGTGGCGTGGCGCGTGGCGGCGGCCGCCGCGAGGGCCGGTGGCGCGGCTCCAGCCTCGTTCCTCTCGGCGATATGCGCCGGAGGCTTATCGCCGCGGGATCGCGGCCCATACGGCTCTGGCACAGGGGCGGACGGCTCGATCTTGTGCTCAGCCGCCGGTGCGGAACGCCTCCGGGCCCCCGTAATTGGCAGTGAAGGCCCGGATGTAAGACTCCGGCGCATGACAGCGGAGACACGGACGAGGCAGAGGCCCACGGAAGCCATCCGAGAGGCGGCGCGCCTGTCGACGACCTTGACCGAGTCGCTTGGGCGAGCCGTGAAGGCTGCACGCGTACGCCTGCATCTCACGCAGGCTCGGCTGGCCGCGCGCGTCGGCGTCCATCAGTCGGGGATCAGCCGGATCGAGCTCGGCCACGGCGGCCCGGGCCCGCTCGAGCTCTGGATCGCGCTCGGGGTCGCACTTGAGCGTCCGCTAGCGATCTCGTTCACGAGACCGCTCGGCGAGACGCGAGAACCGGCCGACGCCGGGCACCTGGCGATGCAGGAGCGCCTCCTCGAACTGGCAGGAGCAACGGGCAGAATCGGGACCTTCGAGCTGCCGACGCGCCCAGGGGATCCGTCGCGATCGATCGACGTCTGCGTCCGCGACGCACGACATCGCGTGCTCCTCGTTCAGGAGGCGTGGAACACGTTCGGCGATCTTGGCGCAGCCGTGAGGAGCACAAACCGCAAGACCGCCGAGGCAACCGACCTGGCGGCGACACTCGACGATGGCACACCATACCGCGTCGCGACCGTCTGGGTCGTCAGGTCCAGCGCCGCGAATCGCGCCCTCGCTGGACGCTACCCGCACATCTTCCGGACGGCATTTACCGGTTCGTCGCGATCCTGGGCCAGGGCGCTGACGGCCGGGGGCCC
>CAYLSK010000172.1:0-5792 GCA_964385975.1 uncultured Anaerolineaceae bacterium | reverse complement strand
GCCGCCAGGATCGCGGGCTGGTGCCATTCCGGACACTGCGCGGATACCACCGTCGAGCTGCCAGGCCTGGTCGGCGAGCGTCGCGCCGAGATCGCCGACCGGATCGCGGGGCTTCAGGCCCTTGACGCGCGCCTCGCCGGGCTCGAACGACACCTCACCCGGCCACGCCGTGCTCTCTCGGTCTTGGGTCGCAGTGGCCCGTGCTGCGAGGCCGCGGACGCCGTCGTTGGGTCGGCCGAGGGCGGCTGCCCCTGCTGCTCGCTAGCTGCCGTCGACGCGACCTGATCGCACGAGGATCCTCGAAGCTTCCGGGTCCCGGTAGTGAGGGATCGACGTCGAGCGGCGCCAGAGTCGCATCAAGCCGTATCTGATGGCTCAGTTGGGAGACGGTGGAGCTGCGCGAGGATCCGATCGAGCGTGGCGGAGAACGCGTCGAGCTCGGCCGGATCAAGATCGGCGAAGAGAGTCCTTGCGGCCTCCTGATACTCCGCTTCCATCCTCGCGGTCGCGGTGCTGCCCTTCCTGGTGAGGGTGACGACAGATGCCCGGCGGTCGGTGGGATGCGGGCCACGCTCCACGAAGCCAGCGGCTTCTAGGGCGTCGACGAGACCCGTTACGTTCCGGGGCGTGCACTGCAACAGCTGACTGAGTTCCCGCTGCGTCTGCGGCCCCTCTCGCCGCAGGCGCCAGATGAGCTCGGCTCGAGATCGGGTCAGACCGCGCTCGACGAGTCCGCTGTCCATCGCGTCGGCGAGCAGGACACCGAGCTCGAACAGACGCTCGAGGACCGTCGCACCTGTCTCAGACTCGGCAGCTCGCTCATTGTGTAGATGCTTCACGATGTTGTATCCTCCCGACTCATGATAGCGACCGCTCGGGAGAGCACGACGATGATCGATGTCGGGGACCTTGGCCGGCGCTTCGGCCGGCTCGAAGCCGTGAGGAGCGTCACCTTCGAGGTCGCCGAAGGGGAGATCTTCGGCTTTCTCGGACCCAATGGCGCCGGCAAGACGACGACGATCAGCATGCTGTGCACGCTTCTCCGACCGACCAGCGGGACCGCCAGCGTCAACGGCTTCGATGTCGTCCGCCAGCGGAGTGACGTCCGGCGATCGATCGGACTCGTGTTCCAGCAGCCGACCCTCGACGAGGGTCTGACCGCCGAGCAGAACCTTCGCTTCCATGCCTACGCCTATGGCGTCAACGCCGATGCCCGGGAGCGCCGGATCGGAGAGATGCTCGACCTCGTCGAGCTGTCGGATCGTCGGAGGGGCAGCGTGCGGACGTTCTCCGGAGGAATGAAGCGCCGGCTCGAGATCGCGCGCGGACTGCTCCATCGGCCTCGAGTCCTGTTCCTCGACGAGCCGACCTTGGGGCTCGACCCGCAAACTCGCCGCCGGATCTGGGAGTACCTCGCAGAGCTCCGTGCCCGCGAACGGCTGACCATCTTCCTGACGACCCACTACATGGACGAGGCCGAGAACTGCGACCGGATCGCGGTCATCGACCACGGCCGGATCGTCGCCCTCGACACGCCGAGCGCCCTGAAGAGCGCCGTCGGCGGCGATCTCATCACCCTGTCGACGGCCGACGTGCAGGCAGCCGTTGCCGAGTTGGTCGAGCGCTACCGCGTCTCGCCCGTCGTCGCCGATGGCGCGGTGACCTTCCAGGTACCGGCCGGCGAGGCATTCCTGCCCGACTTCGTCCGCGGTTTCGGCCAGCCGCTCGAGGCGATCGGACTGCGCCGGCCGACCCTCGACGATGTCTTCCTCAATCTCACCGGGCGGGAGATCCGCGATGACGGGAGGGCTCGCGACGAGGCCGGCGCGGCGGCCGAAGGTGCACGACGATGACCGAGTTCTATCGCGGCGCCTGGGTCGTCGCCTACCGGGATCTACTGCGCTTCGTGTCCGATCGAAGCCGGCTGCTCCCGAGCCTGACCTACCCGCTCCTCTTCCTGGCGATCTTCGGTGCCGGCTTCAACAACGTCGTCGGGGCGATGGCCCCTGGCGTCAGCCTCATCCAGTTCCAGTATCCGGGCATCATCGCGATGGCCGTCCTCACCAACGCCCTGTTCGCCGGCGTTTCGGTCGCCGCGGATCGCGAGTTCGGCTTCCTCAAGGAGATCCTCGTCGCGCCGCTGAGCCGCGCCGGGATCGTGCTCGGCAAGGCCATCGGTGCCACGTCGGTGGCCCTGCTCCAGGCGCTGATCCTCGTGGCGATCGCGCCGCTGGTCGGCGTGCGCCTCCACCTCGGGATCGTGCTCGGACTGGTACCCGTGGTGGTCATCCTGGCGCTCGGGCTGTCTGGCCTCGGCATCCTCCTCGGCTCCTTCGGGCAGTCGCAGCAGGGCTTCCAGACGTGGATGCAGCTGCTCATCTTTCCGATGATCTTTCTCGCCGGGGTCTTCTTCCCCGTCGACACGGTGCCGGCCTGGATGGCCGTCCTATCCAAGGTCAACCCGGTCACCTACGGGGTAGACGCCATCCGTCAGATCTTTCTGGGCTCCGCCTCGGCAGGAGCCGGGCTCGGGGTGACCGTCCTGGGACACACGATGGCGCTCATAGAAGAGGTTGCCCTCGTCGGGGTTCTCAGTGCAATCCTGCTCGCCGCTGCCGTCTGGGCATTCGCCCGTCAGGAATAGCCGACTCGCCGTGCGGCATCAGGCCACTCGGTACCAAACAGGCCGTCGCGCCCTGCTGCGACTGCCGTTCTCATGGCCGCCCACAGTTTCCCGTAACAGATTGGCCATGCGCCGCCGCGGGGTGGCTCGGGCCTGGTTGGCAGCACACTAACTTGCCATCGAGTGCGGGCCGGCAGGCAGAGCCCGGCTGCCAGGTTCCGGTCTCGCTTGGCCACACGGTAGCCTTGATCGGTGACTCTGAACGTGTTCCTGGTCAACTCCGATCAGGCGATTGTCTTGTCCGACCGGCGCTTGATCAAAGACGGTCGCCTGGTGAACTCCGAGGCGACAAAAGTCTCAACGATATTGGCGCTCGATGGCAGGGCGGTGATGGCCTTCACTGGTCTCGCCAGCTTCGGATCATTCAATACGTCGCGGTGGCTGTTGGACGCTGTCGCTAGCGCCGGACGGCCGGAAATGCTCATTGGCGCTGCGATCGGTCGCCTGCCCGAGGTGCTCCGAGCAAAGGTCGACTCGCTCGGAATCAGTAAAGCCGACGAGCGCCGATTGAGTGTGACGATCGTCGGATACCTATACGCCGACGATGGCCCCGTTGCGCACGTGTGGCGCGTGAGCAACTACGAAGGCGACAGACTCGATCTCAGCGAGCCTCGCGAGGCGGGCGACTTCGTGCTCGCTGCCGCTCGGCAGAGCCGACTTGACCCGGTGCTGGGGTACCCGTCGGGGTGGGATGCTGCCTTCACGGCGGAAGAACAAACGGCTCTCGTCGGAATGCTTCGAGAACGCCGCCCTCCTGCTGCCATGGTCGGGAAGGCTGTGGAAGTGATGACGCGGATTGCGGCCGATCCGTCGAGCCTCGGCTGGGTTGGCAGCGACTACACGAGCGCGATTCTTCCCGCCGACCCAGCTCAAGCCGTTTCCACCGCCTTCCACGTCGGCGCGCCGACCAAGACCGCCTACCTGCCCTCGATGGTGGATCTCACCACGGGCACCCTGATGGCCGATCCAACCGTGACCCAGGTCTCCGATGGGCCATGGCTCTTTCCGAAGGTCGGACGGAACCAGCCATGCCCATGTGGGAGTGGTCAGAAATACAAGAGATGCCACGACGGGCGAACGGGGACGACGCACGCTGCCACGACGTTGCCGTTGTGTCGACCGATTTTCGATAGCCGAGGAATGCGCCTGTCCGATCGATCGACTGACAGCCCATTCAGCTTTGCGTCCAGGCTCGCGATCTGACCCTAGTAGCGGCGAGGTCGTCCAACTTCGACGGCCCTCCTCGCTCCACGCGAGACTAGACTGGCCGACATAGAGGCGAACCGTCCGTGCACGAGCAAGAGTGGCCCGGTTCTGCCGGCTGTCCTACGAGAGTGGTCGCGGTAGGCCAGCTGGCGTAGGGGTTCGGGTTTGGAGCCAGTCCAATGCTTTGGGGCGGCCAAGATGGGTAAATGGCTGTGCTAGCCCCGCAGACTCGCTACGCGAAGAGCGGCGACGTAAATATCGCCTACCAGGCCGTTGGCGATGGACCGCTCGACCTCGTCCTCGTCCCAGGCTTCGTCTCCCACCTCGAGAATGACTGGGACGAGCCGCGCTCCGCGCACTTTCTGGAGCGGCTCGCGTCATTCTCCAGGCTGATTCGCTTTGACAAGCGCGGCACCGGTCTGTCAGATCGGCCGGGCGGGCTTCCGGATCTTGAAACCCGCATGGACGACGTTCGCGCGGTCATCGACGCGGTCGGCTCCACACGCGTCGCGCTGTTCGGCTACTCGGAGGGCGGCCCGATGTGCTGCCTCTTTTCTGCGACCTACCCGGATCGAACGAAAGCGCTCGTCCTGTACGGGACGTACGCGAAGCGCATGGACCCGGACGACGACTATCCGTGGGCACCGACTTGGGAGCAACGCCAGGCATATGGCGATCAGGTCGAGCGCGAGTGGGGATTCGATTCGGATCTGAGAACAATGTCGCCGAACGCCGATGCCGCGCTGACGGCATGGTGGCGCACGCGGGCCAGGGCGTCAGCAAGTCCCGGCGCGGCGCGGGCGTTGATCCTCATGAACAGCCGAATTGACGTCCGCCAGGTCCTGCCCACCATTCAGGTGCCGACCCTCGTCCTGCATCGCAGCGGCGACCGCGATTCCCGACTCGAGGAGGGTCGATACATCGCCGAGCGAATTCCGGACGCGCGCTTCGTCGAGCTCGCCGGCGACGACCACATCCCGTGGATCGACGCCGACCAGATCGTCGATGAGGTCGAGGAGTTTCTCACTGGAGTTCGACGGGGCGCCGAGTCCGACCGCGTGCTGGCGACCGTCCTGCTCACGGATATCGTTGGTTCCTCAGAGCGCGCAGCGGAGCTCGGCGACCGCCGGTGGCGTGACCTGCTGGAGGCGCATCATGCCCTCGTGCGCGGGGAGCTTGCGCGCTGGCGCGGACGTGAGGTCGACACCGCTGGCGATGGATTTCTCGCCACCTTTGATGGGCCCGCACGGGCGATCCGCTGCGCATGTGCAATCCGCGACGGTCTGCACGCGCTTGGCGTGGAGATCCGAGCCGGGTTGCACACTGGGGAATGCGAAATCATCGGCGGTAAGGTTGGAGGCATCGCGGTCCACACCGCTGCCCGCGTGGCGGCTTCGGCTCAGCCTGGCGAGGTCCTCGTCTCTGGGACGGTCCGCGACCTCATCGCCGGGTCGGGGATCGAACTCGAGGACCGTGGCGTTCACTCGCTGAAGGGCATTCCCGGCGAGTGGCAGCTGCTCGCGGTGGCGCGACTTTAGAGGGGGCTGCCGCGGCGAACACGAGCATCATCAGGTCATGGTGTCGGTAAATTCGAGCCCGTCGCCGTCGATCGAGCTGACCACAGATGGCGGACCCGATCAACCAACCGCTAGCACTGGGCGCTCGAACTCCCGAGGGCTCGCTATTCCCTCCCAGTGGTCGCTGTCCCGGGCGGCCCCCGCATCATGGCTTGTGGCGAGGGTCGTCGTCACGCTCGACCCGGCTCTGGCCTCGCGGAGAGTCGCGCGAGGCGGACGGAGGGGTGTGGCGGGCGTCCGCGGCGGCCAGCCGGTCGCGGTAGGTCGTCGCAGACGGTGTTTCGCCCCAGGCCGTGGGCCGCCGCGCCTCGACGAGCTCCTGGTCG
>CAYLSK010000171.1:0-5804 GCA_964385975.1 uncultured Anaerolineaceae bacterium | reverse complement strand
ACGCTCATCACCGACATGCCGGAGAAGGACAAGGGCAACGCCGGCGGTGGCGATCATGGCCACGGCGGCGGAGGCATGGACTTCTAGTCCCGAACCGAACGCGCACGGTCAACCACGAGGCCCCCGGTTCCACCGGGGGCCTCGTCGATTCCGGGGCCGAACATGTACAAGCACCCATCTGGCGGCCCGCATACTTCAGGGAGCCCAGGTCGATTCGGTGAGGGAGGGAGCCATGTTCAGGATCCGCAGATTTGGCGTGATCAAGACGGCCAACGTTGTCGCGTTTTTGTACGCAGTGATCGTCACGATCATCGTCGTTCCGCTCGCGGTGATCGTGGCGTTGGTAGCGCCGGGCTCCAGCGGGGTTGGCAATGCCGGAGCCGTCGCCGTGCTGTTCGTCGGGCTGCTGGGGGTGGTGCTCTATGCGCTGCTCGGCTGGGTCTTCACGGCGATCGCCTGCCTGCTCTACAACTTCGCGGCTGGAATGATCGGCGGGATCGAGGTCCAGCTCGAGGCCGTTCAACCGCCAACGCCCAAGCCAGTTTGGGGCGGTCTGCCGAGTACGCCCTCGAGTGAGCCGCCCGCAGCTGGTCCGTCCACCAACTGACCTCCCGTCGCGCTGCAACCCACTCGGTCGCCGTTTCCGGCGCGAACGACACGGCCGGGGTTGGAGCAGGGACCACCATGGTCGCCACGGTCTTGACCGCCACCACGCCGCATCAACGTGGCGCGAAAATCGGCCTTCCCGAGGGGCATTCGATTGCATAGACTCAGTCAGGAGTCGGGTTAGGCGCTGCCCAGCGCGAGAGACCCCGACGCGATGCGGGAGGTTGGCATGGCGGCAACCAGCGGTGCGGCGAGCCTCGAGCGGGATGCGATCGGATTGCCCGGGGTCCTCTTCCAATCCATCACCCACATGGCGCCGGCGGTCGCCACGGCCCTGTCGATCGGATTCGCGTCGACCCTGGCAGGGGCGATCACACCGCTCGCTGTGGTCTTTGCGCTGATTGCTGCGCTATTCACGGCCTACTCGATCGGTCAGCTTGCCGCGTACCTGCCGTCCGCGGGCGGCATGTACACGTACGTCAGCCGCGGCCTCGGCTCCTTCGCCGGCTGGCTCATGGCGTGGGCGTTCACGCTCGCGGAGCCTGTCGTCCCGGCCGCGCTCTACGCGGCCTTCGGGCTGTTCGGTGCGGCCTTCATCACCACGCTGACCGGCTTCAGCAACGACCTGTTGTGGCTGCCCCTCGCGGTCTTGTGCGGGCTCACGGTCTGGTGGCTGGTCTATCGCGGGATCTCGCTGTCGACACGCGTGGGAATTGTCCTCGGTGTCATCGAGATTGCCATCTTCGTGCTTGTCTCGGCTTTGCTCGTGATCAATGCCGGTGACCGGAACACCGCAGCTGTGTTCATTCCAGCCGATGGCAACTATTTGCCCGCGTTCCAGGGCATGGTCTTCTGCCTGCTGGCGTTCGTCGGCTTCGAGGCTGCCGCCCCGCTCGGTGAGGAGACCCGCGACCCGAGACGAACGATTCCCCGTGCCGTCCTGCTGTCGTGCGTGCTGATCGGCATCTTCTACGTCTTCTGCTACTACGCGGCCACCGTCTATTTCGGCCCGGATCGGATGGTGAGCGACTTCCTCGGCTTCAACAACGCGGATCCCTGGGGCGGGATGGCTGACGAGGTCCTGCCGGGGATCGGCAGCCTCCTGGTCACGTTCGCGATCCTCAATAGCTCGTTGGCCAACGCGAGCTCGGGCGCGACGGCATCGACACGCTCGATCTTCTCGCTCGGGCGCAGCCGTCTCCTCCCAAGCTGGTTCGGCGCGGTCCATCCAGTCCACCGGACGCCGGTGAATGCCGTCCACGCCCAGGGTGCGCTTGGGATCATCCTGGCGGTTGGGCTGGGGCTCATCTTCCAGGGGGTGTCGACCGGTGGTCCCCTGACGACCTACATCTTCATCGGCTACAGCCTCGGGCTGCTCTTCGCCGGGATGTACATCGCGATCAACGTCGCGGCCATCGGGTTCTTCCTCGGCGAGCGGCGCCAGGATCTCAATCCAGTGAAGCACCTGGTCATTCCCGTGCTTGGGGTGATCGCCATGATTCCAGCGTTCATCTCTGTCCTTGGCGGGGTCACCATCCCGCTGCTCGACATACCGATCCCGGCGCTGACGGAGCCGTACAGTTACGTGCCGCCGCTCGTCGCCATCTGGATGGTCGCGGGCCTCGTCATCTACTTCTGGCTCCGAGCGCGGAACCCCGAGGCGATCGCGCGCCTGGGAGATGCTGTTACCGACGCCTGACACCAGTGCCCCGAGGCGGCCCGCCAGCGCGCCGCCTCGGGGCCTAATCGAAGATCGACAGCGGGCAGTGCGCGGTCACGACGTAGTTCGGCACGTCGACGATCTCGCTGATCCGGAGGTCGACAGCGACGCTGCACAGCAGGTAGGCGTCGGCAGCCGACAAGCCGTGCTCGCGGCCGAGCCAGTCGATCATCCGTCGGACGGCGTCGCGGCCGGCCTGCAGCAGGTCGGGACCGATCCCATCCGTCGCGTAGCGCTGCCCAACCGGCGTCTCGGCCAGGCGTCCGGGTGCTGTCAGGAATTCGGGCGCGCCCAGATGGAGGTCCGGTCGCGCCGTCAGGCGAACGGTTGCCAGCATCGGTGTCTCGATCGCGGTGCCGCACACCTCGCCGTCACCTTGGGCGGCGTGGCCGTCCCCGATCGAGAAGCGGGCGCCCGTCTGGAAGACTGGCAGATAGAGCGTTGCGCCGGCGGTCAGGTGCCGCGTGTCCATGTTGCCGCCGTGGAGATCGGGCGGGATCGTCGAGCGTGGACCGGTCTCCGGAGCGACGCCGACCTCGCCACAGAATGGCACGATCGGGACCCGGATCCCGGGCACGAACTCGGCCCGTCCGCTCGCCGGGATGCGGGTCACCCGGTAGACCGGGTCCGGAAAGTCGTCGGTCAGCAGGCCGAAGCCCGGGATGCTCGCGGTCCAGCCCCAGTTGGCCGGCTGAAAGCTGAGCAGATCGATCTGGAGGGTGTCCCCCGGCCTGGATCCATCGACCGCGATCGGACCGTTGACCTGGTCCACCCGCGAGAAGTCGAGCGTCGCGAGGTCGTCGGTGGTGGAAGTCGCGGTCAGCTGGCCGCCGCTCGCGTCGAGCAAGTCAAACGTGACGATCGACCCACTCGCGACCGTCTCGATCGGCGGAATCGCCGGGTCCCAGGCTAGGTGGAAGCGATCACGGGTAATGTGGATCGTCGGCGTCGTGGCCACTGGTCGGTCCTCCTCGTGGCGCCGATTGTAGGCCGGGCGCGCCCACCGTTTCCGGCTGGGACCATCGGCCGGTTGACAGATCGCCGCCGTCGAACGGACCCTGTCCGCAGACCGTCCCGGCGACGGCCACCTGTCCCGGCGGCAGCCTCGAGGAGCCTCATGTCACGTTCTGCACGTCGTCTCGCCAGCGCGCTCGGTTTGCTGGTCGCCGCCTCGATCATCGCAAGCGCCTGTGGCGGCGCCTCGGCACCGGCTCTGTCCGATCCGAACGAGATCGTCACCGCGGCTCTGCGCACGACCGAGAGCGCGAAGAGCGTCCACATCGAGATGACGCTGGACGGCAGCATCAGCGCCGATCTGACCGGCACCGGTGGACCCGGAGCCGCGATCGCCCTGACCGGTACGACCGCGTCGGCCGACGTGGACATCGCCGCGGGCAACGCCCACGCATCATTCAGCGTACCCGCGTTTCTCGGTCTGACCGGTGACCTGATCCAGATCGGCGACACCTCGTATGTCAAGACGTCGCTGACGGGCAAGCTATACCAGATGCAGAAGGCCGCCGACTCGCTGCCGCTCAACGTGACCGACACGCACAGCCTGGTGGACAATGTGGGCGACTTCCTGTCCAAGGACGGCGTGGATCCGGTCAAAGGTGACGACGTCGCGTGCGGCAGCACGCGGTGCTACACGGTCAAGATCGAGCTGACCCCGGACGAGCTCATTGCCCTGGGCGCTGACGGCCCGGCCGCCAGCGGTCTTCCGATCGATGTGGGTGCGGCGAGCCTGAATCTCACGATCCGGGTCGAGAAGGACACGAATCATCTCGCCGGGATCGGCGCGACCATCGCCCTGGGCGATCAGGGCTCATTGACCTTCGATCTGACCTTGTCCATGTGGGACAAGCCGGTGACGGTCAGCGCCCCGCCGGCGGATCAGATCCAGGCCGCGTCGTAGCCTCAGGGCGCGCAACGCCCGGCCGGTTGAGGTTCCGGAGAGCAGCCCAACCTACAATGTGCGGGTGAGTCCCACCCGACGTCGTCGACTTGGCGACCCTGCGATCGACGCCGCCGCGGAGGGCGCTGGGACGGCCTTCGTCGACCTCGCCGATGCCCCGACCGCGGCACCGGATGAGCCTGCCTGGATGCGAGAGGTCTCGGGCCCCGTCGAGGAGGATCCGGCGACCCGGCCAGGCCCGGACCCGGTCGCGCTGGCCGCCGCGCGCTCGGCTCGCGCCGAGGAGATCGTCCGATCGCTCAATCCGGAACAGGCTCGCGCTGTCACAACCACCGAGGGCCCGCTGCTCATCCTGGCAGGCGCGGGATCCGGCAAGACGCGCGTGCTGGCCCATCGGATTGCCTACCTGGTGGGTGTCCAGGACGTGGCTCCCTGGCGGATCCTGGCCGTCACGTTCACGAACCGGGCGGCGGCTGAGCTGCGCGAGCGGATCATCAGCCTGGTCGGCGAAGGCGGCCGCGACGTGATGGCCGGTACGTTCCATGCCCTATGTGCGCGGGTCCTGCGCCAGGACGGCGAGGCGATCGGGATCAGCCGCCGGTTTGTCATCTACGACACGGACGACCAGCAGTCGCTGATGAAGCAGATCCTGCGCGAGGAGGACCTGCCGCTGACCGGCGAATTCCGCCCGAGCGTCGTGCTCGGGGCGATCAGCCGGTCCAAGAACGAGATGCTCGATCCGTCGTTCCTCTCTGAGCATGCCGCGAACCACCGGGAGCGGACGATCGCCCGCCTCGCCACCCGCTACCGCGAGCGCCTGCGCAAGGCGGAGGCGCTCGACTTCGATGACCTGCTGCTGGAGGCGGTTCGGCTCTTCGATGAGGCGCCGGACGCGCTGGCGAAGTACCAGGAGCGCTGGCGCTACCTCCACGTCGACGAGTACCAGGACACGAACCGGGCGCAGTACCTGTGGGTCCGGGCGCTGGCGGCGACGCACCACAACCTGTGCGTCGTCGGCGACGACGACCAGTCGATCTACTCGTGGCGTGGAGCGGACCTGCGCAACATCCTCGACTTCGAGCGCGACTGGCCGGACACCGCGGTGGTCAAGCTCGAGCAGAACTATCGCTCGACCCAGCTGATCCTCGATGCCGCCCATGCGGTGGTCTCGCGCAACAACGCGCGCAAGGACAAGAAGCTCTGGACACAGAATGCCGGCGGTGCCCGGATCCAGCGTTTCGAGGCCTACAACGAGGACGAAGAGGCGGAATGGATCGCCCGCCAGGTGGAAGGACTGGTGGGCGGCCGAGCGAGCGCGCTGACACGCCGAGCCGATGACGAGGACGTCCGGTTCCGAGCTCGCGAGATCGCCGTCATGTATCGGATGAACGCTCAGTCGCGTGCGCTTGAGGAATCGTTCCTGCGCTATGGCATCCGCTATCAGCTGGTCGGCGGCACCCGATTCTACGCCCGCCGCGAGGTCAAGGATGCCCTGGCCTATCTGCGGATCCTGCGCTCGGACACCGACAGCGTGAGCTTTGAACGGATCATCAACGTGCCCGC
>CAYLSK010000170.1:0-5858 GCA_964385975.1 uncultured Anaerolineaceae bacterium | reverse complement strand
TCGGCGGCGGGTCGCAGCTGGCCGATCCCAAGTCGCCCGACCTGCCGCGCTTCGTCGAGTCGGTGAAGGCGCGCACCATTCGCTCCGACGGCTGGATCCCGAGGCCCACCTGCCCGTCGGAGGACATCGCCCGCGACTGGGCCGAGCTGCAGGCGTACTACCGCGAGCACGGCCGGGATCCCGACGAGTGCGTGGTCGCGCACGAGAACTTCCTGCACCTCGTCATGACGAACGACCCGGCCAGGGCGCGCGAGGAGCAACACCGTGCCTTCTTGAAGGTGATGAGCGCCGAACGAGGACCGAACTACCTCGAGTCGGTCTACCTGTTCGGAACGCCCGACGAGGTGATCGGCTCGCTCCAGGCCCGCGTCGACGCCGGCGTCGAGTACTTCATGTTGCACACCATGACGCCCGATCCGGCCCAGCTCCAGAACTGGGTCGACGAGATCATCCCCAGCGTCCGCTTCCCCGCCATGGCCGGTCCGGTGCGGCGGATGGCGCCGGCGCTGCGGTGACCCGCCGGGTCGCGCTGATCGGCAAGCCGCTCAGGCGACGCCATTCGCAGGTCATGCATGACGCCGCCTTCGCGGCGGCAGGGATCGACGCGCGCTACGAGCTGTTCGAGCTGGGACCGGATGCCGTCGAAGACGCCGTGACGGCGGTACGCGGGGCCGATTGGCTCGGCCTTCAGGTCACCGCGCCGTACAAGCGGCTGGTCGCGGGCCTGTGCGACGAGGTGGAACCCGACGCGGCGACGATCGGAGCGGTCAACAGCGTGGTGCGGTCCGAAGCAGGCGAGCTGGTGGGCTTCAACACCGATGCGCCCGGCTTCCGCGCCGGGGTCGAGCTCGCCATGGGCCGCCCGCTGGCGGAGACCGACGTCGTCGTCGCCGGGGCCGGCGGCGCGGCCCACGCCGTCGTCTTTGCCTGCCTCAGGGCTGGTGCCCGCCGGGTCACGATCGGCAATCGGACGTTTGCGTCCGCCGAGGCGCTGGCGCAGCGATTTGGCGACGTCGGAGCGGGGTCGATCTCGGCCGTAGCGCTTGGCGGTCCGGCCTTCAAGGCCGCGCTTCATTCGGCAGACCTCGCGGTGAACGCGACCACGGTCGGCATGCTCGATCCCGGGGCGACCATCGACGTCGAACAGCTGCCGCCGGGAGCGACGGTCTTCGATCTCGTCTACGTGCCACCGGAGACGCCGCTTCTGCGGGCAGCGCGGGCGCGAAGCCTTCGAGCGGCGAACGGGTCGGAGATGTTGATCCAACAGGCCGCGATCGCCTTCGAGCGCTGGACCGGCATGGGCGGGATGGCCGACGTCATGCGTGCTGCCGTCGCGTCGCTGCTTGCCGACCCTGCGGCCCACGCCTGACCGATGCGCTTCGCGACGATCATCGACGGGGGGCACTCCTCGGTCGCGGTGGTTCGCGACCGGCGCCTCCTGCCGCTCGGCATGCCGGACGGCGGGTTCGGCTCGCTGCGCGCTCTCGCGGCGAGCGGCGCCGAAGGGTTGGAGCGCGTTCGCGACTGGGTGCAGCGCCAGCCGGAGAAGGCGTATCGATCCCTCGATGACGTCGAGCTCGGACCGGCTGTGCCGGAGCCAGGGGCCATCTTCACGATCGGTCTCAATTACGTGGTTCCTGACGAGGCGGACGACGACAGACCGCCGCGGCCGCTCGTCTATGCCAAGCTGCCGACGGCGGTCGCCGGGCACGGCTCGAGCGTGACGTGGGATCGCTCGTTGACGGCCAACGTCGATCCAGAGGCGGAGCTCGGGGTAGTGATCGGGGAGCGGGCCGTGGCAGTGGGGCGCGAGGACGCGATGCGACACGTCTTCGGTTACACCTGCATCAACGACATCTCTTCGCGCGACACGTGGCTCGACGGGGACCAGTGGCTGCTCGGCAAGTCGATGGCCGGCTTCTGCCCGGTGGGCCCCTGGGTCGTGACGCGCGACGAGGTGGCAGCTGATGACCTGCGCCTTGGATGCACCATCAACGGGGTCGCCATCCAGGACGGCAGCACCGCCCAGATGCGGTTTTCGATCGCCGAGTTGATCGCATACCTCAGCCGGCACACGGTGCTCGAGCCGGGCGACCTGATCGCGACGGGCACGCCGACCCGACTCGCCGGACCGATGGGACCGGAGCGACATCTCCAGGCCGGCGACGTCGTGACGGTCTGGATCGAGCAGATCGGGGCGCTCACCACCACCATCGCCTGACGCGAGGCAGGGAGGACGTTGCGATGAAACCGCCGACCGTGTTCCTGGGCGAGATGACCGACCCCGAGGTCGAGGCGTTCCTGCATGACCACCAGACCGTGATCGTGCCGACCGGCTCGACGGAGCAGCACGGTCCGCACGGGCCGCTCCTGACCGACGTCCTCATCCCGCAGGAGGTGGCCCGCCGCGTCGCGCCCCGGGTCGGTGCCCTGGTGGCGCCCTCGATCAACTACGCCCTGTCCTATCCGCACGTCGGGTTCACGGGGGTGGTGCACGTGCGGATCCCCACGTTCATGGCGCTCATCGAGGACCTGTGCGTCTCGCTCGCCGCCGTGGGGTTCACGCGGATCGTCTTCCTGAACGGCCACTACGACAACACCTATGCGATCGCGTACGCCTGCGCGAACGCGGCCGATCGGATGCCCGCCGGCGTACGCGCCTTCCCGATCAACTACTGGGATGGCATGACGCAGGCGGAAGCGGCGGAGTACTTCGACCCGTCGACCGGGCTCCACGCGAACCGCGGCGAGACGTCGGCGGTGCTCGCCATCAACCCGGCCCTCGTGGACATGGACCGGGCGAACGTCGAGTTCCCACCGTTCCCGGAGGTCACGAGCCCGGCCCCGGTGCACACGGCGTTCTTCTTCTCCACGCCGGGTTCGGTCCACCGCGCCACCCACTCGGGCACGTGGGGCGACGCGCGCCAGGCGACGGCGGAGTTCGGGGAGCGCTACCTCGAGGTCGTGGTGGAGTCGACGATCCGGATGCTCGACGAGATCGACCGGACGTTCGAGGCGATGCCGCAGCGCTGACGGACGGTCGCCTGTCGTCGATCAGCCTGCCTCGGACCGGTCCAGATCCGGGCCCTCGACGTCGAAGTGCACGACGAGCCCGTAGCGGTCGGCCGGATAGCGCGACTCGGTCGTCTCGATGCGACGGCCGTGACCGTCCTCGATCACGCGTTGCTCCACCAGGAGCGGATCGCCGGTCCGCATCGCCAGGAGACGGGCATCCTGCGCCGTTGCCGCGGCGGCGGAGATCGTGCCGGTTCCCCGGCGCAGCGCGAAGCCGCCCTGCCCGAGCGTTTCGTGGAGCGAGCCGTTGGCGAGATCCGCGGTCATGACCGCCTCGGCCGTGGCGCCCAGCAGGACGGTCGATTCGAGGGCGATCGGCTCACCGTCCGCCACCCGCAACCGACGAAGATGGACGACCGGCTGGCGAGCCGGGATGCCGAGGCTCGCGGCCTCCGCCGCGGAGGACGGGCGGATGACGCGGGTCAGCACACGGGAGCTCGGAACGCGACCGGCCCGGGTCATCTCCTGGGTGAACGTCATCAGGCGATTCGCCCGCCGATGCGCGGGCGGCCGTGCGACGAAGCTGCCCCGTCCGGGCTCACGCCGGATGAGGCCGTCCTCGGCCAGCCGCTGCATGGCGTGTCGTGCCGTCATGCGGCTGACTCGGAACTCGACGCACAGCTCCGCGTCGGATGGCAGCCGCTCGCCGGGCCGCATGGTCGCGATCCGCTCGCGCAGGGCCTGCTCGATCTGGCGGTACTGGGGCCGGTAGCTGGGCTCGATCATGGTGCTCCGCCAGCCGGCCGAGCGGGAGCCGGGCCATCGCGTTCTGCCGCCTCGGCGCCGTGGATGGCGGCCCCGATGGCCCCGGCCCATGTCCCCAGCTCGGCCGGCACGAGTCGCACCCGGTCGAGCGCTGTCGTGTGCACGCGTTCGCGCAGCTCCGCCTCGATGGGGCCGCGCAGCAGGTCGAAGGCGGCCGAGATACCGCCGCCGATGACCACCACGTCCGGATTGATGACCGCGATCATGTTGGCGATCCCGATGCCCAGGTAGCGCCCGACGAGGGCGAGTCCGACGATCGCCCTCGGGTCCGCGGCGCGTGCCGCCTCCATGGCCGCCTCGGCGGTCTCGGTGCCGCAGGCCGCGGCGATGCGGTCGGCCCGGGCGAAGGCCTCCAGGCAACCCCGATTGCCGCAGCCGCAGGGCGGCCCGTCGGGCTCGAGCGTCTGGTGGCCGAGCTCGCCACCGGTCCCGTCATGCCCCTGGTGGACGCGGCCATCGATGGCGATGACGCCGCCAATCCCTGTCCCGAGGGTGAGCCCGATCATCGAGGAGGCACCCCGTCCGGCGCCCAGACGCAGCTCGGCCAGGCCAAATGCCCGGGCGTCGTTGATGAGGTAGGTGGGCGCGCCGGTCGAGTCAGTCACCGGTCCGGCCACGGGATGGCCGACCCACGGCCCGGGCATGTTCACGAGGAACCGAGTCGTGCCGGCGGCCGGGTCGTACAGGCCGGGCACCCCGATCCCGACCGTGGCGGCGGGGCCCCACGCGGCCATGGCATCGGCCGCGACCTCGGCCAGCTGCCCGACGACAGTAGCCGGCACAGCGTCCGGGTCCGCGACGACCCGGGTGCGCACCTGGTCGCGGGCGACGGTGGTCCAGTTGCCTTCGTCGCGCGCGAGCATCGCCCACTTGAGGTTCGTGGCACCCAGGTCGAGCCCGAGGTGGTGGGTCGTCGCGCCGCGGTTCATCGGGTCATCCGTCCGCTGGCCGCTCGCTCACGACTCGGCGGTGACGCGCGTGTAGGCGGCCGCGACGGCGACGATGATCGCCCCGAACAGGATCTGGCGCGTTGGCTCGGGCAGCCCGAGCACAGTCAGCAGCGCCGCAAGCACCGTCAGGATGAGCGCGCCGACGATCGTCCCACCGAAGCCGCCCCGGCCGCCCATGAGCGACGTCCCGCCGACCACCGCGGCCGCGACCGACGGCAGGACGAAGGAGTCGGCGAG
The DNA here is from genome assembly GCA_964385975.1 of uncultured Anaerolineaceae bacterium. Lineage (GTDB taxonomy): Bacteria > Chloroflexota > Limnocylindria > Limnocylindrales > CSP1-4 > SPCO01. Next base: position 831 of record CAYLSK010000170.1, on the reverse strand, counting down.
GGTCACGCTGGCGGTGTTCGTGAGGCCGGAGATGAGGAGCCCGGCGATGGCCGCCAGCATCGCCGAGATCATGTAGAGGACGATCAGGATCTGCCATGCCCGGGCGCCCGACAGGCGGGCGGCGACCGGGTTATCGCCGATCGCGTACAGCAGCCGGCCGTACCCCGTCCGTCGCAGGCCCAGCAGGATCAGGGCGGCGAGCGGCACGAAGACCACCAGGCTGTAGGGCACGATGCCGACGAACGTGGCGGACCCGAGCCACCGGAGCCCCGCCGGAACCCCCGAGCTCGTCTGGACCGTCTGCAGCTGCCAGACGTTCGCCAGGCCCAGGACGACGAGGCTCATGCCGAGGGTCATGATCAGGGGGTGGACCCGAAACACGCCGACGCCGACGCCGGTGAGCAGCCCCACCAGCGCCGCGGCCGTGAGGGCCACGGCGATCCCCTGGGGCACCCCCCCGGGGCTATTGACGAGCGTCGCGGTGGCGAACCCGGCCATGGAGGCGACCGCGCCAACCGAGAGGTCGATGCCGCCCGTCAGCATCGTCAGCGTCTGGCAGCCGGCGAGGATGGCCAGCGGCACGGCCGCCCGCAGGACCACGCCGGCCCATGCGGGGCCGACGATGCCCGGCTGCACGAGCTGGATGACCGCGACCAGGACGACGAGCAGGCCGATCAGCGGGATGAGAGGCCGGTCGCGGAACAGTCCGCGCCAGGTGGCAGCCGTGAGCCAGCCGTCGGAGCGCACCGACTCGCTCATCGGCGGCTCTGGCGCCACTGGATGAGGCTGCCGAACATGACCACGCCGATGAGGATGATCCCCTGCGCGACG
>CAYLSK010000169.1:0-5958 GCA_964385975.1 uncultured Anaerolineaceae bacterium | reverse complement strand
CGAGGCCTTGCGGTTGGTGACCAGATGCCGTTCCGCCATCGTGCCCATCGAAACACGAGCCGATCTACTGCGGCTTATGCGCGAATTGCCGAAGGCGTCGCCGTGCTGCCGTGGTCGAAGTGCCACCCTTGTTGTGCCGCGCTGTCCGCCGGGCAACGATTTCTACAGCAAGCCCTTGATGGCCATCGGTCCGCGCTCGCCCGTTGTCCCGCGGTCAACGATTCCGGAGCGACGTTTCTCACCTCGACGACCTCGGGGTCGATCGTTGGCCTACGGTCAACGCTCGGCGGGCTGGATGGGCGCGGTGCCCTCTGCTCCCCGAATTCGTTGCCCGAGGGTCAACAGTGACCTCGGCGGCCGAACCGCCGGCACCCCGTGCCGTCAGATTCGTTGACCGAGGGTCAGCAAGCGGGGCGGAAGGCAGACGAGCCGCGCGGCGGCGCTGAGGATTAGCACATCTGGTCTAATCGAACGGGCGAGCCTATACTGTCCCCCCCGTGGCAGCCCCGACTCGAACCCGCCGAACGCCTCGCCCGCCCGCGCGCGAGGCTGACCCAAACGGTCACGGCGCCGACCCCCTCGAGCGGTTCTCGCCCGCGGTCCGCGGGTGGTTTGGTTCGAGCTTCGAGTCGCCGACCCAAGCCCAATCCGAGGGCTGGGCGGCCATCTCAGCCGGCCACCACACGCTGATCCACGCGCCCACCGGAAGCGGCAAGACGCTGGCCGCCTTCCTCTGGTGTCTCGATCGCCTCGCCCGCGAGCCAACTCCAGCGCCTGCCAAAGGCACGCTTGGTCACGTGCGGGTCCTGTACATCTCGCCGCTCAAGGCACTGACCTATGACGTCGAGCGGAACCTCCGGGCGCCGCTGACCGGGATCGGGCTGGCGGCACAACAACTCGGTGACCGGCCGCCCCAGATCTCGGTCGCGTCACGAACCGGCGACACGTCGTCCGAGGCGCGCCGCCAGATCGCCCGGCACCCCCCGGACATCCTGATCACGACGCCCGAATCGCTCTACCTCATGCTCACCAGCGCAGCGCGCGAGGTGCTCCGCAGTGTGGAGCACGTGATCATCGACGAGGTTCACGCCATTGCCGGCACGAAGCGCGGCGCCCACCTCGCACTGAGCCTGGAGCGGCTGGAGCAACTCCGCAACCCGGACTCGACACCGCCCCAACGGATAGGCCTCTCTGCCACGCAGCGGCCGCTGGAGGCGATCGCGAGGTTCATGGCCGGCGTCGGTCCGGGTCGAGAGGTCCAGATCGTCGACGCCGGCGCGCGCAAGCCGCTGGAGCTCCAGGTCGTGATCCCGGTCGACGACATGGCCGCCATCGGCGAGATCCTGCCCCCCGACCAGCAGCCCGGCGGCCCGGCCACGAGCCCGGACCTGCGGTCAAGCATCTGGCCAGCGATCCATCCGCGGATCCTGGAGCTGATCCGGAGCCATCGCAGCACGATCGTCTTCGTCAACAGCCGTCGCCTCGCCGAGCGGCTCGCTCAGCGGCTCAATGAGCTGGCCGGTGAGGAGCTCGTTCGCGCCCACCACGGCAGCATCGCCCGCGAGCAGCGCGTGGCTATCGAGGAGGAGTTGAAGGCCGGTCGGCTCCCGGCGCTCGTCGCGACGAGCTCACTCGAGCTCGGGATCGACATGGGCGCGGTCGACCTCGTCATCCAGGTCGAGAGCCCGACCAGCGTCGCCCGCGGTCTCCAGCGCATCGGCCGTGCCGGCCACCAGGTCGGAGCCCCGAGCAAGGGCGTGATCTTCCCGAAGTACCGCGGCGACCTGCTCGAGTGCGCGGTTGTGACGAGGCGGATGCACGACGGAGCCATCGAGACGACGCAGATCCCACGCAACCCGCTCGATGTCCTCGCCCAACAGCTCGTCGCCATGACCGTGATGGATCGCTGGACCGTCGACGCGCTCCTCACCACGGTCAGCGCCGCCGGGCCGTACGAGACGTTGACCCGTGACGTCCTCGAGGGTGTGCTCGGCATGCTCGCCGGCGCCTACCCGTCGGACGAGTTCGCCGAGCTGAAGCCACGTGTCGTCTGGGACAGGGTGACGGACGTCGTCGAGGGTCGCCGCGACGCGCGCGTCGTTGCCGTCACCAGCGGCGGAACGATCCCGGATCGCGGACTGTACGGGGTCTTCATGATCGGCGAAGCCGGGACGCCCGGTCGGCGCGTCGGCGAGCTCGACGAGGAGATGGTCTACGAGCTGCGGGCCGGAATGCACGGCGACGTCATCGTGCTGGGCGCGAGCAGCTGGCGGGTCGAGGAGATCGGCCACGACCGGGTGACCGTCAGCCCGGCCCCCGGGGTCCCGGGCAAGCTCCCGTTCTGGCACGGCGACGCCGTCGGCCGACCGATCGAGCTGGGCCGAGCGCTCGGCGCCTTCGTCGGCGAGCTCGACGCGGATCTGGCCCGCGGCGACAAAGGCCGCCGCGCCGCGACCAACCGGCTCCGCGAACGGCACGACCTCGACCAGCGCGCGGCCGACAATCTGCTCGCCTATCTCGACGACGAGCGGGAGGCGACCGGGACCCTGCCGACCGACAGGCGGATCGTGGTCGAGCGCTTCCGCGACGAGCTCGGCGACTGGCGGCTCTGCCTGCTGACGCCGTTCGGTGGCCGGGTCCACGCGCCCTGGTCGCTGGCCGTCGAGGCACGAATCGGCGAGCGCCTCGGGATGGAGGTGCAGACGATCTGGTCGGACGACGGCATTGCCATCCGGCTGCCCGAGGGCGACGCCCCGCTGGACGGGATCGAGGACCTGCTGTTCCCCGATCCCGATGAGCTCGAGGACCTGGTCGTCGGCCGGCTGGCGAGCTCGGCCCTCTTCGCCAGCCACTTCCGTGAGAACGCCGCCCGGGCTCTCCTGCTGCCGCGCCGCCGACCCGGCACGCGGACCCCGCTCTGGCAGCAGCGCCAGCGGGCGGCGGATCTGCTGGCAGTCGCGTCGCGCTACGGCAGCTTCCCGATTCTCGTCGAGACCTACCGTGAATGCCTGTCCGACGTCTTCGACCTGCCCGCGCTCCGCGAGATTCTGGCCGGCGTCGCCCGGCGCGAGATCGTGATCCACTCGGTCGAGACGTCGCGAGCGTCGCCGTTCGCGAGCAGCCTCCTGTTCGACTACGTCGCCGCCTACATGTACGACGGGGATACGCCGCTTGCCGAGCGTCGCGCCGGCGCGCTCACCCTGGATCGTGACCTCCTGCGCGAGCTGCTCGGTCAGGAGGAGCTGCGCGAGCTGCTCGATCCGGACGCCCTGGCCGATCTCGAGTTGAGCCTGCAGGCGCTGGAGGAGGACCGGCAGGCGACGACGCTCGATGGCGTCCACGACCTGCTCCGCCGGCTGGGCGACCTGAGCGCCGACGAGATCGCGGCTCGAACCGAAGGCGGAGCGTCCGCCGCCGATCCATGGCTGACCGAGCTGGCAGCCGCTCGGCGGGCCGTTCGCACGCGGGTCGCCGGCGATGAACGGTGGATGGCGATCGAAGATGTCGCGCGCTACCGAGACGGCGTCGGGATCGCGCCGCCGGTCGGCGTTCCGGCGGCCTTTCTCGGTTCGGTGGTGGGCGCCCTGGACGGGCTGCTCGCTCGCTGGGCCCGGACGCACGGGCCATTCCTGACGCCCGAACCGGCCCGCCGCTGGGGCCTTCCGATCGGGGTCGTCGCGGATGGCCTGGAGCGCCTGCTGGCGGCCGGATCGCTGCTGCGTGGCGAGTTTCGCCCGGGTGGCGCCGAACGAGAGTGGTGCGACCCGGAGGTCCTGCGGCTGCTCCGCCGGCGATCGCTGGCCCGCCTGCGGCGCGAGGTGGAGCCGGTCGATCGGGCGGCCTTGGCGCGGTTCCTCCCGGAGTGGCACGGCGTGGCGACGGTCGGTGCGTCGCCCGCACCCTTGCGCGGCTCTGCGGCTCTGGAGCGTCTGGCCGAGGTCGTCGATCAGCTGGCGGGGCTCCCGATTCCGGCCTCCGTCCTCGAGCGCGACGTCCTGCCGGCGCGAGTCCCGGGCTACCTGCCCCGGCTGCTCGACGAGCTGGGCTCCCTCGGCGAGGTGGCCTGGGTGGGGCGGGGGAGCCTCGGTCGTGACGACGGGCGGGTCGTCCTGGTCCGCCCCGGCCGCGAGGTCCTGCGCCCGATCGGTCTGACCGACGGAACCGAGCGGCCGGCGGGACCGCGTCATCAGGCGATCCGCGACCACCTGGCCCGTCGCGGCGCGTCGTTCTATCGCGAGCTGTTCGCCGCGGCCGGCGGCGGGCCGGACCGTGAGGTGCTCGATGCGCTCTGGGACCTGGTCTGGGCCGGGGAGGTCACCAATGACACGTTCGCGCCGCTCCGCGCGCTGCGCTGGAAGCGAACCGGCGGCGGCGCCCGGCGAACGATCCGACCCGGTCGGCTCACGGCGCTCGGACCACCCGAGGCGGCCGGGCGCTGGTCGCTGGTCTCCACCGAGGCGATCGTCCAGACGGCGACGGAGCGGTTGCACGCGATCAGCCTGTCGTTGCTCGAACGGCACGGCGTGGTGACCCGCGAGGCGGTCGCGGCCGAAGCGGTGGACGGTGCGTTCAGCGCCGTCTACCCGGTGTTCCGGGCAATGGAAGATGCCGGACGGATCCGGCGGGGCTACTTCGTCGATGGGCTCGGGGCGGCCCAGTTCGCGCTGGCCGGTGCGCTGGATCGATTGCGGGCAGTCCGCGAGCCAGCCGACCCGCTGCCGACGGGCGCGGTCCATCTGCTGGCCGCCGCCGATCCCGCCAACCCATACGGCGCCGCTCTCCCGTGGCCGCGCCGTGGTGACGCCGACCGGCGGCCGCTCCAGCGAGCCGCCGGCGCCTACGTCGTCCTGGTCGACGGACTCGCTTCGCTCTACCTGGAACGTGGTGGATCCACGCTGCAGACGCTGCCGGCCGCCGACGATCCCGGCCTGGCGCTGGCGGCGGCGCGCGCCCTGGGCGGCCTGATCGCGGACGGACGCGCACGCGAGCTCGTCATTCGCAAGGTGGATGGCGACGACGTCGCCGCCTCCCCATTTCGTGCCGCGCTCCTCGAGGCAGGCTTCGTCGCCGGCTATCGCGGCCTCGTGCTGCGTTCCAACCGCCCGGTCGGGATCAGGTAGATCCGCGTGCCCGAAGGCGACACGCTCTTCCGGACGGCGGACGGCCTGCGCCGATACCTGCTCGGGCTGAAGGTGAGCGCGGCCCGGACCGGCGGTCCTGGCGCTCTTCCGCAGGTTGGTCGGATCATCGGGCACGAGATCACCGCCGTCGAGGCGCTCGGCAAGAACCTCCTGATTCGCTTCGACAACGGCCTCGAGATCCGTACCCATCTGCGGATGAACGGATCGTGGCATCGCTACCGACCCGGCGAGTCGTGGCGTCGGGCGCCCGCCCGCGCGCGGCTCGTCCTCGAGGTACCGGGCTCCGTGGCCGTCTGCTTCGATGCGCCGGTCGTCGAGCTCCTCGAACAGCGGGCCGAGGTGCTCCACCCGTCGCTCGGGCGGCTCGGGCCGGACCTGCTGGCGCGCGAGCTCGACGCCGTCGAAGCGCTCCGACGATTGCGCGATCCGACCCGCGCGGCCACGTCCGTTGCCGAGGCCCTCGTTGACCAGCGGGCCGTCGCCGGCATCGGCAACGTCTACAAGAGCGAGCTCCTGTGGATCGAGCAGATCTCGCCGTTCGTGCTGGTCGCCGACCTCGACGACCAGGCCCTGGGGCGACTCATCGCGACCGCGCGCCGGCTGCTGCTGGCGAATGCTGACCGCGCCCACGGCCCCGAGCGGGTCACGACAGCCGGCGATCGCCGCACGACCGGCCCGCTCTACGTCTACGGCCGAGCTGGGCGCCCATGCCGTCGCTGTGGAACGCCGATCGCAAGCACCCGACAGGGCCGCGATCTCCCGCGGACGACGTACTGGTGTCCGACCTGCCAGCGGGTCGACGCGCTAGCATCTGCCG
>CAYLSK010000168.1:0-5970 GCA_964385975.1 uncultured Anaerolineaceae bacterium | reverse complement strand
GGGCTGATCACCGCGAAGACGCCGTGCGGCCGGAGCACCGATCGGGTGTGGACCGCCGCGTCGCCCAGGTTGTCCATCGGGTGGTCGTACCCGTCGTTCGCCTCCATCGTCGATGCGTAATAGCGCAGCAGGTCCGCGGACTCCTCGACCTCGCCGAGCGCCTCGATTCGGTTCTTGCCGACCTCGATCGCCATCAATGCGGCGTCATCCATCAGCCGCTCGCTGATCAGGTCGCCGGCCCGCTTGATGATGGCCACGCGCTCGCGCCATGGGGTGGCGGCCCAGGCTGGCTGGGCCACTCGGGCGGCTGCGACGGCCTCATCCAGGTTCGCAGCGCTCGCCCGGGCGAAGCTGCCGAGCACGATCTGGGTATCGATCGGTGAGCGGACCTCGAAGGTCCCGTCACCATCGCGCCAGGCACCGGCGATGTAGTTGCGGTGATGGCCGCCGAGGTTCGCCTGGGCGGTCGCGAGGCCGGCCTCGAACTGCGCGTGGAGCTCCTCGTTGTCGGCCCGCATGGTGGCGTAGGTGATCTTGATTCGAGGGGCGGACTCGGTCGTCATGGCTGATTGGCCTCGTGGCGGATCGGTCGATTGCAAGGCTGCGATCAGTCTAGCGCGGCCACGACGTCCGCCAGCGACGGCGCGACGGCGTGCGGCTCGCGTCCCCCGCGGCCGTGCCCGTGGGCGGCCTTGAGCGCCTCGAGCCCGTGCTTGCCGGTCAGGACGAAGACGCCACGCAGGCCCGCTCGCTGGCCGGCCAGCACGTCGGTCCGGATGTCGTCGCCAATCATCGCGATCTCGGCGCGGTGGAGCCGCTCGCCCCGACCAGCGATCTCGCGTCGGAGGGCATCGACTGCGAGCGAGAAGAAGGCCGGCGCCGGTTTGCCGATGATCTGGGCGCGGACGCCGGCCGCGAACTCGAGTCCCGTGACGTACGCGCCCGAGTCGAGGGTCGGACCATCCGGGGTCAGCCACCACGGGTTGCGGTGCATGCCGATCAAACGGGCGCCATTGCGGACGAGCCGGAAGGCCAGGTTCAGGTTGGCGTGAGTGAGCTCCTCCGGCGAGTCGCCGACGATCACCGCGGCGGCTCGCGCTCCCGGCTGAGCCGCTTCGTCGTTCGAGAGCAGCCACTGCCCATCGAATTCTGTGCGCGCCTCCGCCGACGCGATGACGTAGAGCGGCTCGCCGGGGAAGATCCGCGCAGCAAAGGCCGCCGACGCTGAGAGCGCCGACTGGAACCGTTCCGGGGGAATCTCGTTGCCGAGCTTCGCCGCGAACCGCGACAGGGTGACCCGGCTCACCAGCGAGGTGTTCGTGACGATTCGGTAGGCCATGCCGCGCCGCTCGAGCTCGGTGATCGCGTCGACCGAACCCGGGACCGCGGCGCCGGCCACGACGATCACGCCGTCGAGATCGAGCAGCAATGCGCGCACGCCGTGGAGGGCGTCGCGGAGGGCTGTGGGGTCGGTCGTGCGCATCGCGCCTAGCGTAGACGGATCGCGCGGGTATGCTGCCGGAACCTGACCGCTGGAGGAGATCCATGGGGCTGCTCGAGGGCAAGACCGCGCTGATCTTCGGCGTCGCCAACGATCATTCGATCGCCTGGGGAATCGCGCGAGCCCTCCACGCCGAGGGCGCCGAGGTGGGCTTTTCGTCGGTCGAGAGCTTGATCGAGCGGCGCGTTCGCCCGCTGGCCGATTCGATCGGCTCGACCTTCGTGGAGCCGTGCGACGTCCAGTCGGACGAGCAGATCCGGGCGGTGTTCACGCGCTGGGGCGAGAGCCACGAGTCGCTGGATATCCTGGTCCATGCGCTGGCGTTCGCCCGGCGCGAGGACCTCGAGGGTGGCTTCGTCGACACCTCGCGGGAAGGATTCGCGCTCGCCCTTGACGTCTCGGCCTACTCGCTCGTCGCCCTCGTGCGCGAGGCGCGGCCGCTACTGCGGCGCGGCTCATCTGTCCTCACCCTGTCGTACTACGGCGCGGAGAAGGTGGTCGCGAACTACAACGTGATGGGCGTGGCCAAGGCGGCCCTGGAGGCGTCGGTCCGCTACCTCGCCGCAGATCTCGGACCAGATGGGGTGCGGGTCAACGCCATCAGCGCCGGACCGATCCGGACCTTGTCGGCGTCGGGGATCGCCGGCTTCAAGCGTATGTACGGCTCCTTTGCGGAGGCCGCACCGCTGCGCGCCAACATCACACCCGAGGACGTGGGGCGGAGCGCCGTCTACCTCGCGTCGGACCTCTCGAGCGCGGTCACCGGCGAAACACTCTACGTGGACGGCGGCTTCAACATCCTGGGCGTGCCGACCGGCGAGTAGGCGAGATCTACCAGCCCTGCGAGCCGGGTTCGCCCTTGATCGGCCCCACGATCCGGGATGTCACCCAGCCACCGTAGAAATGCCCCGGTTGCGGCATGGCCCGCTCGTCGCCGACCCAGGCCTCGTCGACGCGACCGGGATAGAAGGCCAGGTAGCCGCGGATCGCCTCGTACCCGGCGTTGGGCGCGGGATACGACCACGCGACGTTCTCGATCCGCCGTCCGGCACCAACGAACGTGTGGTACCCCGCCGTCCCCTTCCACTCACAGAACGACGTGTGTGGGCTGGTTGCCAGCCGGTCCGTCCGGACGTCCTCGGGTGGGAAGTAGTAGACCGGGGCGCCGGCGGTCTCCAGGACGCGCATGCCTCGTGAGGTCTCGGCGAGGATCTCTCCGTCCACGATCACGCGCAGGCGCTCCGGCACAGGCTCCACACGCGGCGGTCGCGGATAATCCCAGACCGATTCCTGACCCGGTCCAGGCACGACTCGTTCAACCGGGCCGGGGCGTGTGCCCGCCTCGACCATGCGACCGCCGATCAGCCTCGCCACGCGCTCAAACCTCCCTCGACGTCAGTCTGACCCGGCGGAACACGCCTCGCACCGTCCCGCGATCGACAGGTGGGTGACGTCGACGGCGAAACGGCGACTCCGTCGCAGGGAATCGACAAGAGCGGCCGCCTCATCCGCCGGAATTTCCCAGGTCGTCCCGCACGCGACGCAGTGGAGATGCCCGTGGACCGCGGTGGGCAAGACGTGGAACTCCTCGCGCCCGTCGGCGCCGTGGCTGTGGCTGAGCAGGCCGAGTCCCTCGAGGACGTCGAGCGTCCGGTAGACGGTGGACGGGATGGTCGTCGGATCGACCGCCCGGCAACGCTCGATAAGCTCGGACCCCGTGACGTGGCCGTTCGCCCTCGACAGTACCTCGATGAGGGTCCGCCGCTGTGGGGTCCAGCGCAGGCCGCTCGCTCGGAGATGCTCCCGAACGTTCGACCAGTCCGCCGGGCGATGGGCTGCATATGAACCGGTGGAGGTCATCGCGCGAAGTATACGTCGAGGTATGCGCAACGGTGCACTTGCGACATGTTGCAATATGGGCGGTCCTCCGGTAGGCTCGCCCAATCCCAGCGAGGACCCGTCCATGATCGAAGCACTCATCGTCTCTGCGACCAACGCCTCAACGGCGGTGAGCCTCGGCGTGCTTCTCACGGGCCTCTTCCTGGGCATCCGACATGGAATCGACTGGGACCACATCGCGGCGATCACGGACATCACCAGCACGACCGCGGCGGCCAGCCTTGCCGAGGCCGCCCACGAAGGACAGCACCTGTCGGCATCCGGCCACAGCCATCTCCACGGTGGCGAGCTGGAGCTTCGCGCCCATGACGCGGGTCCGGGCGCGGCCACGCTGGCGCCGGCGATGGCCGCTCGGCCTGGCCTGGGTCGGACGCGATTCCTGTCCGGCCAATCCGACGCGATCAGGCTCGGGACCCTGTACGCGCTTGGGCACGGCGTGGTCGTCATCGCCCTCGGTCTCGCGGCACTGGCATTCGGCGCGCTCCTGCCGGCGTGGCTGGATCCGGTCATGGGACGGATCGTCGGCCTCACGCTCGTCGCGCTGGGCCTGTGGGTCATCTACTCGATCTATCGCTATGCGCGGGCGGGTGAGACGTTCCGTCTGCGCAGTCGCTGGATGCTGGTGTTCGACGGCGTGCGCTACGGCTGGCGCCGCTTCCAGGCCCGGCTCCATGGCCACGAGCACGTCGAACCGCTCGAGATGAGCTCCTACGGTGCGCGGACGGCGTTCGGGGTCGGGATGATCCATGGGATCGGCGCCGAAACCGGCAGCCAGGTCCTGCTCATAGCGGCGGTCGGCGGCGCCTCGAGCGCCGGCCTGGGTGTGCCGATGCTCGTTGCGTTCGTCGTCGGGCTGCTGCTCGCGAACTTTGCGATCGTCGTGATCAGCTCGGTCGGATTCGTGTCCAGCCAAGCGCGAGAGCGCGTCTACGTCGCGTTCGGCGGGGTGGCCGGTCTGTTCAGCCTGTTCGTCGGCTCGATCTTCCTTCTCGGCTTGAACAGCGGCCTGCCCGATCTGGGGACCCTGCTTCCCTTCTAGCCGGAAGCGTCCCGGCGATCAGGACTGCGCGGGCGCAGGCGAGCCCGTTGTTGCCGAGATTCGCCGGACGGGTCGCAGATAGAGGGTCAGAACAATCGCGATGTAGGCCAGCCAGGCCACGAACGTGATGACCTCGGGCGTCGCGGTGTACCCGAAGACCACGTGCAGGAACTGGCCCAGGACGTTGCCGCCCTCCGGCTCATGCGGCAGGACGGAGCTGAAGTCGAACAGGGTCTGGTTGCCCACCGTGACCACCGAGATCTCGATCAACTCGTGGGCCGCCTTGGCGACGAGGCCACCGGCGATGAAGACGAGGCCGATGCCGGTCCAGCGGAAGAACGTCCCGAGGTTGATTCGACGCGAACCCTGGTAGAAGCCGACCCCGAGCAGGACGGCGATGGCAAGCCCGACGATGGCGCCGATGAGGACCGACAACGCCCCCTGGTCCGCGGATGCTGCCTGGCCGACCAGGAACAACGAGGTCTCGATCCCTTCGCGGAGGACGGCGACGAAGGCGAGCACCGCCATGGCTGCGGCCGACCCGTCATCAAGCGCTCGATCCACGGCGGCTTGCAGCTCGCTCTTGACGCTGGCTGCCTGGCGGCGCATCCAGAAGAGCATCCAGGTCACCACCCCCGCCGCAAGCAAGAGCGTCGCCGCCTCGAAGAGTTGCTCGTACGGCTCCTGGAAGCTGCCGACCGTGATGTAGAGGGTGAGGCCCAGGGCGGCGCTCAGGATCGCCGCGAGGCCGGCGCCGATGAACACCCTCGGGAAGTGGCGGCGGTTGCCGGTTCTGGCAAGGTAGGCGCAGATGATGCTGACGATCAGCGCTGCCTCGACACCTTCGCGAAGGCCGGTCAGTGCGCCGCTCGAGAGACCTCCAAGGTCCACGCTGGTTCGTCTCCAATGGTTCTGAGGTCTTCAGTCCGCAAGGGCGCATGATGTGCCAATGCAAGGACGCTTGTCATCGAGGACTCTACCGAGCCGTCAGAAAAGGGTCAAGCGCCACGGGTCGGCGCCGCGATGTCGGCGCGCCCGAGTCCACGGGCGACGCCCGCGCCCCTGCCCTGCCCGTGGCCCGGCCACGCTCGATACGGAGGGTGATGCAGCGGCGCATCATGCGGGAGGGCTCCACGCTCAGCGCCCGGCGTTTCAGGCAGAGCTTGGGGGGCGTCGCGCACGAATGAGGTGACATTGATCCCCGCACAGATCAATGTCACCGAGTCCGCCTGGGCGGCGCAGTCGGCGGCCGCAATCCGAGCGCGTCAGGGTTGGATCGGCGGTCCGTACCAGACGCTTGCGGCGATGATCAGGTAGAGGCCGAGGAGCGCCAGCCCCTCGAGCCAGTTGCTCTCGCCGTCGAAGACAATGACCGCGGCCAGAACCGCGGCGAGGACCACCGCTCCGAGCATGAGCGGCGTGAGCACCAGGGTCAACGCGCCGCCGCCCAGCACCAGCGAGACGAGGACGAGCGCCGGTGTCAGCGCGATCGCGACCTGGAGACTGCTGTTCAGGATCAGGCTCGTCGCCA
>CAYLSK010000167.1:0-6010 GCA_964385975.1 uncultured Anaerolineaceae bacterium | reverse complement strand
CGGCGGGAGGGCCAGGTTGTAGGCACGGGCCAGCCGGGTGATCGAGTCCAGCAGGATGACCACGTCGCGTCCGGTCTCGACCTGGCGCTTGGCGATCTCGAGGGCCATCTCGGCGACGTGGGTGTGGTTCTCCGTCGGCTCATCGAAGGTGGAGCTGATGACCTCGCCCTTGACACTCCTGCGCATGTCCGTGACTTCCTCGGGCCGCTCGCCGATCAGGGCGACCATCAGCAGGATCTCGGGGTAATTGGCGCTGACGCCATTGGCGATCTGCTTGAGGAGCATCGTCTTGCCGGCCTTGGGCGGGCTGACGATGAGCGCGCGCTGGCCCTTGCCGATCGGGTTGACCAGGTTGATCAGCCGCTGGCTGAGGTTTTTGGCGTCCGTCTCGAGGTTGATCAGCACGTCCGGGTGGACCGGGGTGAGGTCGCCGAACACCGGCCGGCGGCGTGCGGTCTCCGTGTCGACGCCGTTGACCGAGTCGACCCGGAGCATGCCCCAGTACTTCTCCGCCTCGTGCGGGGCGCGCACCGCGCCCGCGACGCGATCGCCGACCCGCAGGCCGAAGCGACGGACCTGGCTCGAGCTGACGTAAACGTCGTCGGGGCTGGGGAGCAGGCCATGCCGGCGCATGAAGCCGAAGCCCTCGTCGACGATGTCGAGGATGCCGCTGGCGTAGTCGTGGCCGGCGCGCTCGGTCTGACCGCGGAGGATCCGATCTACCAGATCGTCCTTGCGTTCGCTCGGAGCGGTCTCGAGCGCCAGCTCGCTGGAGACTTGGCGGAGCTCGGCGACGCTCATCTCGCGGAGGTCGGAGACCTCGAGGTCGTTCCGCTCGCGGGCGGCTTCGATCTCCAGCTGTTCTTCATATTCGGTAACGGGAGCGCGGCCTCCACCTCCAAGCGGGGGCCGTCGTCGGGGGCGTCGATTACGGGAACGATCGCGCTGGTCGGGTCCGGGTGCGGGCATATGGGAAAGGTCACCTGCAGGTGAAGGGGGCCGGACGAATGGTGCGCGCGGAATCGCTGCCGCAGCGCGGGTGCCGGTCGGGATGCCCAGAGGATAGACGGACGTTCGTGGGTCGTCAATGGGGCGCGACGCGATCACGCTGTGGCGCGGATCCGTGCTCATTCGAGCACTTGCATCTCATCTGAGCGACTCGTAGGATCGGGGCATGTCGTTCTCCTCCCGCGTGGCGGCAGGCCCACCGGCGACCTCGGACCTCGCCACGCAGGTCGCTCGCCTCTTCTTCGACCGCCAGCTGAGCAAGGTGGAGATCGCGTCACGACTGGGCATCTCGCGCTTCCGGGTGGCGCGCCTGATCGATGGCGCACTGGCCGGCGGCCTGGTCCGCATCGAGTATCGCGACGTGCCTCTGGAGGACGTCGGTCTGGCCCACTCCATCGAAGACCGCTTCGAGATCGACCTGTGCGCGGTGGCCGCAGTGCCTGCCGCGGAACGAGCGATGCGCGGCGTGGCTCGCCTCGCCGCGTCCGTGCTCGATGGGCTGATCGGCCCCGGCGAGGCCGTCGGGATCGCCTGGGGCTCGACCCTGGCCACGGTCGTCCGCGAGATGCCCGCCCGAAGCGATTCCTCGATCGCGGTCGTTCAACTGGCCGGCGGATCGAGCAAGCTCGATCGCGAGCGCGAGCCGGGCGAGCTGTCGCGCCTCCTGGCGGATCGCTTGGGCGCGGCACACCACGCCCTCTTCGCCCCGGCCTTCGTCGATTCGCGGGCACTGCGCCGGGCGCTCCTTCGCCAACCCGATGTGGCCGATGCGGCGGATCGGTTCGGAACGATCAGCCTCGCGATCGTCGGCATCGGCGCCATGCCCAGCGACTCCGGGCAGACGAGCTCGTCGCTGCTGCGGTCGGGCGTCCTCGACGCGGAGACTGTTGCCCGACTGGTCGGCCTCGGCGCCGTCGGCGATCTCGTCGTCCACCCGTTCAACGAGGCCGGCGAATTCATCGCGCCGGACCTGGCCGAGCGGGCGATGGCGATTGGCGTGGACGAGCTCCGCCGGGCGCGGCGGGTCGTCGCGGTCGCGGCCGGACTCGAGAAAGCGATGGCGATCCGCGGGGCACTGGCGACTGGCGTCGTCCGGATTCTGGTGACCGATGCGCCAACCGCGCGTGCCGTCCTGGAGACCGGCTGATGGATCGCCTTCTCGATCGGGTCTGCCTCGTCACCGGCTCGACCGGGATCGCGGCGGCGAGCGCCCGCCGCCTGACGGCCGAAGGGGCGTCGGTCTTCATCGTGTCGCGCACGGCCGACCACGCCCAGGCCCTCGCCGCCGGGCTGGTGCAGGCCGGCGGGCGAGCCGGCTGGGCGGCTGCCGATCTGACCGCCGAATCGGAGGTCGACCAGGCGATCGGGGCCGCGGTCGAGCAGTTCGGGCGGATTGACGGCTTGTTCGCCGTGGCCGGCGGCAGTGGCCGGCGGTTCGGCGATGGACCGATCCACGAGCTGAGCGCCGAGGGGTGGGAGCGCACCCTGGCGATCAACCTGCGGAGCCAGGCCCTGACCTGCCGCGCCGTCGTCCGCCAGATGCGCGGGCAGCCGCCGAACAGTTCGGGGACCCGCGGCTCGATCCTGCTGATGGGCAGCGTCACCGCGACCGACCCGGTCCCGGAATTCTTCGCGACCCACGCCTATGCGGCGGCGAAAGGGGCGACGACGGCGCTCATGACCACGATGGCGGCTACGTACGTTCGCGACCGGATCCGGGTCAATGCGGTGGCACCGTCGCTGACCGACACGCCAATGGCGGCGCGGGCGGCGAGCGACGACCGGATCCGGGCATTCACGCGGCGCAAGCAACCACTGGCCGGCGAAATGATGGATCCGGACGAGGTGGCCTACGCCGCGCTCTACTTCCTCTCCGACGAGTCGCGCGTCGTGACCGGCCAGCTGCTCAAGATCGACGGGGGCTGGTCCGTGGTCACGGTGTCGGCCGAGGAAGCGTCGGGGCCGGGGCAATGACCGTCACGAGCGAGGCGCCGGTCATCGCGGCGGTCGACGTTTGCGTGATCGGGGCGGGTTCGGCGGGCTCGACCACGGCGATCGCTGCAGCCCGGTGTGGCGTCAGCGTCCTGCTGATCGACCGCCTGCCCTTCCTTGGCGGGACGAGCACCGCAGTCCTGGACACGTTCTACGGCTTCTATACGCCCGGCTCGCACGCCCGCAAGGTCGTCGGGGGAATCGGCGACGACGTGGTCGCTGCGCTGCGCGGCCTCGGGCCGGTCATCGAGCGACCGAACACCTACGGCGCCGGGACAGGCGTCACCTATCTGGCCGACCACCTGAAGGTCGCCTGGGAGGATCTCGTGACGGGCGCCGGGGCAAGGGTCCTGCTCCACGCCCTCCTACAGGATGTGGATGTCCGGGATGGGCGGGTCTCCTCCGTGGTCGTCGCGACACGAGCCGGACTCGGTCGGGTGGATGCGAGGGTTTTCGTGGATGCGAGCGGAGACGCCGACCTGTGCGCATTCGCCGGCTTCGGGTATGAGACCGCGGGCGAGCTCGATCCGGCCCAGACGCTGACCACGACGTTCCGGATGGTCAACGTGGATCTCGAGCTCCGGCGCTCGGTCTCAAAGTCGGCCTTCCACGAGCTGATGGCCGAGGCGGCCGAGTCCGGCAAGTACGACCTGCCGCGACGCGAGGGCAGCGACCACATCACGCCAGTCGATGGAATGATCGCAACCGTGATGACCCGCCTCGATTCGTATCGCCGGGATTCGAACGGCCGGATCGTCAACGCCACCGACCCGTGGTTCCTGACCGAGGCGGAGATGGCCGGCCGCCACCAGGCGCTCGAGTACGTTCGTTTCCTGGTCGACCGGGTCCCCGGCTATGAGCGGGCATCGCTCGTCGCACTGGGCACCCAAATCGGTGTCCGCGAGACGCGCCGGGTCTATGGCGACGCGCGGCTCACCCGCGACGACGTCCTCGACGCGCGCTCCTTCGACGACGCGATCGGGTTGTGCGGTGCCCCGATCGAGGACCACCACGCTGGCGCCGACACGGTCTGGCAGTACCTGCCCGACGGCGAGGCGGTCGGCATCCCGTATCGGACCCTTGTCGTTCGTGATGCCGCCAACGTGCTGGTCGCCGGCCGCTGTTTCAGCGCCACCCACGATGCCCACGCCTCGGTCCGGAGCATGGCACAGTGCATGACGATGGGCCAGGCGGCGGGCACGGCAGCCGCCCAGGCGGTCGCCGCGCAGCGCGATCCGCGCGAGATCGACGTCGTCGCGTTGCGCGATCGATTGCGCGCCGACGGCGCGATCCTCGAGCTGGCGGCGGCCCCGCGGGCCATCGCCCGATGACCTTCGTTCGGACCGTCCTGGGCGACATCGAACCCGGCGAGTTGGGCGTCACCTACGCCCACGAGCATCTCGTGATCGATGGCGGGCGGCCCGTCCAGATGGTCCCAGAATTCGACCTCGGCGACGTCGAGGCGATGGCGGTCGAGGTGTCCGAAGCGGTCGCGTTCGGCCTCCGCTCGGTCGTGGATGCGATGCCCTGCGACGCGGGTCGGAGCATCGAGAAGCTCGCGGATCTCGCACGGCGGACCGACATCCACCTGGTCGCCCCGACTGGGCTCCACCACGACCGCTATTACGGACCCACCCACTGGAGCGCGCGGATCACGGTGAGCGAGCTGGCCGAGCTGTTCGTCCTGGACGTAACCGACGGGATCGACGCCTACGACTACGCCGGGCCGGTGGTCCGCCGCACGACCCATCGCGCGGGCGTGTTGAAAGTCGCCGGGAGCGAGGGTGGCCCATCCGCCCGCGATCGCCGAATCTTCGAAGCGGCGGCGGAGGCGCATCGCCGGACCGGGGTTCCGATCCTTACTCATTGCGAGGGCGGCATCGGCGCCCTGGAGCAGATCCGTGTCCTCGCCGACCTCGGCGTAGATGCCTCGCATGTCGCCCTGAGTCACGTCGACAAGGTCGTGGACCGCGGCTACCACCGCGAGCTGCTCTCGAGCGGCGCGTTCGCCGAATACGACCAGTCATTCCGCTGGGGCGACGCGCCGAACGGCACGATCCGGCTCATCGAATGGATGGCGGAGGATGGGCTGGCTGATCGGATCGTCCTGGGTATGGACGCCGCGCGACGGCGCTACTACCGCGTTCACGGCGGCGCCCCCGGGCTCACCTGGCTGCTCGGCGGGTTCACGGAGGCCATGGCCGCGGCCGGGATCGACCAGGCGATCCGTCATCGGCTATTCGTCGAGAACCCGGCTCACGTCTTCGCGTTCGCTCGACCCCAACCCTAGAGGAGAGGAGCCCTTCATGGACGGTCATTCGATCACGATGCTCGGCACCGGATTGATCGGCGACTTCTACACGAATACCTTGCACGGCCAGCGTGGCCGCGATCGCGTTCGGGTCGTCTACTCGAGGAGCGAGGCGCGCGGCGTCGACTTTAGCCGGCGCTGGTCGATCCCGGAGCACACGACCGATCTGGTTGCCGCGATCGAACATCCCGAGACGGACGTCGTCGTCGTCGGTCTGCCAAACTTCCTGCACGAAGAGGCGATCGCCATCGTGGCCCGGGCCGGGAAAGCCGTCCTGTGCACCAAACCGCTGGGGCGGACCGCCGAGGAAGCCCGGCGGATCCTCGACTCGGTCGAGAGGGCCGGGGTCTTCGCCGGTTACCTCGAGGATCTCTGCTACACGCCGAAGTCACTGAAGGCAGTCGCATCGGTGCGTGCCGGGGCGATCGGCGACGTCACCTGGGTTCGCTCGCGCGAGACGCATCCGGGACCGCATTCGGCCTGGTTCTGGGACGGCCGGTTGACCGGCGGCGGCGCGATCATCGACCTCGGCTGCCACTGCATCGAGATCATCCGCAACTTCGTGGGCAAGGGAAACCGACCGCTCGAGGTCCTCTGCCACACCGACACGCTCGTCCATCCGATCGACGACGAGGACAACGCGGTCGCGCTCATCCGGTTCGAGTCGGGCGCGATCGGCCAGTTCGAGGTCAGCTGGAC
>CAYLSK010000166.1:0-6046 GCA_964385975.1 uncultured Anaerolineaceae bacterium | reverse complement strand
ATGGCGAGCCGGAGCCGCCCGGCGCATAACCCGGGACGCCGGGCGGGTGCGCCCGTGGCGCCGGGCGGGTGCGCCCGGGGCGAGTGCCGGGCCGGGCTGCGCTCGCCTCAGTTTCCAAGGTGGCTGGTCAACGGGCCACGGACTGTTGTTCTTGCCAACCACGCTGGCACTCTCGACCAGATCTGGCGGATCACGTCGTGCATTCCAATGGACCTGGAGCTATCGACTCGGGCGGGATCGCGATCGGTTGGGTACGCCAACCTGGCTGGAAATCGGCGTCGGCCGGCCCGCCGCTCAACACCCGCCAAGTCGGCAGCGACGATCGTCGGGCCCCGGGCGGGTGGGCCGGGCTCGCTGGTGAGGGTCAAATGACAGGAATTGGGGTGATGCGACGAAACCGCCACATGCCGCGTCAACCCAGGCGGCGCCCACGACTTCCGACGTGACGCCTCACTCGGCGGCCGCCGTCAGTCGGCCGGCCCCCCGCGCCGGCGTTGCCGCCGCCGCCGTCACCGGAACCGGCGGCAACGCGACCTCGATCCGGCCGTCCACGATTCGGACCGGGTAGTAGCGGAAGCGTTGGACCCGGGTCAGTCGCCGGGCCTCCGCCTTCTTGCCTGGCAGGTCCGTCTTCGGCTCGCGACCGTCTGGCGTCCAGACCGGGTGGTACCGCCCGTCGGGGTAGAGGCCGCCCGTAGTAGGCATCTGGACCGGGTCACCGGTCGACAGATCGAAGCGGCCATCGTGAAGCGGGCAGGTCACCACGCAATCATCGAGCTCGCCGATCGAGAGCGGTGCGCTCATATGCGGGCAGCGATCGTCAGTGGCCACGATTCCAGCCGACGTGTGGGCGAGCAGAACGTCCACGTCGGCGCGCGACACCCGGCGGAGCGAACCCGCCGGCAGCGCCTCCACGTCGAGCAGTGCCTCGAACGGCGCGCCGGCCGTGCCCGGCGCCTGCAGGTGCGCCGGATACGGCGCGGGTTTCGGGTTCATGGCCCGGGCATCGTACTGCCGGGGACGAACGACGGCCCCGGTGGGGACCACCGGGGCCGTCGAGCGAGAGGAGGAGCGATGTCAGTCGGTGGTCGGGGAGCCGGTCCAGCGCTGCGGCGCGTCGGTTGCGACGGGCGCCTCCGTCGGCACGGGAGCCTCTGTCGGCACGGGAGCCTCGCCCATCGTGGTTCGGAGCGGGATCTCCTGCATGATCAAGGCTGCCCCGACCGCCAGGATTGTGGACACGACGCCAATCTGAAAGGTCGCGGTGACCGCGATCGTGAAGGCGTTGTGGATGCCACCGACGATGGCCGGGATGAGCGGTTCGACTGTGGATCGAACGGCCGCCGGGACGAGCGCCAGGATCTGCGCTCCGAGGTCGCCGCCGACGCCGATCAGGTTGTCCAACGCGCCCGTGCCGGCACCGGTGAACTGGCTGACGGCTTGTTGCGGCACCCCGGCCGCGGTGAGCTGACCGGGCAGCTCCTCGACCAATCGGTTGCCGAAAATCGTCCCGGTGATCGCCAGTCCGACCGAGCCGCCGATCTGGCGGAAGAAGGTCAGGTTGCTGGTCGCCACCCCGAGCTGGCGGAACGGAACCGCATTCTGGACGACGATCGTGAAGACCGACAGAGTTGGGCCGATGCCGGCGCCGGCGACGAACATCCAGACCCACAGGGTGGGCAGGTCCGTGTTGGCCTTGAGCTGGGTCATCAGCACCAGGCCGACCGTCATGATCACGAGCCCGCTCAGGATGATGATCTTGTAGCGGCCGGTCCGCGAGACGAGGATCCCGGCGGTGATCGAGCTGACGATCAGGCCGGCCAGGAGCGGCAGGATCTGCAAGCCCGAGTCACGAGCGCTCGATCCGGCCACGAACTGGAACCAGCGCGGCAGGAAGACGATCGCCCCGAAGAAGCCGAAGCTGACCAGGAAGGTCGACAGCATTGACGAGGCATAGGTCCGGTTGCGGAACAGGCCAAGCGGGATGATCGGCTCCCTGGCCCGCGATTCGACGAGCACGAAGACCGCGCCCAGCAGGAGCCCGATACCGATCAGGCCGCCGACCTCGGGCGTCGCCCAATCGGCCGACTGCTTGTTGGTCAAGCCGATGAGCAGGGCGCTGATGGCGACCGTGAAGATGCCCGCCCCGAGGAAGTCGAGGTTTCGCGTCGCATCGGGGCGCTTGATGGTCGGGAGCAGCCGAGCCAGCACGAACAGGCTGACGATCCCGATCGGAATGTTGACGTAGAAGATCCAGTGCCAGCCGACCGTGTCGGTCAGGAAACCGCCGGCAAACGGCCCGACGATCGAGCTGAGCCCGAAGACGGCCCCGAACAGCCCCTGGTACTTGCCCCGCTCCTTTGGGCTGAACAGGTCGCCGATGACGGCGAGCGAGATCGGGAAGAGCGAGCCTGCGCCCAGGCCCTGGATGCCGCGGAACAGGATGAGCATGCCCATGTTCTGCGACAGGCCTGAGAGCGCGGAGCCGACCAGGAAGATGATCACGCCGATCATCAGCAGCGGCTTGCGACCGTACAGGTCGGAGAGCTTGCCGTAGAACGGCACGGTGATCGTCGAGGTCAGCAGGTAGATCGTGAAGGCCCAGTTGTAGTACTCGTTGCCGCCCAGGTCGGTGACGATGCGCGGCAGAGCGGTTCCCACGATGGTCTGGTCGAGGGCGCCCAGGAAGAGAGCGAGCATGACGGCGCCCAGGATCTCGAGCTTCGCTCGATGGCTGAGGCCGAGGGCGGGGTCTTCGGCGAGTGACGGGACGCGCTGCCCGCCGTTCTCAGCCGGGAACGATTCCATCAGTGATCAGTCCCTTCCTTGATGATTGATTGGCTGGCGACGTAGGTGTCTCGCATGCTCAACTGCGAACGTGGAGCGGATGTGGAGACGCCATGGCGGTCCACGTCCAATCCGACGGTCGCATCGATCGCGGCGCGAAGATCGGCCACGGCCTGGCCGACTCCGAGCAATTGACCTGGATCGAGCCGGCC
Organism: uncultured Anaerolineaceae bacterium; assembly: GCA_964385975.1. Lineage (GTDB taxonomy): Bacteria > Chloroflexota > Limnocylindria > Limnocylindrales > CSP1-4 > SPCO01. The sequence continues at coordinate 3,047 of CAYLSK010000166.1, read as the reverse complement.
GAGGACGGTCCGGAGGATCTCGTCGGTGAGTGCGTCGACCTCCCTGAGCAGCTTCTCGCCGGCTTCGGTCACTCGAATCAGGACGACCCGACGATCCGTCGGCACCCGGTCCCGCTGGATGAAGCCGCGTTCCTCGATCCGGTCGACCAGGCCGGTGGCGTTCGAATCCGACACGTTCAAGACGTCCGCCAGCCGGCTCATCGTCATGTCGCCATGGCGCTGCACCGTGTACATGATGTGGATCTGCCCCATGCTCACGCCTTCGCGCAGGAGTCGTTCGCTCGAAGCACACTTGAGCTGGGTCATCGTCGCCCGGAAATCGGCGATGATGGCAGCCGTCGGGTCCGCCGGAGCCCCTATAGTTCGTGTCACATGAACAATATCGCAGACCCGGATCATCCTGTCAATCTGAACGGTTCGCGTAACCCGCAGGAGTCCTGATGCGTTTCGCGCTGATGATCGAACCACAACAGGGCCTGAGCTATGGCGACCAGGTCGCGATCGCCAAACGAGCCGAGGCGAACGGGTTCGAGACGCTCTTCCGGTCCGACCACTACGCAAGCTTTCCGGGCCCAGCCGGACGCCCGACAACCGACGCCTGGGCGGTCCTTGCCGGTCTGGCCCGGGAGACCCATCGCATCGGGCTTGGGGCCCTCGTCTCGCCGATGACGTTCCGCCATCCGGGCAACTTCGCCAAGGTCGTGACGACCGTCGACGAGATGAGTGGCGGTCGGATCGAAGTCGGCGTGGGAGCGGGATGGAACGAGCTGGAGCACCGCCAGCTCGGCCTGCCCTTCCCAGCGATTCGCGAACGAGCAGACCTGCTCGAGGACACCCTGGCCATCCTGCGCGGATTGTGGGGTGAGCCTGACGGTTGGTCGTACGTGGGTCACCAGACATCGGTCGCGAATGCCAACTTCCACCCGAAGCCGGTCGACGTGCCCGGCCGCCCACGGACGACGATCGGGGGTGCTCGGCCGCGGATCTTGATCGGCGGTGGCGGTACTCCACGATCCTTCCGGCTGGCGGCCCGCTATGCCGACGAATTCAATCTGAACACGCAGAGTCCCGAGCACACGCGCGCTGCCTACGCCGAGCTTGACAATGCCTGCGAGGCGATCGGTCGCGACCCGAGCACGCTCGCCCGCTCGGCGATGGTCGGCGTCCTGATCGGCCGGGACGAGGCGGAGATGTCAGATCGGGTTTCGGCGGCGGCGCAGGCATTCGGCTCGGATGCCGAGGACGTCGCGTGGCTCTCCGAGCGCGATACTCGCTGGATCACCGGCACGCCCGAACGAGCACGTGAGGCGGTCCGTCGCTACGAAGCGGCCGGAGCCGAGCGGATCATGCTCCAGGACTTCCTGCCCTGGGACCTGGACATGATCGACGTGATGGGCGAAGCCCTGATCGGTCGAGTCTGAGGCCTCGGTCAGCCTCCGGCGACCTTCCGGGTTCGACCGCGACTGCCAGTCGACGTCACAGCCCTAGGTATGCCGAACGTTTCCGCAGCTTCGATTGGCGCGATCGCGCGTCGCGAATTCGGCATCAGCGAGGCCGCGAGGCATTCTTCCATGCCTGCTGTTGCCTGAGGGTCGCGCCGCGACGCTGACTGACTCAGCTTCCGGCCGCGTCGGCAGCTCGGACGTAGGTCGGGTCGTCGCGCCGGATCGGATCTGGGTTCGTGCCGCGGGCCCGCGCCAGCCGCTCCGTCAGGAGCTGAAGCGGTGTCGCCGTCCCGAACAGGGCCGCGACAGGCGAGGGCAGTCCGGCCGCCTCCGCCACCAGTAGCCGCCCAGCCGGCGTCAACGCCGGCTCGATGGCGGCATCGAGATCGGCCGCCAGGATGGCCGCCGTGCGGAGGCCGATCTCGCGGGCGGCCGCCAGGGCCTGGCGGGCCCGCGCCAGTCGCTCAACCCGGCCAGCTCGGTCGGACAGGATCAGGACCAGCCCCGCCTCCGGCCCCGTCGCCGGCAGGTGTCCGTGGAGGAAGGTCTCGAGGTCGCGGAAGGCGGAGGGCAACCACGAGGCCTCCTCGACCTTGAGGACGAGCTCCCGGCCGGCCGGCCGGTCCGCGCCCGACGCGATCACCAGCAGATGGACCGCGCCGGCGAGCTCCGCGGCGATCCGTTCGGCGCCGGCCACGTCGCGAGTTCCGGCGGCGAGGAGCTGCACGACGGCCTCGGCGACGAGCGTTCGGTTGGACAGGAGGGACCCGACCGTCGCGGCCGCGAGCATCGGGCTGAGGTAGCCGATCGTGTGGCACCAGCTCTGGTCCAGCTCGCCCGTCTCGACGACGATCTCGGCAATCGCCCCGGCCGGGGATCGGCGACTGGCGGTCACGACAGCCGTTCGGGCACCGGCCGCCCGTGACGCCGCCAAGGCGGCATTCGTGGCACCGGTTCCGCCTTCGTGCGAGATCCCGATGACCAGACCACGCGAGAGCGGTTCCAGCGAGACCTCGAAGGCCTGCTCCGCCTGGATCGTGGCGTTCGCGAGACCGGCCGTCCGCAGCGCGTCGCGCAGGATCTCGACCGCTCCGAGCGCCGCGTGCTCCGAGGTCCCGCAGCCCGTCACCACCACCGGCTCGCCGGCCAATGCTGCTCCCCGGATGGCCGCCGCAAGCGCCGCCGCTCCGCTCGACTCGGGGTCGTGCGCGAGGAGCCGGCGGGCCAGCGCCGGCTCGGCATCGATCATCTCGGTCATGTGATACGGCGGGCCGGAGCGCAGGCTCGGCTGGCCCGTGTAGGCCCAGGGATCGGGCGGTCCTGCCAGCTCGGCGGTTGGATCGAAGCGGCGCTCGGTCGACATCGGTGGCTCCTTCACAGGTCGCGAGGATAGGTCGCCGGAGCCGGCGACGGCCGGTTGGCCCGCGTCGCGCGACGGCCGGCGCGAGACACCATTCCGGCCGACCCGTCAACATGCGGTGACACAAGGAGGTCGGAATGCAGGTTGGTCTGATGGCGCCGCAGGGTTGGAAGGGCGAGTACGACGGTTGGCGGCCGGCGGATGCATGGGCCCGGACGGTGGAGCTCGCCCGGAACGCCGAG
>CAYLSK010000165.1:0-6073 GCA_964385975.1 uncultured Anaerolineaceae bacterium | reverse complement strand
TGGTCGGGGCGAGAGGATTTGAACCTCCGACCTTATCGTCCCGAACGATACGCGCTACCAAGCTGCGCCACGCCCCGACCGAGGTGCCCGTTTGTACAGGGCTGATGGATGATAGCGCAAGCGGGCGGACCAGGCGCTCACGCCCGGCGGTCGAAAACCGGTTGGCGGATCGCAGCGTAGGATGCGATGGCGGATGTCGCGACCCAGAGGAGCCCGATGCGATCGATCCCGAACCACCCTCGCATCGGGCGCCTGGCCGGCTTCGTCGCGGCGATCCTCCTGGTAACCGCCTGCACCGAGGCCGGACAGGAGGTCCGCTCGGCGGCGCCGACAGGTAGCCTGACTCCAGCGGCCTCCGCCTCGGCGTCGACGGGCGGGGGTGGCTACAGCCGCGGCGACTACGGCACGGCGGCGACGGCGAAGCCTTCGTCCGGCGGCGCCGAGGCGTACGTGGTCGATGCCGCCTCGGGCTCGGTCGGCGCCTACCTGACCGGTGAGGACGGCCGCACCCTGTACACCTTCAAGCCCGACAGCGCGAACACCAGCTCCTGTACCGACAGTTGCGCCCAGACCTGGCCGCCGCTCGTGGTGACCACGGCCGACACCCTCAAGGCGGGCTCCGGCGCGACCGGGACGCTCACCACCTTCGCCCGGCCGGACGGCACGATGCAGGCGGCCTACAACGGGGCGCCGCTCTACTACTTCAATGGCGACACGACGGCCGGCGACACCAACGGTCAGGGGATCGGCGGCAACTGGTACGTGGCGGCGCCGTAGCAGGCAGCAGCTACACCGACGCCTACTCGCCGCCGAGCCCTGCCTCGTGCACCGCATTGGCACGGGCGCGTTCCTCAGCCCGGATCGGCAGCGTGAAGATCGCGGCCAGCACGAAGGTCAGCGCCATCAACACGAAGACGATCGGCAGGCCCGCCGGCTCGCCGGCGGTGTCGATGATCTCGCCGTACAGCGCCGTCCACAGCGAGCCCACCCCGAAGGCCATCGTGAAGTAGAGCGCGTAGGAGGCATCCCGTGTCGATGGCGGTGCAATGTCCGCCAGCAGCGCCTGGAGCTGCGGGCTCTCGGCGAAGCTGAAGAGGCCCATCAGGACGATCCCCGCCCACAACCCGAGCATGGACGAGCCGGCCATCAGGAATACGACGAAGCCAATGGCACCACCGAGATAAACTCCGACGATCAGCGGCTTGCGACCGATCCGGTCGGACAGCCAGCCGGCGATCAGCGGCATCGGGACCGAGAAGACGATGAGCGCGCCGTACATCAGCCCGGACGTCGCCTCGCCCAGACCGAGCACTCGCGTCATGTAGATCAACGCGAAGAGATTGACCACCCCGAGGCCGCGCCCGCCGCCGCCCAGGACGGAGGTCAGGTAGAGCCAGCGCAGGTCGCGGTCGCGCAGGATCCGCTTGAATGCCGAGCGAACGCTCCCCTCGGCGACCGCCGCCACCCGATCCGTGCCGCGCTCGCGGACGAACAGCAGGATGGCGATCGCGATGACGATCGCCGGCAGCCCGAATGCCACAGACGCGCCGCGCCAGCCGACGGCAGCGATGAGCGGCACGCCGATGAGCGCGACGACCACGGTCCCGACGTTGCCACCGGCGATGTGCGCGCTGATGGCGAATCCGCGTCGCTCGGGAGGGAACTGCTCGGCCAGCAGGCCGTTGCCAACCGGATGCTGTGGCGAACCACCGATCCGCGACAGGACGTTGGGAATCGCGAAGGTCGGGAAGCCTCCGGCCAGGGCCTGGGCCGCGAAGCCACCACCGAACAGGATCCCTCCGGCCCCCAACAACCGCCGGCGCGACACCACCCGGGTCAGCCCGGCATAGCTCAGCTGGACGATTCCCGACGAGAAGCTCCCGATCGCGGCCAGGAACGCGATCGTCTGGACGCTGACCCCGAACTCGTCGATCACCTTGAGGAAGATCAGGGGCAGGAGGACGGCCTGGGCATGGTTGACCGAGTGTGCGATGGAGAGCAGCCCCAGCGATCGCATCGGGTGGATCTCGGGGACGCGGACCTCGGGGACGTGCATCCCCGTATGGTGCCGCATCGTTGGCCTATCTCGTTGGGCCAACCGGTGGTTGCACGGACCCGGTGTTTCCGGCATCGTGGTCGGACCGTCAGGTGCGCCGCAGGTCGCGGTTTCGAGCCGCGCGGAAAGGACCCGATCCGATGCCGACCGTCCTCATCGTCGACGACGAGCAGCACATCCGGCTGCTCATCGAGCAGACGCTCGAGGAGCTCGAGGACGACGGCGTCGAGCTGCTGACCGCCGCGGACGGCGACGAGGCCCTGAGCGTGATGGAGCACCACCATCCTGACCTGATTTTCCTCGACGTCATGATGCCCAGGCGAAGTGGCTTCGAGGTCTGCCGGATGATCAAGCAGGACCTCGGCCTGGCCGAGACCTATGTCGTCCTGCTTACGGCCAAGGGCCAGGCCTACGACAGAGAACAGGGCATGGCTGCCGGCGCGGACCTGTACATGACCAAGCCGTTCGACCCCGATGAGCTGCTCCGACGAGCGCGTGAGGTCCTGGGTCTGCGGGCGGGCCCGAACTGATGGAGGCGCTCGAGCTACGCCGCCTGATCGTCCGGCACCGCCACGTCGCGCCGATGCTGTCCATGCTGCTCGCAGGAACGGACGCGCGCCTGACGATCACGGCTATCGATGGCGAGGTGATCCTCGACCGCCAGATCGGAGCCGCGCCGACGGACGCACCGGTCGAGCGCCATCCGATCGTCATCGAAGGCGAAACGGTCGGCTGGGTCGAGGGGCCGCGGCCGGCCGGGTCGATCGCGGCCGTGTTGAGCTACGCCGGCGCCCGCGAGACGGACAAGCGCGCGCTCGCGCGTGAGGCGCTCGATCGCTATCGAGAGCTGAACCTCATCTACGACCTGGCCGACCAGATCGGCGCGACCCTCGAGATCGATGCGGTGGCCAGGGTGGCGATCGCCGAGGCGAGCCGCCTGCCGTCAGGCGGGGCGGGATTCGTCCTGCTTCGAGAGCATGACGGCCCACGCCTGGCGACACGGCCAACCGGTGAAGGGGCGCTTCATCCGATTGCCGACCACCTGTCTGGCGCAGGCATTCTCGGGGCGATTCTGGGCGGCGATCCGGAGATCGTGAACGACATCGCGGCCGACCCGCGGGCGACCGAATCGGAGCGGCAGTTCGCCTCGCTGGTCGCCGCGCCACTGCGGGTCCGCGGCGAACGGATCGGGGTGATCGGCACGATCTCTCGCGAGCCGATCGAGTTCCACGCCTCAGACCTGCGATTGCTGAGCGCGATCGCGTCACTCGCCGCACCCACCTTCGATCAGGCCGCGGTCCACCAGGCGGTCGTTCGGGCTTCCGGCGCCGCCGGCTGAGCCGGACGGGGAGTCGCTAGCGTTGGATCGGCGCGCCGTCGTTGTTGGGATCCTCGGCTCGGCCGTCGTCCTCGCCTATCTCGTGCTTCGTGGCCCGGCCTGGGATTCGGTGGCGGTCGTGCTGGCGGCGCTGCTCCCAGCCGGACTCGTCCTGTACGGGGGCGCGGCACGCGGCCGCTCGAGCGCCCTGCGTACCGCGCAGGAACAGACGGAACTTGCGTACCGCCGATCCGAGGAAGCCAACCAGGATCTTCAGGACCGCGTCGCCGAGCTGATGACCCTCAACGAGCTGGCCGCCGCGGCCGGTTCAACGCTCGATCGCGACGAGCTGCTGGATCGCTCGCTGGCTGCCGTGATCCGTCACCTGCGCTTCGATCGTGCGCTCGTCCTGCTGGCCGACGAAGAGCGCGGCGTGCTGTGCGGCGGCCGATCGGTCGGCGGCAACGCGCAGATGGCGGCGCTCGTCGCGGAGCTCGAGTTGCCATTCGATCGGACGGTCTCGCAGCTTGTCCAGCTCTACCACGCGGAGGGGCCGCTCCTCTTTCGAGACGCCGATCACGACCCGGACGAACGTAATCGGGCCTTCGCCGAGATGATGGAGGTGAGCTCGTTCCTCGGGACGCCGCTCGTCTCGAAGGGTCGGTCGGTCGGGGTGCTCGCTGTCGACAACCGGGTATCGGGTCGAGATGTGCGGCCCGGCGACGGGCCACTCCTGTACACGGTCGGCAACCTGATCGCGGCCGCCATCGAGAACGCCCGCCTCTACGGAGAGGTCGAGTCCCAGAAGGAGGCGCTCGAGCGGCGAGTCGTGGAACGAACGGCTGCCCTGGCCGCGGCGATCGAGGAGGCGCAAGCGGCGCGGGTCGCCGCCGAGGCGGCCTCGGCCAGCAAGACGGCCTTCCTTTCAAACGTGAGCCACGAGCTGCGAACGCCGCTCACCTCCGTCGTCGGCTTCTCCAAGCTCATCCGGCGGCGCCTGGAAGACGCGATCTTCCCGTCGGTCCCGGCCGGGGACCCAACGCGCGACCGGGCGATGCGCCAGGTGTCGGACAACCTCGGAATCATCGTCGAGGAGGGCGAACGCCTGACGACCCTGATCAACGACACCCTCGACCTCGCCAAGATCGAGGCGGGCCGGATGGAGTGGCGGCGCGAGGTCGTCGATCTGTCAGAGGTGATCACGCGAGCGACCGCCGCCACGGCGCCGCTCCTGACAGGCTCCGGTCCAGAGCTGATCGTGAACCTCGAAACGGGCCTGCCGTCGATCACCGGTGATCGGGACCGGCTGATCCAGGTGGTTATCAACCTGATCTCGAATGCCGTGAAGTTCACCGCGGCCGGCTCCATCACCTGCTCTGCTCGTGTGGATCCCTCCGGCGCCTCCGTCGTCGTCAGCGTCGCCGATACGGGCGTCGGTATCGCGCCGGAGGACCAGGCCAGGGTGTTCGAGCAGTTCGGCCAGGCCGGCGACACGCTGACGGACAAGCCACGGGGCACGGGCCTGGGGCTGTCGATCTGCCGGGAGATCGTCGAGCACCACGGCGGCCGGCTCTGGCTGGAGTCGGAGCTGGGCCGCGGCTCGACCTTCGCGTTCTCGCTGCCGATCAGCGTGGAGGCGATTGCAGTCCCGGCCGAGAGCCAGCCAGGAGGAGACACGGAGAGGATCGAGACCCGACGGCAGGCTGACGCCGGCGGTCAGACGTCGTCGACGGTCAGCGGGTTGTAGCGATCCGCCCATGGCTGGCGAGGCCATCGAACGTCGCCCAGAACCCGTCCACGCATAGATCCGAGCGTAGTAATGGACGGTGCCATCGGTCGCGACGAGGCGCGTCCCTACTGGTCGGGGACGTCCCCGGCGGCGATGTCGCCCTGTCGCACGATCTCGGGTTGATCAGGACGAACTGATAATCGTGGCTGTTCGTCCGTGTCGCGTTTGTCATGCGTGGGAGTCTTACATCCGGGCCTTCACTACCAATTACGAAGCTGCGCAGGCACTCGACACTGGCGGCTGAGCACGAGGTCGAGGCCTTCGCCACTGTCCCGAACCCTTGGACGCCGCGATACTCCGCCGGTAAGACTGCGATGCATGAGGTGGAGGGGAGCGCGGCAGATCGCGACCCCGCCCCCGAGGAAGTGGCGGCGGTCACCTCGGCGAATCCGGACGTGGCCATTCACTGCGCCAGGCTGGACCGGGAATGCACGACCGCGGCTACATCCAGCCGAGCCTTGACGAGAGCGGCGATCGGCAGTTCGGGACAGGCGGGACCAACTGAGCGACGGCTTAGTCGGCCGGACGGTGAGTTTTCGCTTATGGCGCCACGGTCGCGCAGATCGCGTAGGCGCGGATGGCGTAGCTGCGGTCGCCGCCGCCCGTCATATCCGAGCCGGATACCGACCAGACCGTGTCGCTCGATGGGAAACTCGCCAGGACGAGCACGTTGGTGTCGCTGACACTGCCGAGTTCGAAGCCACCGCCGATGACCTTCGTGCCACCGGTGCACGTCGCCGTGACCGTCTTGGCGGCCTCGTCGTCGGCTGAGATGGTCCCCGGCACTCGCAAGTAGCCAGTGGCACCCGCGCCGGCTGGGCCGGTGGGACCGGTCGCACCGGCAGGCCCGGCAGGACCGGCAGCCCCGGTCGCACCGGCAGGACCGACAGGACCGGTCGCGCCGGCAGGC
>CAYLSK010000164.1:0-6152 GCA_964385975.1 uncultured Anaerolineaceae bacterium | reverse complement strand
CGCTCGTACTGGTACCCTCCGATGCCATGGGGCCCCGATTCGCGATCGCCGCCGGCCTGCTCACCGGCGTCGGAGTGGCGGCCGTCCTCGTGATCAGTGTCCTCGCCCTGGCGCCCGATCCTCCGGACCCTTCCAGCCCAGCGCCGTCGATCGTCGCTGCCTCCAGCGAACCCACCGCGAGCGCATCTGGTGCTGCCGGTGCATCCACCGCATCCACCGAGCCAACCGCCTCGGCAGCTGCCTCGGCCAGCACCGGCGCCGGGTCCGGTTTCCACATCGGCAAGCCGGCGCCGAGCCTGATCGTGCCCCAGGTCGGCGGCGGAATCATCGATCTTGCGGCCCTCCGGGGTAAGCCCGTCTGGGTCAACTTCATGGCCACCTGGTGTCCGCCCTGCCAGGACGAGTTCCCGCTGATGAACGGGTTCGCCGTGCGCTACCGCAACACGGGCCTCGTCGTCCTGGCCATCGACGTCAAGGAGGAGGAAGGCGTGGTCGCCGGATTCGCCAATGGCCTGGGCGCGACCTTTCCGCTTGGGCTCGACACGGACGGGCACGTCGCCAGCAGCTGGGACGCCATCGCCTTGCCGGTCCACTTCTGGATCGATACCGACGGGGTCGTCCGCGACGGAGCAGCGGGTGGGATCGGCGCGGACATGATGGTTCGCGGCCTCCAGTCCATCTTGCCCGGAGTGGACGTCAAGCCTTGATCGTGGCCCGGCGCGCCGCCAGCGACATCGCCCGGATCGCCGAGCGGCCGGGGCTCATGCTCATCATCGCCGACTTCGATGGCACGCTGGCCGAGGGCTCGCGAGATCCGGGCGCGGCGGCCATCGTGCCGCTCGCCCAGCGCGCCCTGCGGAGGCTAGCCCGCATCGCGCAGACGCGCCCGGAGCGGCTGGCCGTCGTGATCCTCACCGGCCGGACCGTCGCCGACGTCGCCGCGCGTGTCCGCGTGGGCGGCATCACATACCTTGGCGACCACGGGTTGCAGGCGGGGACATTCCCACGGGGTCGGGACCCATCCCGACTCGTGACGTCGTTCCGCGAGGGCCACGAGGCTTCCCACGCGCCGGCTGGCATCCTGGCCGAACAGGTCCCCCTCGTCCTGGGTTCGCCTGCCTGGCTCTTCGTCGAACGTAAGGGGCCGTCGGTCGCCTTCCATGTCCGCCAGGCCGAAGACCGGGTCTCGGCGCGCGCCGCCGTCGAAGCCGCCATCGAGACCGTGGACCGCGATCTGCCGGCGCATGACCTCGCGCACTACCGGGGCCGGCTCGTGGTCGACCTGCGTCCGCGCTCAGCCGGTGGCAAGCGCGAGGCGCTCGAACGCCTGCTGGCCGAGCTGCGACCGGCCTCGGTGATCGCCTTCGGCGACGACATCAGCGATGCCGACGCATTCGCCGCGCTCCGAGCCGCCCGCGACTCGGCCGCGATCGACGGCCTGACGGTGGGGGTGACGGGGCCGCACGGCGTGCCCGACGAGGTGCTCAAGGCCGCCGATCTCGTGCTTTCGACGCCATTCGAGGCGGCTCGGATGCTGGCCTGGATCGCACGCGCCCTCGAGCGCCAGTAGCACGTCGGTCGGTTCCGTCGACGGCTTGCATCACCCGCAAGTCCTCGGCGGCGGCTTGCTTTGCAACCACTGTCGGCATCGACGTGAGGGCTTGTCGAATCCTTACGTCCAATGCAATGCCGAAGCATGCCCCCGGACGTAGCAGCGTGAATCCGCAAGACAGTTGCGTGCCGTGCAATCCACGGTCCCGAATCCCGTGGCGTATTGAGCGCGCGCAACGCTGGTTGCAGTTGATGCAAGCACCGTGGGCCCCTGGGCGCCCTCCCTGCGCGAGCTGGGCAGTTAGATCCAGTCGATCCGGCGCAGGACGATGGCCGCGGTGGCGGCCAGCCCGATCGTGATCGCGCTGACCAGCCAGAAGCCGCCGGCTTCGGCACCACCGAGCGCGGTCCCGGCCTCGCTCATCCCGAAGACGCCGGCGATGGCGCCGACGCCGGCCAGGATGACCGTAACCCCGGTCAGCCGCTTCATGATGATCGACAGGTTGTTGTTGATCGTGCTCAGGTAGACGTCGAGCGTCGCCGAGGCAAGCTCGCGGTAATTGTCCAGCTCGTCGGTCAGCCGGATGATGTGGTCGTAGATGTCGCGGTAGTAGACCAGCTCGTCGTCGTCGATCAGCGCGATATCGCGGTTGGTGAGCTGGTTGAAGACCTCTCGGACCGGGCTGACGGCGCGGCGAACCTCGATGAGCTCCCGCTTCAGCAGGAAGAGCTGTTCGAGCGTCTCGGGGGTCGCCTTGCGAATAACCTGGTCCTGGACGTCGTCGATCGCGTCGCCGAGACGATCCGCGAAGGGGAAGTAGCCATCCACGATGTCGTCGGCCAGCGCCCACAGGAGATGGTCCGGGCCATGGCGCAGGACCGGCCCGATGCCGGAGCGCAGGTGGTCGGAGTCGCGAGGATCCCAGCTGGCCTCGTGGACGGTCAGAGCGAAGCCTGGCCCAAGGACGATGTCGAGCTCGGAGGTGGCGACCTTCTCGTCGTAAGTCAGATGGAAGAGCACGACGTGGATGACCCCGTCGGTCGTCTCGATCTTGGCTCGCTGGTTTCCCTCGAGGACGTCTTCCACGATCAACGGATGAAGGGCCAGGGCGGCGCCCACCTCCTTGGCCTGCTCGGGGCTGGGGGCCGTCAGGTCCACCCAGACTGCCGCGCCGGGCTGGCGGAGCAGCTCCATGAGCCCGGCCAGGGCCTCGACGCCCTCTGACTCATGGACCGTCTCGCCAACCACAGCCGCCACCCGGATCGTGCCGGGCGACAGGCTAGAGGGCAAGGCCGGGTTCGGATGGGTCGAGGCCATCGGCGTCGGGTCCTTCGGCGGCGGGCGCGTCGCGCAGCAGCATACGCGCCCGCCGATCGCGCCGGCCGCCCAGCGCCAGCGACGGCGGGACAGCGAGGACGGTGACCCCGGCGGCGACCACGAACAGGCCGACCATGATCCCAGCCGCCTCTCGCGACGCCCACTCCTCGAGCGCATCCACGACAAAGGGGTCTTTCAGCGGTCGATCGCGCAACGACGCGGGGATGAATTGCTGGTAGGCATTGGGCGTTGCGTAGATGTCGGCGGACAGGCGATCGATGGTGGTCGAGCCGTACGCGGTCAAGATCGCCAATCCCATCGCCATCCCGACCATGCGCGCCACCGTCACCACGGCCGAGGCGACCCCGAACGAGCGCCGCCCGGCGGCCTCGACGGCAGCGGTCGATCGTGGCGTCACGGTCAGCCCGAACCCGAATCCATACGTGCCGAGCGCCAGCGCCACCGTCGTGATGGACGTATCCGGCGTCCACGACGCCATCGTCACGAAGCCGCCGACGCTCAGGGCGAGGCCCGCCATGGTGACCAGGCGAAGCGAGAGAACGCGAACGATGAAGCCCGAGGCGAGCGCGCCGAGCGCCGTGGCCGCGGCGAGTGCGCCCAGGGCGAGCCGCTGCTCGTCCGGGCCGCCGTAGAGCACGCGATCGACGAAGACCGCCGCACCGATGATCGCCGTCGCGAAGCCGTAGCCGGTGAGGAGCGACACGAGCGCTGCCGAGCTGAACGTCAGGCTGCCGAAGAGCCGCGGATCAAGGAACGGATCATGGACACGAAGTCCTCGGACGACGGCGATGGAGGAGGCGATCGCGGCAATCACCAGCAGGCCGAGCGTGACCATCGCGGGGTCCGCCGAGCTCCCAGCAAGCTGCCTGGTGCCGAGCAGGGTGAGGCCGACGAGTCCGGCGACCAGCGACAGGCCGAACCAGCCGGCGCCAAGGGCATCGACGCGACCGCGACGGCGGGGGGTCTCCCAGCCAGCGGAGGCCGCCCAGGCGAGAATCAACGCGACGATCCCGATTGGCACGTTGAGGTAGAAGACCCAACGCCAGGCCGGTGCCAATGCGGCCGTCAACGGATCGTCGGGACCGGCGCCGGCCGCGGCGAGAGCCCCTTCGGCATGGACGGAAGCGAGGATCGCCGCACCGACCACCGGACCCGCGGCCATCCCCAGGAATGTCAGGGCTCCGATGACCCCGAGCGCCCGCGGGCGCGCCGCGCCGCCAAACAGGTGCGATGCCGCGGCCGTCCCGACCGGGACGAGGACACCTCCGCCCACGGCCTGCAGGAGGCGGGCAGCGATTAGCTGATCGAGATTTTGCGAGGCGCCGGCGAGGGCCGAACCCGTCACGAAGACGGCGAGGGCTCCGATGAACAGCCGGCGCACGCCCCACAGATCAGCCAGCCGCCCCGCCAGTGGCATCGTCAGGATGTAGACGAGCAGGTAGCCGTTGATGATCCAGCTCGCCTTGCGCAACTCGATCCAGGCGGAGGCACCATTCGGATCGGCGAGGTCGGCCAGGATGGATGGGAGGGCGACGGCGGTCACCATCAGCTCGAGCCCCGCCAGGAAGACCCCGGTGCCGAAGACGACGAGCAGCACCAGCGCCGGACGACGGTCCATCGGGGGAGTGTAGTTTGGGCAGGCCCGCCGGCCATGATGCCCCGGCTCGCCTCTTGACACCTCCACCACGTCGGCCTAGCATCAACGCCGATTGATATAAACCGTGGTTGATGCGACGGTCGACCACCCCGAGTCGGAGCAAAACCCCTCTGTCTCCCTCGCCCGCCCGAGTCCGCAGCACCATCGCTGCGGCAATCGCCCAGCCCGAGGACCTGCGCCAGTTGCGCGTCTTTCACAAGGCCATGGCCGACGTGAACCGCCTGCGGATCGTCCGGCGCCTCGTCGTCGGCGACGCCACCGTGACCGAGTTGACCGACCATGTCGGGCTCTCCCAGCCGCTCGTCTCGTGGCACCTCGGCCGGCTGCGCGCGGCCGGCGTCGTGGAGACCCGCCGCCAGGGCCGCGAAACGGTTTGCCGGCTGCGCGGCGAGGCCTTTGCGGAATTCGCGGCGCGCGAGCGTGCGGTCCTCGGGTTCGCAGGTTGACCATGACGATCTCGAACGACTCGAGGGCGCGAGTCAAGAAGGCGTTCGAACCGATCGCCCTGGGCATGGGTCGTCTTGGGCTGACCCCGGATGCATTGACGCTCATCGGGTTCGCGATCACGGTCGTCGGGGCTGTCCTGATCGCCGAGCAACAGTGGCTGGCCGGCGGTCTGGTCATCTTCCTCGGCGGTGTCTTCGACATGTTCGACGGCACGCTGGCCCGCGCGACCGGGCGCGTCAGCAATCTCGGCGCGTTTATGGATTCGGTCTTCGATCGGGCAGGTGAGGTGATCGTCTATGTCGGCATCGCGGCCGGGCTGCAGGCCATTGGCATCGCCGATGGAACGCTGTTGGCCGCGGTGGCGCTTGGCTCGGCCGTCATGGTCAGCTACACGCGTGCCAAATCGGAAAGCCTCGGCTTCACCGCCGGCAGCGGCATGGCGGCGATCGGGATCATGCCCCGCGAGGTCCGGCTCGTGATTCTCAGCCTCGGGCTCGTCCTCGCGGGTCTCTTCGGAACGGTCCCGGACAACTCCTCGTGTCCTACCTGTGCCGGAGGTTTGGCGTTTCCCATCGGCGCGTACGCGCTCTTTCTGGCCCTCGGCATCATCACCCTGGGCTCAACCCTCACCGTCATCCAGCGGATCCTCCACGTCCGCCAACAAGCGAAACGACAATCCATTTAGCCCAAAAGGAGCACGGAGAACGAACGTGAGCAAGAACGGCAGCAACGGCAAAAGCGGCGCGACGCCGGGCAACACCTGGGCCGGCGCGGGGCGTCGCGGAGACGGCAAGATCCGGGTCGCCATCGTGGGCGTCGGGAACTGCGCCAGCAGCCTGGTCCAGGGCCGCTACTACTACGAGAACGCCAAGAAGGACGACTTTGTCCCGGGCCTGATGCACGTCGACCTGGGCGGATACCACATCCGCGACATCGACTTCGTGGCCGCCTTCGACATCGACAAGAACAAGGTCGGCAAGGACCTCTCCGAGGCGATCTACACCAAGCCGAACAACACCTACGTCTTCCAGCAGGTCGCCCACACCGGGGTCACCGTCGAACGGGGCATGACCCACGACGGCCTGGGCAAGTACCTCAGCCAGATCATCGAGAAAGCGCCCGGCCCCACAGCAGACATCGTGGGCATCCTCAAGGAGC
>CAYLSK010000163.1:0-6215 GCA_964385975.1 uncultured Anaerolineaceae bacterium | reverse complement strand
GGTCGCCTGCCCGGAGCGGCGTCGGCTCCCAGGAGGATCCGCGCCTCCAGCCGGCCGCCGTCGAGTTCCGACGGGGCGAGCATGCTGCCGGCGTGTCGCAGGAGAATCCACTGTCCCAGCCGGCCGCCGTCGAGTTCCGACGGGGCGAGCATGCTGCCGGCGTGTCCCAGGCGTATCCGCTCCGCCACCCGGCTCCGGTCGAGTTCCGACAGCGCAAGCATGCTCCGGGCGCCGGTCCGTAGGGGAGGCACCGAAGGTTCTTTCGACCTTAGCGGATGAGCCGGCCCGACGGGCCGGCTCATCCGTACGCCCGGGATGGTTCATTTGACGCGGTCGCCGCGCGCGACATCATGGCGAGACGGCGCCACAGGCCGCCGGCTCCAGCAGCTCCCCGACGCAGGCGCCTGGATCGCCCGCGACGCGGGCATCGGTCATTTCCGAACGCACCCGTCGGTCAGCTGACCGATGACGCGCCGGGCTTGCCACGCGAACCTCGCTCAATCGGTGGCCGGGCCGCAGGTCCGGGCCGACGGATAGAGGATCCCGGATGGCCAAGTTCATGGATGTTCACAACGGGTTCGTCGGCGTGACGGCCCAGCAGCTCAAGGAAGCCCATGAGCGAGACCTGGCGATCGAGAAGGACGAGGGGGTGCACTTCGAGCGCGCCTGGCTCGATCCCGAGATCGGCAAGGTCTTCTGCCTCGCAACCGCCCCGACAAAGGAGGCCGTCATGCGCATTCACGAGCGAGCCGGCCATCCGACGGCCGAGGTCTACGAACTTTCCGTGGAGGTCGCGTGATTCGATGAGGTCCGGGTGCTCCTGCCGAGCATTCAGAAGGGACCGGATAATCGGACAAGGAGGAAATGATGACGATACGAAGACTCACCATGGTGCTGACCTTGGTGGCGATGATGGTTGGGGCGATGGCTCCAACGGCTCTCGCCAAAGGCGCAACCGATCAGGAGACGGTGGAGGCGGCGGGATGGGGCTGCGCGGGTGCCGTCGGGTTGCCTGCGGGTCACTGCATCAGTCCCGGCACCGTCAAGCGCTGGCCCGACGCCCTCATCGCCAGTGGCGGGACGTTCCAGCTTCTCGTATTTGACGAGTCCGGCAACTTCAGGACTGCGGAGATCGCCACATTCAAGGCATCGGCTGACGGCCGACCGTGCCCCAACGACCCCGAGTCCACTGACGGAACCTACTGGGAGTTCGTACCCGGTCTCTGGGTCTGTCACCACCAACCTGAGTGACCGCAACGCTCAGGGCCAGGTCGCGTCGCGCTACCAAGGACGACGCGACGTGCGGCGGCGGGTTGGCTTGGGCTGACCCGCCGCCCAGTGGTCCGCGAAGCGCGCGTTCTCGGCTGACGGCGAGTGGTTGGCGGATCGCGAGATATTCGTCACCCAAACGGCGATTTCGGCCCGCGGGCGACGCGTCGTCATCGATGCGCGATCACGCCCTGTCGCGAAGCCGATAGCTCGTCGGCAGGACGGGCCACTGTCGCTACCCAGGTCGCGATCTCTGCCCGTCGGGCGACCCCGAGCTTGGCCAGGATGTGCTCGACGTGGGCACTGGAAGTCTTCGAGGCGATCGACAGCTCGCCGGCGATCTCGGCGTTGGTCAGCCCGTCCGCGATGAGCCGCGCGACCTCGAATTCTCGGATCGTCAACGGTCGCCATGGCTCGTCGAATGAGCCGTGCCGGTTGGCGACGCGTGACAGCTCCTCGATCCGCACCAGGAGCGGCGGGCTATCGAGACGGGTGGCCGTTTCGCGCACGGTCGCGAGGAGCGCCGCCGCCTCTGCGAACCGACTCGACCGCAGCAGGCAGCTCGCAAGGTCCAGGCGAGCCCAGGTCGACTCCCAGATCCGGTTCCGCTCGTCCCAGCCGCGGACCGCCGCCTCCAGCGCCTCACGCGCGATTCCGGTCGAGCCTGAGGCAAGCCTGGCAAGCCCGTTTGCGTGATCGATCGCCGGTTGCAGGATCGAGGACCAGGGCTCCAGATATTCCGTCACCATGGCGGCCCACCGTTCGGCCGCGTCCGGCCGGCCCGCCGCCAGGTTGGCGCGCACCCCGGTCACGGCGAAGGGTGCGAGGAGGGCCCGCTCGCCGACTCGAGCTGCGAGCTCGAAGGCTGCCGCACAGCCTTCGATCGCCGCAACGGGCGCATCGGCCACGAGGTCCGTCTCTGCGAGGCCCCACAGGGCAGGCAGGATGAGGTCGACCGCCCCACTCTCGTTTCCTGCCGCCTGCGCCTTGTCCAGCAGCGACCGGGCACGATCGATCTCACCGCGCCCCATGGCGACGAACCCGAGCGCGACCTCGGCGCCGATGGCGCCTCGGACACAACCCCGGTCCACCAGCTCCTGCTCGCCGCGGGTGACCGAGTCGTACCACCGCCCGTTCGCCCAGTCGACCAGCGCGGCGGCAGCGCCCATCACGTGACGGCAATGAGATTGCTCGATCGCATCGGCGTAGCGCAGCCCTTCACCCAACGAAGCCTCGGCGCTGTCATAGCGCATGACCCGTACCGCGGTCGTCACGGCGTTTCGATAGGCGGTCACGCCAACGTCCTCGTAGCCCGCCTCGCGCGCCTCGTGAGCGACCCTGCTGATGCGGCCCAACCCCGCATCGACGTCGCCATACAGGACGTCGACCATCCCTTCGATCGTGTCCGCATCCATGGCAGCCGCCGCGCCTCCGGCGCCCCGCGCCGCATGGCCTGCAGCGTCGGCTGAGTCACGCGCCGCGCCGAGGTCCATCGCATCCATCTGGGCGAGTGCTTGTTCGGCCAGAAGCGGGAAGCGGGCCGCCTCGCGCTCGGCCGTCACCGGAAGGGGTTCCAGCTCCGCGAGACCCCGTGAGATCAGCTCCATCCGTGCCTGGATTTGGCGAGCTTCTCTCCGCGCCACGCCCGCAAGTGCCGCCATCTGCCGGGCGGCATCCAGCGGCCGGCCGGCCTCCAGATAGCGGTCGCGGGCATGGCCCGCGGCCTCCTCCGCGGCCTCGTGGAGCTCGATCGCCGCTGCCTCCTCGCCATAAGCCTCGAACAGCGCGCCCTGCTCCGCCGGGTCGAGCGTGGTGGGCATGTTGTCGAGCGCCCGTCGATACAGCTCGCACGCTTCACGATGGGACGAGAGCCTGGCCGACGCGCGGGCGCCGGATAGCGCGGCTCGGAACGCCTGGGCCCGGAGACCCGCCCGCTCGTAGTGGATCGACGCGTGAATCTCTGAGGCGCCCTCGAGCTCGGCCCCGAACTCGCCCGCCCGGGCGTGGAGGCGGCGGAGGGCACCCTGCGGAATGCTCCGGTAGAGCACGTCCCGGAGCAGTTGGTGACGGTAATCGAAGACACCCCTCAACGGCCCGGGCGGGTCGAGGAAGGCCTGGTCCACGAGCTCCCGCAGCGGCGCGTCGAGCGCGTCAGGCGGCAGGTCCATGATCCCCGCCAGGACCTCAGGAACGAAGCAACGACCGATCACCGCACCCGCTTGTGCCACGGCTCTCGCCTCCGGCGAGAGCTGATCGACCCGCGCGAGCACCGCGTCCTCGATCGTTGCCGGCACGGTCGCTTCCCGGATCGCATGACCATCCGATCGCGCCCCATCGCCGAGCGCCCCGAGCAGCTCCTCGATGTGCAGCGGGATCCCGTCCGTCCGCTCGTGCACCGCGGCGACCACATCACGCGGCGCGGGCAGCCCGGTGGAGAGGATGAGAGTCGTCATCAGGGCCGTCTGGTCGAAGGTCAGCGGCCCGAGCCGAGCCTCCTCCGCCATCCGCTGGGTCAGGAGCCTGGCACGCCATTCCCGGAGGATCGTGCCCGTCGGAAGCTCGTCGGTCCGGTAGGCGCCGACGAGCAGGACCGGCCGGTCGCGGATGCGACGCGCGAGCTCCGCGACGATCTCGAGGCTCAGGTCGTCGGCCCACTGGAGATCTTCGAATGCCAACATCGCGGGAGCGTCGAGTGATTCGGTGATCCGGTCGACCATGTCGAACACCAGGAGCCGGCGCGATCGGAGCTCACTGCCATCGGCGGCATGCGGCAGGCTCAGGAGATCGTGGCCCAATTGGGCGAAGGCAGGGATCCTCAGCATCGTCCGCGCGAGATCCAGGATCAGCGCCCCCGGAACGATCCGGTCCTGCGGTGCGACAGCTCCCTCGGCGATCCCGAATCCGCGGGCCGAGGCCTTCCGCTCGACGGCCCCGAGGAATCGGGTCTTGCCGATGCCCGCCTCGCCCGCCAACAGGAGGAAGTGGCCGCGACCCTCGAGGGCGTCGGCGAGCCGTCGATCGGCCAGATCGAGCAGGTCGTCGCGCCCGACGAGCAGCGGGCACAGGAGCGGCGTGACGCGGCTCATCGGCTGAGTGTACGCACGCACGTCCAGAGGGCATCGGTCGAATGACCGATAGCCTCTGGCATTGGCACGCTACCATCGCTGGGAGCAATCGAAGGAGCCGAAACTGACGCCAGACACGATCCAGCGAGCCCCCAAGGCGCTCCTCCACGATCATCTCGACGGCGGACTTCGCCCGGCAACCGTGGTCGACCTGGCGGCCGAATTCGGCTACGACGGCCTGCCGACGCGCGATCCGGACGAGCTGTCAGCTTGGATCCGCCGCGGCGCCGACCGCAAGTCGCTCGAGCTCTATCTCGAAACCTTCGCCCATACCGTCGGCGTGCTGCAGGAGCGCGACGCGATCGTCCGGGTCGCCGCGGAGTGCGCCGAAGACCTGGCGGCCGACGGGGTCGTCTACGCCGAGGTCCGCTACGCCCCGGAGCTCTCGACCGAGCGAGGCCTCACCCTAGACGAGGTCGTGGACGCCAACCTCGAAGGCTTCAAGCTGGGGGCCGCCCAGGCCGAGGCCGCGGGCCAACCGATCGTCATGAAGATGCTGGTGACCGCCATGCGCCAGGCGGCCCGCTCGGTCGAGGTCGCCGAGTGTGCCGTCCGCTGGCGCGATGCCGGCGTCGTTGGGTTCGACGTGGCCGGGCCGGAGAAGGGCTATCCGCCGACTCGCTATCTCGACGCGTTCGAGCACATCCGTCGCGAGAACTTCCACATCACGATCCACGCCGGCGAGTCGTTCGGCCTGCCGTCGATCTGGGAGGCGGTCCAGTTCGCCGGCGCGGAGCGCCTTGGCCACGGCGTGCGCATCGTCGACGACATCACGACCCATGCCGATGGCTCGATCGAGCTCGGCCGGCTCGCCGCCTTCGTTCGAGACCGCCGGATCCCGCTCGAGATGTGCCCGACCTCCAACGTGCACACCGGAGCTGCGGCGTCCGTTGCCGAGCATCCGTTCGACCTGCTGCGGCGGCTCCGCTACCGGGTGACCGTCAACACGGACAACCGATTGATGAGCGGCGTGTCGATGTCTAGCGAGTTCGCCGCCATCGATGCCGCGTTCGGGATTGGCCTCGGCGAGATGGAGTGGCTGACGATCAATGCGCTCAAGAGTGCGTTCGCGCCCTTCGACGAGCGGCTGCGCCTGATCAACGAGGTCGTCAAGCCCGGCTACGCGCGGGTCCGCGCGGAGGAAGCCCGGGTCGTCTAGCGGCTTCCGGCCGGGAGCGCCACGACGAACCGGCTTCCGCCGTAGCCGTTGGGCTCGATGAAGATCCGTCCACCCATCGCGTCCATCAACCGGCGAGCGGCGAAGAGCCCGATCCCGGAACCGCGGCTCCGGCCGCGTCCCTCGATCCGCACGAACGGCTCGAAGACGCTCTCCCAATCCTCGATCGGGACCCCCGGCCCGTCGTCGGTGACATAGGCCTGGACCTCGTCGCCGAGGCGCCAGATGCCGATGCTGACGCCCTCGGCCGCGGGGGCGTACTTTGACTCGTTTTCGAGCAGCTGCTCGAGCACCTGACGGAACCGCGCCTCGTCGCCGATCGCCACCAAGCGTTCGGGCGGTTGCTCCCAGCGGATCGGGCGCGGGCGGAGAAGGAGGCGAAGCGTGTCGACGGTCTCGCCGACCGCCTCGAGGGCATCGAACGGTGCGCGCGACAGGCCGGTCAAGCCCTCGCCGTGGACCGACGCAAGGATGGAGTCCACCAGCCGGTCGAGCCGCGAGACCTGGTCAAGGGCGGCTGTCTGCCACTCCTCAGCGGCTCGGGGGTCGGGCGCCTGGACGATCCCCCTGGCCGCGTCGCCGAGCAGGTCCAGGTAGACACGAACGACCGAGAGCGGCGTTCGGAGCTCATGCGTGACGACGGA
>CAYLSK010000162.1:0-6227 GCA_964385975.1 uncultured Anaerolineaceae bacterium | reverse complement strand
CGATCGCCGACGGTTCACGCGACCTGATGCTGGGAAGCCGGTTCCTGGGCGATCCGCTGGCCGGCGGCATGCCGCGCTGGAAGTACGTCAGCAACCGCTTTCTGACGGAGCTCGAGAACCTCGCCTTCGGGTTGCGCCTCTCGGAGTACCACACGGGGTTGCGGGCCTACAGCCGACATCTGCTCGAAACCATCCCGTACCAGCTCAACAGCGACGACTTCGTCTTTGACCAGGAGCTGATCGCCCAGGTTGTGGCGGCCGGGATGACGGCCCGGATCGGCGAGATCGCGGTCCCGACCCGCTACTTCGAGGAGGCCTCGTCGGTGGGGCTCCGACGGAGCGTCGTCTACGGGTTGTCCACGCTGCGGGTGGTGGCTCGCTACCTGCTCCATCGGCTGCGCCTGCGGCGCTCACCAAAGCTCACGGGGCGGACCAGCGAACCGCCGCCGCCGCCCGCGTCCTGACCGGGCCATCGACCTTAGACGGCCCGTCGGGCTGAGACCGCCATTCCTACGGCGAGCAGCACGGCGAGCGGACCCTCGACCCCGGTGGCCCGGGCGACGAGCAGGACCGTGGTGAAGACGACGGTCATCGTGACCGCCACAACGACAGTCGCGGGGCAGGCCGATGGCCACGATCTGCCCGAGGCTCAGGCGAACGCCGAGCAGGACGATTCGCCAGCGAAGCAGGATCTGGGCCGCGCGTGTGGCTCCGGGACGGAGCGCCGCGGCGCGGGAGCCAGTTGACCTGGGCGACCGTCAGGCCCAGGAGGAGCGCGCGATCGTGACATCGGCGATCGTCCCCGGAAGGATGACGTCGAGGACACGAGCGAGACCAGCGATGGCCGCCGCCGCCAGGATCCCGGGCAGCGGGTTGCGCCCGGCGCCCACGCCCGCGCCGAAATCGGGCGGCGAGGGCCCGGCGCTCGTCACCGCGTTCAGTCAGGAGGCGGCGGAGCTGAAACCCAGGCTTGTGCGCGTGAGGCCGGTAGCGGCATCGGGTCGGAGGTCATAGGGCTCGAATTCGAGGCCCGCCGCAACGTCGCGCTTGCGGACCCGGACGAATTCGAGGGTGTACTGCTCGTAGGTCTCGCCGATGAGCGAGACCGCGTCGCGATGGGCCGGCCGCCCCGCGGCCGCGCGTGCCTCGGCTCGGGATTTCCAGAGACAGAACGAGAGGCAGCTCAGGTCGGTCGCCACGGGACCCTTGAAATAGTGGAGGAAACCGTCGGCGTGCTGCGCCTCGGCATGAGCGAAGTCGTCGTAGCTGTTGAGTCGATTCTCATCCGCGTCGGCACGGAGGACCGAGCGGAAGACGACGAGGTACCACTCTCCGGGCGGGATGTCGGCGGCGCACTCGCCCCAGGTGAGGGCCAGGGCCACTGGCAGCCGCGCGTAGTCGTCGGCAGTCGGAGCGAGGCGGGCGAGGGCGTCCATGCCCCTTCGACGATAGCGGCGGTTCGCGCAATGTCAATATGTGAGATGGCATACTTTCACTATCCGATAGTCAGTGTCTCTGAGCCCGGGTGCGGCTCATCCTCGAGACTCAGGACAATCGAGCGTGCGGCTTCGGGCAACAGCCGTCCCACCCGCGCTCGCCACGTCATGCCGCAGCGTGCCCGCGGCCCAATCACCCCAACGGACCCGATGATGCCGTCGTTTCGCATGATGGGAGCGGCCATTCCCACAGAACCGGTGACCAACTCTCCTTCGCTCCTCCCGATACCGCTCGCCCGGATCTCGTCGAGCGTCTCCGGAAGGGCGGCGGCGTCCGGTGTCTCGGGTGTCACCCGATCGAGGCCCTGCGCCAGCACCTCGTCGAGGATCTCTGGCAAGGCATAGGCGAGGAGGACGCGCGCCATGGCGCCTGCGTGGAGCGGAAGGTTGGCGCCCGGGTCGAGGGACACGCGCAGCGCATGCCGACTCTCCACCTGGTGAAGGCAGACGGCGGTGAGTCCGATGCGGCGCATGATCACGGCCGTCTCGCCGGTCTCCGCAACGAGCACGCGGAGGACCGGATCCCCCACGCGGATGAGCTGTTCGCTCGTGACGTTCGTGCCGGCCCCGATGACGAGGCGCGGGCCGAGAAGATAGCGACCATCGCGGCGGTCGACGAAACCGAATTCGGTCAGCGTCCGGAGATAGCGATAGATCGTCGAGGCAGGGGTATCGAGCAACGTTGCGAGCTGTTCCGCGCGGACCTCGCCGCGGTCCGCGATCGTGAGGAGGACGCGCAGACCTCGGGCAAACGAGGTATCCTCGCCGGCTTCCTCCGGCGGACGGTCGCGGGCGGTCGAGGCGCGGTTCATCAAACGGACCCCGCCGTAGCCTGCGATGGCCGCTCGGGCGCCGTCGGCGGCGAGACCCGGGCGAACGCTGAGCGATTACTTCGTCGTGAAGAAATTCTGGATGCTCCCGGTGATCAGCCCGACAAGTATGCAGACATTGCCCGCCGGGATGGTCAACGACGGGTCGTTGACGGCGTGGGGCGCGTTCGTGGCGCGCGTCGCAGCGAAGTCGTACGACTTCGAGACGTGGTCGAACTGGAGGACGGCACCGCGGGTCGCCAGGCTGGTCATCGCTCGCGAGCTCCTCCGAATGGACGTGCCCGAACCGTACCGCAGGGACAAGCGTCGCGTCACGTCCCTTTCGAGGTATGCCGGGAGCTGGCCGCTCGCCGCTGAATCGGCCGACGTACCATGTCCGTGGCACGACGTCTCTGCATGGCGCGCCAGCATGCGAGGACACCCGATGACTGCCCACGATGTCGCACAACCGTCAATGCGACGGGGTCGGTCCGCGCGACAGACGGAGCGTCTCGCCCGGGCGATGGAGTCGCTGCCGTACCTGACCCGGAAGCTGGCGCCAGTGGAGGTGGTCTCGGCCGAAGGGCTGGCGCTGATCGAGGACAACGCCGAGACGCTGCTCGAGAAGGTCGGCATCGAGATCGGCAACTACCCGGAGGCGGTCGAGATTTTCCGCGGCGCCGGTGCCGACGTGACCGGGACGCGCGTCCGGTTCGAGCGGGGGATGTGCCGCCGGATCATTCAGGCATCGGCGCCCCGCGTCTTCACCCAGCGCGCCCGAAATCCCAAGCGCGACGTTGTCATCGGCGACCCGTACGTGGTGCTCGTGCCGAGCTACGGCTCGCCCTTCATCCACAACCTGGACGAGGGCCGGCGCTACGCGACGATCGAGGACTTCCGCAACTTCGTGAAGCTGACGTACATGAACCACACGCTCCACCACGGCGGGGGCACGCTGTGCGAGCCGGTCGACCTGCCGGTTAACAAGCGCCACTTCGACATGGTCTACAGCCACATCCGCTACACGGACAAGGCGTTCATGGGCTCCGTGACTCATCCCAGCCGCGCCCAGGACTCCGTGGACATGGTCAAGATCCTGTTCGGCAAGGAGGTGTTCGAGCGCGAGCACGTGATCATGGGCCTGGCCAATGCGAACTCGCCGATGTCGTGGGACTACAACATGCTCGGCTCGGCCAAGGTCTACGCCGAGAACAACCAGATCGTGCTGGTCACCCCGTTCATCCTCGGCGGGGCGATGGCGCCCGTCACGATCGCGGCCGCGGCGACCCAGACGCTTGCGGAGGCACTCGCGGGGATGGCGTTCTGCCAGATCGTCCAGCCGGGCGCGCCGGTCATCTTCGGATCGTTCGCGTCATCGATGTCGATGCAGTCGGGCGCGCCGACCTTCGGCACGCCGGAGCCGCAGCTCGTCCTCTTCGTCATGGCGGCGCTCGCCCGACGCCTCGGCGTCCCATTCCGGAGCGGCGGCAACTTCACGGCCTCCAAGGTCCCCGACTACCAGGCCGCCTACGAGAGCGCGATCAGCTTCATGGCCACGATGCAGGCCGGCGTGAACTTCAACCTCCACACCGCCGGCTGGTTGGAGGGCGGGCTGGCGATCGGCTACGAGAAGTTCATCCTCGACGCGGACCAGGCCTCGATGGCGCAGGCGTTCCTCGCCGGCGTGGACCTGAGCGAAAACGGGTTGGCGCTGCAGGCGATGCTCGACAGCGGTCCGGGCCAGCACTTCCTCGGTTCGCCGCACACGCTCGCGAACTTCGAGAACGCCTTTTGGCGCTCCGAGCTCTCGAACAACGACAGCTTCGAGCAGTGGGAGGCGGAGGGCTCGCGCGATGCCGCCGTCCGCGCCAACGAGCGCTGGAAGCGGACGCTTCGGGAATACGAGGAACCGCCACTCGACCAGGGCATCCACGAGGCGATCGTCGAATGGGTCGACCGGCGCAAGGCGAGCTTCCCCGACTCGGACGTCTAGGGCCGAGCCACTCGTGAGCTCAATTCGGTCAGGCGACGTACTCGTCCGGGGGCTCGCCGACCTCGATCGGGTTGTTGACCGGGTCCTGGCTCCATTCGAACCAGCCGCCGTCGTAGACCGCGATCCTCGGCCAGCCCTGGAGGTAGGCGTAGAACCAGGTCTCGCTGGCGCGCCAGCCTGTGCCGCAGTAGAAGGCCACCCACTTCTCGGCGGTGATGCCGGCGGCTTCCCAGTTAGCCTTGATCTCCGGGTAGGCCCGCATCGTGTTGTCCACGTTGCGGTAGTGCTGCATGTGATAGGCGTCAGTGCCGCAGTTGCCCCAGACATCGCCGGCGATCCGACCGGCCGGGCCGATGTAGTTGTAGCCACTGACCGCCCCGATGTGCTCCTTCCAGGTCCGGACGCTGACCAATCCGGCGCCCGCCTGGTCGGCCAGGATCTGCTTGGCCGTATCGATGTCGACGAGAACCTCCGGGCGAAGCGGTACCCGGACGCCGACGGCGTCGACCGGCGACGGCTCCTGGATCACCGTCTCTAGCGGGTTGCCCGCCTGGACCCACCAGTCATAGCCGCCGTCGAGGAGCCGCACGTCGTCGATCCCGGCGTAGCGCAGGATCATCAGCGCCCGGGTCGCGGCAATCTGTCCGGCTCGACGGCCGGGCCACTTCTCGTTCGCGTCACCCTCCGTATCGCGACCGTAGACGACAACCGTCGCATCGTGGGTGATGCCAAGGGCGCGGAGAGCCGCTTCTATCGCGCTCGGCGAGCGTCGGTTCCAGTCGGCCGGATCCTCGAGCCAGTTGGTGTCCAGGTAGAGCGCGCCGGGGATGTGCCCTTCGGCGTACTCCTCCGGGACGCCAAAGTTGACGTGGAAGAGCAGGAATTTGCCAACCGGCGCGGCTTCCGCCCGCTCGCCATCGATCACCTGGCGGAGCCAGTCGATATGGACGAGCCTTTCGAAATTGGCCAGTCGCTCGATCGGCAGGCGCTCGTCGGCCGCCCAGCCGGCCCAGCCGGGGTCATAGACCTGGGCGCCTTCGATCCCCAGAGTGTCCAGCTTGGCCGCGAACGCGGCGGCGTCGAGGCCATCGCCATAGACGACCACGCTCCGCCCGGGGACGACGCCCTTGGCGTGCAGGAGCCGCTCGATCTCGGGCTCATCGACGCTGCGTAACCAGGCGCTCGGGAAGGCGACGGCGCCCGGGATGTGCCCGCCTCGCGGCTCGGCGTTGAGCCGCCAGCCGTTGTAGGCCGCGAGCGGCCGGACATCGACGATCGTGAGATCGGGATCCGCGAGCCGCTCGAACAGCTCGGATGTTGAGATGGTCCGTCTTGCTGAATCGTTCACGAGTTGGCGAGTGTCATTTCGCGTCCCGCGGGTTCCGATGCTGGTGGGGTCGGCGCAAACAACAACCCCCTGCCACGCAGGGGTGTTGGGCGAGTCGGGCGCGCGCGCTCACTGCGGCCGGAGTTTGCCACCGGCTTGGCCGAAATGCAAGAGAGGCGACTCTCGGCCCGTGGAAATCAGGACATCGAACTGCTCAGGGTCGAGCGCTGGCCTCGGACGGTCTCCAACGCTCAGCGACGGGCGAAGGTCTCGAGCAGCATCGAAACGAACTTCGGAGCATCCGCGTCGAACGCGACGAAGGCATTGGGCTCCTTGCCGAAGCGGGCATGCGTGTCGAAGACCGTTCGGCCGACGGTGAGTTCGCCGTGGGTCTCGACGTCGACGTGGGCTCGCCGACCGGTGACGACCTTCGGATCGACGAGGTAGGCGACACACAGGGCATCGTGGACCGGCGCGCTATGGGGCATCTGCATGGGTTGGAGCTCGTCGTACGCGACGATCCGCCGATCGATGGATGCCGCCGCCGCCTCCCCGCCAGCGTGCCCAACTCGCGCATCCGACGCCAGTCGTCGAACGAGACC
>CAYLSK010000161.1:0-6308 GCA_964385975.1 uncultured Anaerolineaceae bacterium | reverse complement strand
CAGTGCGCTCGCTCACCTGCTTGGCGGGCGCCTTCGCCTGCACTCGCCCGGGCGGCGGCGCGGGTCGCATCGCTGATAGCGGCGCATTCGTGCGTTGCCCGCCGCGCCGCTCGCTCACGCACTCCACAGTGCGCTCGCTCACCTGCTTGGCGGGCGCCTTCGCCTGCACTCGCCCGGGCGGCGGCGCGGTTCCGCCTGAATGAGGGCCGCAGGGGCCGTGCTAGCATCGCCCTCGGTGATCCTGGAGCAACTGCCCGCTCGACCCCCGTTCGCGCTGCGCGCGAGGCTGTTGACGCCGCTGGCAGCCGGTGGGACCCGTCATGAACCCGACGGCCTGCTGCTGGTCGACGCGGCCGGGCGCCTGACCTTCGCCGGGGCGGCTGCCGAGCAGCCGGCCGCTGCGGCCACTGCCACGGACCTTCGGCCGTGGGTCGTGCTGCCGGGGATGGTCGATCTCCACGCGCACCTACCGCAGCTCCCGAACGCCGGGCTGGGGGCCGGCCTGGATCTCCTGACTTGGCTGGATCGCTACATCTTTCCGCTCGAGCGCGGCTTCGACGCAGCGGCGGCGGAACGGCTGGCGCCCATCGTCTGGCGAGCCTTCGCCGCGGCGGGGACCACGACGGCCGTGGTCTATGGCGCGGTCTACGAGGCGAGTCTCGACGCCGCGTTCGAGGCGGCCGAGTCACATGGAATCCGGGCGGTCATCGGCAAGGTCATGATGGATCGACTGACCTACGACCCGACGATCGCGCCCGCGGCGATCCTCGAGCGATCGCTGCGCGAGTCGGCCAACCTGATCGCGCGCTGGCACGGTCGAGACGATGGCCGGCTCCGATACGCCGTGACGCCGCGTTTCGCAGTCTCGTGCACGGCCGAGATGCTGCGTGAGTCGGCGGCCCTGGCCGTCTCGACGGGCGCGTACTGGCAGACCCATCTGTCCGAGGATCTCGGCGAGATCGCGGAGGTCTCCCGGCTCTTTCCTGATGCGCTCGACTACGTCGACGTCTACGACCGGGCCGGCGGCCTCGGCCGGCGGACAATCGTGGCGCACGCCGTCCATCTCTCCGATCGCGAGCTGGGCCGCCTGGTCGAGAGCGGGACGCACGTCGCCCACTGCCCGGCTTCGAACCTGTTCCTGGCGTCGGGGGTCATGCCGCTGGGGCGGTACCTGGAGGCCGGCCTGTCGGTTGGGCTCGGGTCTGATGTCTCGGCCGGACCGGACCTCTCGATCTTCACGGAGATGCGGGTCGGCTTCTACGCGCAGAACACGATGCGGGTTGCCGGCTTGTTCGGCGGACCGTCGCTGGGCCCGCTCGACTGGCTTCGGATGGGAACGCTCGGTGGCGCGCAGGTGCTGGGGTTGGTCGACGAGATCGGCTCGCTCGAGGCCGGCAAGGAGGCCGACCTGATCGCGCTCGATCCGGCGTTTGTGGCAGCCGTGCCGGGCGCGATCGACGACGACCCTGAAGACCTCATGAGTCGGCTGATCTTCCGCTCCCATCCAGACATGGTCAGGGCCGCCTGGGTTCGCGGCCGCCGACTGGCGGGTCCCGGCCAGCGTGGCGGAGTCGAGGTCAGCTAAGGTCGCGCCATGACCGATCACGCGGATCTGCTGATCAGCGGCGGGACCGTGGTCGACGGGACCGGTACGCGCGGCCTGCTGGCAAACGTCGCCGTGGTGGACGGCCGGATCCGTCTGCTGGACCCGGCCGACCCGCCACCGGCCCACGCGGCGAGGACGATCGACGCGACCGGCAAGGTGGTCGCCCCGGGCTTTATCGATCTGCACAGCCACGGCGCGCTGGTCATCCTGGCCGACCCCCGCCACGAGCCAAAGGTCCGCCAGGGCGTGACCACCGAAGTCGTCGGGGTCGATGGCAACGGCTTCGCGCCGTTCCTCCGCCGTGAGGATCTCGAGGCCTTCGTGCACCTCGATTGCGGCCTGGACGGCCGGCCCGAAATCGACTACGACTGGGGTTCGGTCGAGAGCTACCTCGCTCGATACGACGGCACGGTCAGCCTCAACGTCGCGACCCTCATCGGCAATTCGGCACTGCGCATCTCGGCGCTTGGCTGGGACGACGTGCCCGCCGACGAGCGAGCCCTCGACCGAATGCGTGGCCTCGTCCGCGATGGGATGGCCGAGGGTGCATTCGGGCTCAGCTCAGGCCTCGATTACCCGCCGGGTGGCTACGCGACGACAGACGAGCTGGTGGCGCTGACCGAGGAGGCCGGGCGCCGCGGTGGCTTCTATCACACCCATGTGCGCTATCCGCTCGGGGACCGCTATCTCGACCCATTCCGCGAGGCGATCGAGATCGGCCGGCGGGCCGGCGCCCCCGCTCACATCACGCATTTCTACCACCGGCAGACGCACCCGGGCGGCCCCCGCCCGATGCTCGAGCTGGTCGAGGACGCGCGAGCCGAGGGACTCGACGTGACCTTCGATTCGTATCCATTCGAATGGGCGGCCACTCGGTTGTTGATTCAGCTGCCGCAGTGGGTCCAGGCCGGCGGTCCGGCACGGCTCAAGGAGCGCCTTGCCGAACGCGCGGTTCGGGATCGGCTTCGGGTGGAGTTCGCGGCTCGCGGCGCCGCCTCCGCCAGTCCGACCGGCTGGGCCGACGTCCGGCTCGCGGCCTTCCATCGACCGGACAACCTGCGTTGGGAAAGCCAGACCATCGCCGACGTCATGACCGAGACCGGTCACGACGCAGTCGACGTCATCTGCGACCTGCTGCTTGCCGAGGACCTCGGGGTCGGTCAAGTCACGAGCGGGCCGTGGAGCGAGACGTTGCGCGAGTTCGTGAAGCATCCGGTCGGGATGGTCGGGACGGATAGCACCTTCCTCGGCGCGAAGCCGAGTCCGCGGACGTACGGCAGCTATCCGCGCATCCTCGGCCAGTTCGTCAGAGACGAGGCCCTGCTCAGCCTCGAAGAGGCGGTTCGCAAGATGACCTCGGCGCCGGCAGCTCGGCTCGGTCTGCGTGACCGTGGCGTGATCCGCGACGGCGCCGTCGCGGACCTGGTCGTCTTCGATCCGGCAACCGTCCGCTCAACGGCGACCTACGACCAGCCACGCTCGTACCCGATCGGGATCGAGCAGGTCATCGTGGCCGGCACCCTCGTGGTCGCGGACGGCGTCCACACCGGCGCGACGCCCGGACGGGCCCTCCGCCGCGGCCGCGATTGAAATGAGGATCCGGCTGCACGAGCCAGCGGTTGCGATAACCGATTTCGCGATCGGGGTCGAGGCCGGGGTTTTCGCCATCGCCCTGTCACGCGCGGCGGATGACGACGGCGCTGGCATTCCACGCGCCGTGGCGAGCCGTCGCTGGTTCGTCGTCTTCTTCGCCGCGACGAGCGTGGCCGCGATCGCCGGCGCGGCACTGCACGGTCTCATGCCCGATCGCGACGCGCCCGCCCATCGCCGCCTATGGCGCGTCTCTCTCGGGTCGATAGGGGTCGCCGGTTTGTCAGGCTGGTGCCTGGGGGCCATCCTCGCGCTACCTCAAGAGGCAGCGCAGCGGGTCCGTCGAGCGGCGACCGCCGTGCACGCGATCTACCTGGTCGGGTTGGCACGCACGAACCCGCCGTACCTGGTCGCCATCGCGGTCTATCTGCCGGGAGCGCTGGCACTCGGGGCGGGACTCGTCCGCCGGCTACCTGATTCGGCCACCCGTGGCGCCTCGGCGATCGCCCTGGCGGGTCTCGGCCTGACCTTCGGCGCGGCGGCCGTTCAGGTCCGGAAGATCGCCCTCCATCCGCGCCTGTTCAACCACAACGCCACCTATCACACGATCCAGGCAATCGCTGTCGGCTGCTTCTTCGCCGCGGCGCGCAGGTTCATTCAGGCAGGCGGGCGGAGATAGCTGCCCAGGACGAAGAGCCAGGTTGCGAGCACGACGTGGAACACGATCGGGATCGTGCGCCCCGTCCAGCGCGCCTCTGGGTGGCGCCACATCCTGACCGCATAGCGGACCGGCATGGACAACGCGTATGGCCAGGCGATCACGAGCAGGGCCGTGCCGAAAGCCGGCTTGGCATCGACGATGGCCGGCCAGCCGAGACCCAGCCCGAGGCTCACAACGGCCATCGCGGCGAGCATCACGACCTGGATCGCCAGCAACCGCGAGTACACGACCAGCCCTGAGTACCACTCGAGCATCGGCGGCAGCCAGTCGGGGGCCCGACGCGACACGATGAACTGGCCCGCGACACGCAGCGCAAAGCAGCCAGCCAGGAATGCCAGGATGCCGGCGGCGGTCGCTGGGTCGGGGAGCGAGATCCCCGGCGGGAACCCGTTCATCGCGCCATCGCGGAGAGTCGTGCGGCGACCCGCCGGGCTGCCAGCGGGGCGTCGCGCCGGATGTTGGCGAGGCCCCCCGACGCGTCGTACTCGTGGCCGACGAAGAACAGATCGGGCTGATCCGCGCTCGTGACCCGATCGCTCCGCCTGGCGAACCCGCGGCCGTCGCGTCGGATGACCCCATCCAACATCTCGAGCGCCGCGCGGAACCCCGTGGCCATGATGACCTCGTCGAACGGCGTCTCCGACTCGTCGGCGAAACGCACCGCGTCCGGCGTGAACGCGACCACCCCGGGGCGCACCTGGACGGACGTGTCCGTCGTAGTACCGCCGCCAGCTCTCGCCGATCGCTCCGCGCTCCAGGACCACGTGGTCGATCTCTCGAGACCGGAGCTCGTGCGAGACCGCGAGTCCGGCCGGCCCGGCGCCGACGACGATCACGGCCGGCTCACGCCTGCGGTACATAATCGCCTCCTCGGCTCGTCACCGTACAGCACCACGGCGCACGGAGGTTCGACCCATGACAGAGGTCCGTGACGGACTGGTCCTGAACGATGCGCACTCCGCGCTCAATCCGACGCGCGTGGCGCGCGTCGTCACGCCGCGCAGTGTTGCTGACGTGGTGGCCGCCGTTCGGACCGCCGCTGACGAGGGCCGAGGAGTGAGCATCGCTGGTTCGCGCCATGCGATGGGCGGACAGCAGTTCGGAACAGGCACCGTCCACGTGGACATGCGCGGGATGACCCGCATCCTCGGGCTCGATGGCGAGGCTGGGATCGTCCACGTCGAGGCCGGGATCGAATGGTGGGAATTGATCGATGGCCTGCTCACGATGCAGGCGGGGCGCGGGCGCGCCGCGGCCTGGGGCATCCGCCAGAAGCAGACCGGGTCGGACCGGCTCAGCCTTGGTGGCGCGCTCGCCTCGAACGTCCATGGCC
The DNA here is from genome assembly GCA_964385975.1 of uncultured Anaerolineaceae bacterium. Taxonomy (GTDB): domain Bacteria; phylum Chloroflexota; class Limnocylindria; order Limnocylindrales; family CSP1-4; genus SPCO01. The sequence continues at coordinate 1,058 of CAYLSK010000161.1, read as the reverse complement.
GCGGCCTGACCCAGCGGCCGATCGTCGCCGACGTCGAGTCGTTCAGCCTGGTCGATCCACGCGGGGATGTCCGCGAGATCAGCCGGGCGAGCGATCCGGACCTCTTCCGCCTCGTCATCGGCGGCTACGGGCTGTTTGGCGCCGTAACGTCGGTTCGCCTTCGGCTGGCCCCGCGTCAAATCCTGCGCCGGAATGTCACATTGGTCACGGTCGACGAGTTGATGGCGAGATTCGACGAGCGGATCTCCGATGGATACCTGTTCGGCGATTGCCAGTTCTCGATCGACGAACGATCGAACGACTTCCTGCGGGTGGGCATTTTCTCGTGCTACGGGCCGGATGCGGCGGCGACCAGCATCCCTGACGGTCAGCGCGCCCTGTCGCCGCAGGATTGGGGTCGGCTGCTCTATCTGACCCATGTCGACCGTGCGAAGGCGGCGCAGGCGTACGTCGCCCATTACATGTCCACGTCCGGCCAGCTCTACTGGTCCGACCTCCACCAACGCAGCGAGTACATCTCCGGATATCACGCCGCGCTCGACCAGCTGACCGCGGCAACAACACCGGGCAGCGAGATCATCACGGAGCTCTACGTGCCGCGCTCGTCACTTGCCGCATTCATGACCGAAGCGGCTGATGCGCTTCGCGACGGGGATCCGACGGTTGTCTACGGAACGATCCGGCTCGTGGAACGTGACGACGAAGCCGTCCTGACCTGGGCGCGGGAGGCTTGGGCGTGCGTCATCTTCAACCTCCACACGGTGCACGACGAGGCGGGCATGGCAAGTTCCGCTGAGGCGTTCCTTCTGCTCATCGATCTTGCCCGGGCACACGGTGGAAGCTATTACCTGACCTACCATCGGTTCGCATCCGCAGCTCAGCTCGAGGCATGCCATCCCAGGTTCCGTGAGTTCCTGACCGAGAAGCGCCGGCTTGATCCCGATGATCGATTCACGAGCGACTGGTACCGCCACTACCGTGACGCGTTCGCAATCTGACGAACCGGCGCCCGGTGATAGAGTCAGCGGCCATGGAGGAGGGTCCGTGCCAGAGCTGAC
>CAYLSK010000160.1:3428-6357 GCA_964385975.1 uncultured Anaerolineaceae bacterium | reverse complement strand
ACTGATACGGAGAGGTTGGAGCCGGCGGCGCGGGTCACGACGCCAAGTCCACGCCCACTCATGGCGTCACCGCCACGACCCCCGGCACCGGCTGGATCGAGACATAGCGACCATCCCAGACCATCGACATCGGTGTGTACTTCCAGGGCGTGAAGTAGCGCCGAAGCTGGCTCGGCGTGAGCATCGTGTCCGGCGGCATGTCGTAGCCATCGCGATTCTGGAGGCCATACAGCGGGCCAACCACCCGAACGCTGGTCACCTTGAACGAGGCGGTCGTTAATGGGTCTGCGGTCGCGGTGAAGCCGGTCAGGATCCAGCCGTGATTCCCATGGGAGACCGTGAGTGCCACCGGCAGGCTGGTCTGGCGCAACCGCCGGACCGCCGATCGCAGCGCACCATCGAATGTCGTGCTGGCCACGAGCCGGTAGCGGTCGTCCACGAAATGGCGAAGTCCGGCGGTCCAACCCTGCGGGTCGACGCCCGCCGACAAGGGCAGGTGGTAGCGATTGTGCACGCGCATCCAGGCGAAGTAGCGGCGTTGGCCGCTGCTGGTGTGGTCGGTTTCCAGGTCGACGATGTTGCGCACGATCTGCACGCCTGCGGCCGTGCACCACAGCCAGCTCTTCTGGACCGTGTACGTGCCGCTCCGGTAGAGATCGATGCCGCCGTCCCAGCCCGGCAGTCCGTCGGCCGCCGCCGCCGGTCGTGGCAGACCGATCGCGGTGATGGCCAGGCTGCCTGCGACGATCAGCCCGAGGACCGATCGAAATCGGCGATGCGGTTCCGCCATCGGTCCATCCTGCCGTGATTCGACGAACCCTGCCTATGGCGGCTCGGCCCCGATCAGCCGGCGGCTCGGCCGCGTCCTTCCGGGTTTGGCGGCCGATTGGCGTCGACGAGACCGCCCTTCCGTCGGCCTCCCTTGAGATCCATGCTGACCTCGCCGTCGGACGCCATCGTCTCGGAGATCGCCGGTATCGCGTGCGGCGGACGGGGGCGGCGATCGGCGGTCGATCCGGCATGCTCGGCGAGACGCCGCTCGCTGAGCGCCAGCGGGGTGGTCAGGGCGAGGATCGCCGGATCCGGCTTCGGGGCGCTCGTGGCGAAGAGATCGCAGAAGAGTGTTACCAGCTCGGGATCGAACTGGGTGCCGGCATGGCGACGGAGCTCGCCGATCGCCGCGTCGTGGCTGATCGCGCGCTTGTACGGTCGATCGTTGACCATGGCGTCGTACGCATCGGCAATCGCCACGATGCGCGCCCCGAGTGGAATCTCGCTCGCCCGAAGGCCGTACGGGTAGCCGTGTCCGGCGAAGCGCTCGTGGTGATGGAGGATGATCGGGACGGCATCCTTGAGCGCGGCCGCCTGCTCCAGGATGACCTGGCCGATGCGCGGATGCTGGACCACGCTGCGCCACTCGTTCGAGGTGAGTGCGGCAGGCTTGTCCAGGATCTCGCCTGGGACCGCGAGCTTGCCGACGTCGTGGAGCAGTGCCGCAATGCGAATTCGATCGACCTCGACGTCAGGCAGCTGCAGCGTACGAGCCATCGCCACCACGATCGACGAGATCAACGCCGACGGCTGACCGCGATAGTGCGGAAGCGGCGCGATCACGGCCATCAAGGCGGCCGTCGCCGCTTCGCGCGCCTGGAGCCCGATCTCCGCGGCGCGAGCCCGTCCCGCCGCCGAGATCGGCGCTCGCGGGACGCGCGCGTCGTCGTTCGGTTCGGCGAAGACGTAGGTCTGATTCCGACCCAGCGACTTGGCTGAATACATCGCAGCATCGGCGTCACGAACGAGCGCCTCCATCCGAAGCTGGGTGCCGACCCCGCCCACGATCCCGATCGAGATCGTCACCGACAGGCTCGGGTTGCCGTCGACGGCAAAGCGTTCGCGCTCCACGAGGGAGCGCAGCTTCTCGGCCAGGACCGCACCCTCCTCGACGTCGGTCTCGGTCAGGATCAGCATGAATTCCTCGCCGCCAAAGCGGCCGAGCAGGTCGCTGGCGCGCAGATTCGCGGCCAGGAGCTGCGCCACCCCTCGCAGGACGACGTCCCCGGCGGCATGTCCATGCGAATCGTTGACGACTTTGAAGTTGTCGATGTCCAGGAATGCGATCGAGAGCGGTCGGTCGTATCGGGAGGCTCGTTCGACCTCGGTGAACAGCTCCGCGAGGAGTGCCTGCCGGTTGAACACGCCGGTCAGGCGGTCGATCGTCGCCCGGTCGTGGGTCTCCGCCAGGGACGCCGAGATCTGGTTGATGGCCGTCGCCAGGCGGGTCTCGAGGCCGCCACCGCGGGCGAAGACCCCCACCGTGTAATCGCCGCCGGCGATCTTCTCAGCCGCCTCGACCAGACGTCGGAGGCGAAGGTAGAGCAGCAGGTGGACGACACCGGTCGTCAGCCAGACGACGATCACCGCTGCGGCCAGTGCGGCGATGACGGAGCGCTCGCCATCGCCCAACCACGCGAGCGTGGCTGATGGAACAGCCAGTAGCAGGATCCCGAGCACGACCGAAGCCGCGAGCGCCAGGAACCCAAGGAGCCGCATCACCCGCAAAGGCTACTTTGCGAGAGGCCGCGTCCCGGCCGGCCTGAAGGTACCGGGGAGGTGCCGCCGGTCGTACCTCGCGAACGTGGAGCGGTTTCGGGTGAGTCGGGCCCTGCTATACTCGAGACCCCTCGAACAAGCGGGCCGGGCCCGCGGACCAGGAGGTCAGCGATCGCGCTTGCATGGCGCATCGGTCGTCCCTTGAGGCGCCCGAGCGACCGGACAACGGTGATCCGCCGAGGCGTCGGCGGCGCGACGCGGGAGAGGTCTATCCGGGTCCCTGAGGTCAGGGGCCTTTTTCTTTGGGCGCGCCCGCTGGAGCCGCCGATGCCGTCGTTGTCGGCTCCGCTCGATCGTTCACGCACCTTGGGGTGCGCTC
>CAYLSK010000160.1:0-3328 GCA_964385975.1 uncultured Anaerolineaceae bacterium | reverse complement strand
CCGATGCCGTCGTTGTCGGCTCCGCTCGATCGTTCACGCACCTTGGGGTGCGCTCACTCACGTGCTCGCCTCCGCCTTGGCCTCGACCGCCCAGCGGGCGCGCCGGGCGCCAGCGGCTTGAACAACTGATGCCGGCCACTGTGATCGTCGGGCTCCAGTGGGGCGACGAGGGCAAGGGCAAGATGACGGACTTCCTGGCCGAGCAGGTCGCCATGGTCGTGCGCTACCAGGGTGGCGACAACGCCGGGCACACGGTGGTCAAGGGCAGCGAGGTGTTCAAGCTCCGGCTGACCCCGTCGGGCGTGCTCTACCCGCACATCACCTCGGTGATCGGCAACGGGGTCGTGGTCAATCCAGTGACCTTGATCGACGAGCTGGACATGCTCGCCTCGCGCGGCATCGATATCTCACGGGTGCGGGTCAGCCGGAGCGCGCACGTGATCATGCCGTACCACGTGGCGCTCGATCTCGGCAACGAGCGCCGGCTCGCCGAGGCGAAGGTCGGGACGACCGGTCGAGGGATCGGGCCCGCCTACGGCGATCGAGCCTGGCGGGTTGGCCTGCGGATGGAGGACCTGCTCGACCCGGCCGTCATACGGGAGCGGCTCGGCCGCGTCCTGCCGGACAAGAACCTGCTGCTCGGATCGATGGGTGGGGTCCGGTTTGAGCTCGAGCCGCTCGTCGAGCTGGCCATCGGATGGGGCTCGCGGCTACGCGACCATCTCGATGACACGACCTGGCTGGTCCAGGGGGCCCTCGCCCGCGGCGAGCACGTCCTGCTCGAGGGCGCCCAGGGCACGCTCCTGGACCTGGACCACGGCAGCTATCCATTCGTCACCTCCTCCAACCCGGTGGCTGGTGGTGCCTGCACCGGCGGTGGGATCGGCCCGCTCCAAGTTGACGAGGTGATCGGCGTCGTGAAGGCCTACTCGACGCGCGTCGGGTCGGGGCCGTACCCGACTGAATTGCTCGACGAGGTCGGGGCCGGGATCGCCAAGCGCGGCAACGAATTCGGAACGGTCACCGGACGGCCGCGTCGCGTCGGCTGGTTCGACGCCGTTCCGCTGCGCTATGCCGTCGCGGTCAACAGCGTCAGCTCGATCACCCTCAACAAGCTGGACATCCTGTCGGGTATCGAGACGATCCGCCTGTGCGTCGCCTACGCGCTCGACGGGCAGCGGGTCCAGACCTGGCCATCGAGCGGAGCCTCGCTGTCGCGCGCAACACCGATCTACGACGAGTTCCCGGGCTGGGCCGAACCGATTCACGACGTTCGCTCGCTGGCCGATCTGCCTGAGAATGCCCGGCGCTACGTCAGCGCCATCGAGGAGCACGCGGGCGTGCCGATCATCTTCGTCTCCGTGGGGCCCGAGCGGACCCAGACGATCGAGCGCGCCTGGCGCCCGATGCGGCGCCGGCCGGGGCTGCTGGCATGACCTCGGTCGCACCGACCCGGATCCTGATCGTGGGGGGCGGTGGGCGAGAGCACGCGCTGGCCTGGAAGCTGGCGTCCGAGCCCGGTGGCAACGAGATCATCGTGGCGCCCGGTAGCGACGCGATTGCCGGCGAGCCGCGAGTCCGGCGCCACGCCGGGGTCGATCCGCTCGACCCCGCAGCCGTCGTGGCGGTGGCTCGTCGCGAGGCCATCGAGCTGGTCGTGATCGGGTCGGAAGCCTCGCTGGCGGCCGGCGTGACCGATGCCCTGCGCGACGCCGGGATCGCTGTCTTCGGGCCATCGCGGGCGGCCGCCAGGATCGAATCGAGCAAGGCGTTCTGCCATGAGATCGCGGATGCCGCCGGGGTCCCGATGGCTCGTGCCGGCACCTTCAGCGAGCCCGACGGCGCGCGTCGCTTTGCCGCCGCGCTGGCGGCCGGCGGCCACGGCGTCGTGGTCAAGGCTGACGGGCTTGCGGCCGGCAAGGGAGTTACGGTCTGCGACTCGCTGGCCGAGGCGGAACGCGCGATCGATGGCCTGCTCGGAGCCGATGCTCCGGCGACGGTCGTCATCGAAGAACGCCTGACCGGCCGGGAGGCCAGCCTGATCGCGCTCTGCGATGGCCGCGAGGCGGTCGCCCTGCCGCCCGCCCGCGACCACAAGCGATTGCTCGACGGCGACGTCGGCCCGAACACCGGCGGAATGGGAGCCTACAGCCCGCTGCCGGATCTCCTCGACCATGAGGCCGAGCTGCTGCTCGACGCCTTCCACCGGCCCATCCTGGCCGAGCTGGCCCGGCGGGGCACCCCGTTTCGCGGCGCGCTCTACGCGGGCCTGATGCTGACCTCGGACGGACCAGTGCTGCTCGAGTGCAACGCCCGGTTCGGTGACCCCGAGACCCAGGCGATCCTGCCGAGGCTTGCCGTGGCGTTGGGGCCGCTGCTCCTGGCAGCCGCCCGCGGCGACCTGCGGTCAGCCTTGGCGACCTCACAGATCACCGGCTCAAGCCTGCCGACCCTGCCCGGTAGCGCCGTCGCGATCGTGCTGGCGGCAGCGGGCTACCCTGGCCGGCCGAGAACGGGCGACCCGATCGGCGGGCTCGACGAGGCGGCCGCAACCGGCGCCCTCATCTTCCACGCTGGAACGGTGCGCGACGGCGCTGGGACCGTTCGGACGGCAGGTGGGCGGGTGCTCTCGGTGGTTGGTCGCGGAGCGGACCTCGCGGCCGCACGCGCGGCGGCGACGGTCGCCGCGGAGCAGATCCACGCGCCGGGGCTCCAGCGCCGCCACGACATCGGGCTCGAAGCCGTCGCTTCCGGAGCCGGTCGATGAGGCGGGCGACGCCGTGATCCGCCGTTACACGCTGGCCGAGATGGGCGCGATCTGGTCGGAATCGGCGCGCTTCGAGGCGATGCTCCGGGTGGAGCTGGCCGTCGCTCGCGCGGAGGCGGCACGCGGGCTCATCCCATCCGACGCCCTCGTCGCGCTCGAATCGCGTGCTCGGATCGACCTGGAGCGGATCGCCGAGATCGAGCGGACGACTGACCATGACGTGATCGCCTTCGTCAGCCAGGTCGCCGAATCGGTCGGCCCGGAAGGGCGCTTCCTGCATTTCGGCCTGACCAGCAGCGATGTCGTCGACACCGCCCTCGCGCTCCAGCTGCGGGCAGCGGGCCAGCGGCTGCTGACCGATGTCGATCGCCTGCTCGCCGTCGTCATCGCGCGCGCCCGGACCGAGGCGGACACCGTGATGATGGGCCGCACGCATTCGGTCCACGCCGAGCCGACGACCCTTGGCCTGAAGCTCGCCAGCTGGGCGTTCGAACTGGAGCGCGGGCGGACCCGCCTGGCGGCCGCCGTGGACGAGATCGCGACGGGGAAGATTTCGGGGCC
>CAYLSK010000159.1:273-6386 GCA_964385975.1 uncultured Anaerolineaceae bacterium | reverse complement strand
CCTCGGCCGGGGCGCCCGATCGATTCCTGTACCATCGGCCGGATGTTCGAACGGACCGCGCTGCCAGCCGGACCACGCGTGATCAGCGCCCGACTTCCGGCGGCACGCTCGGTCTCGATCGCCGCGTACGTGCTGGCCGGGTCTCGGCTGGAGACGGCCGGCCAGGTGGGCGCGGCGCACTTCATGGAGCACCTGACCTTCAAGGGAACCGCGGCCTACCCGTCGACGCGCGCGATCAGCGAAGCGATCGAAGGGGTCGGCGGCTCGTTCAACGCGGCGACCGACCGTGAGTCGACGGTCTACTGGGTGCGCGTCCCGCTTCGCGAGCTCGCCCGGGCCGTCGACGTTGTCGGCGAGCTCATCGTCCGGCCTCTCCTGGCGGACCGCGACATCGAGAGCGAGCGGGCCGTGATAATCGAGGAGATCCGCTCCTACCTCGACGATCCCTCCGAGTACTGCCAGATCCTCTTCCAGACCGCGCTCTTCGGCGACGGTCCGCTCGGTCGCGAGATCTGTGGCGAGGAATCGGATGTCCGGGTCCTGCCCGATTCGGTGATCCGAGAGTTTTGGGGCTGTGCCTACCGACCGGCCAATACGGTCGTCGCGATCGCGGGTGACCTGAGCCACGAGGAGGCGCTCGGCCTGGCGAGCGAGGCGTTTGGTACCGGCGACGGTGCCCTGCCAGGGTTTGCTCCGGCCCCCGCCCTGCCGGCGGGACCGCGGGTGATGCTCGGCAAGCGCAGCACCAACCAGGCGCAGCTGTGCATCGGCCTGCCGGCGCTTCACCGCGATCACCCCGACAGCTGGACGCTGGCCGTGCTGAACGCGGTGCTCGGTGATGGGATGAGCAGTCGCCTGTTTCTGTCGGTTCGCGAGGAGCTGGGCCTCGCCTACGACGTCTCGTCGGGCCTGGTGGATTACGCCGACGCGGGCGCCCTCGAGATCACCGCCGGCGTCGACCCGGCGGGGCTCCCGGCCGCCATCGAAGCCATCCTGGTCGAGCTCGTTCGTCTGTCCGACGAGCCGGTCCCCGCCACCGAGCTGGTCAAGGCCAAGCGGTACCTCGCGGGCGGACTGGAGCTGCGCATGGACGACACACGCCACGTGGCGTCATGGATCGGCGGCCAGGAGGCCCTCCACGATCGAGTGCTGACGCTCGACGAGGCACTCGCCGAGGTCGAAGGCGTCGACGCCGATGGCGTTCGTCGCCTGGCGCGCCGGCTCTTCGTTGACGAGGGCCTGCGCCTTGCGGCGGTCGCTCCGGCTCGGTATCTGCGCGGCCTCGAGTCGCGATTACGATTGCCGGCATGACCGCATCGCCGGAAACGGTCGGGCCCGCCGACACGCCCCTTCGTCCGGTCGATCTCGCCCTGGCCCGAACGCACCTTCGTCTCGGGTCACTCGCCATCGCCCGGGCCGAGCTCGAGACGCTGGCCGGAGTCGGCGGACTGGACCGCGCGGGACAGGTCGACCTGGCCGAGGCACGCTGGCGGACCGGCGATCTGGCGCGCGCAGGCGAGGCCGCCACGGAGGCGCTGGCCGCGGTCGGCGATGAGCCGGTCGCGCTGGTCATCGCGGCCGAGGCAGCGGCCGCCGTCGGGCGCCCGACTGAGGCTCGTCGCCTGGCCATCCGAGCGATGGCCTGCGTCGTTGGACCGATCGACGCGATCTTCGCCGGCATGCCCAGGTCTGCGGTCTGGCCCGCCGATGCCGCCGAGCCGCCACCGACCGCAGCCACTCTCTTCCACCAGGAGCCCTTGTCGGCTCAGACGAGGCGGGCAGGGGAGAGCGACACACCGGCGGCTTCGACCCTGCGAGCTCCTGCGGGGGAGACGGGGGCGACCGGAGCTGCCTCCCGGGTCGCGGTCACGCCTGGATTCTGGGACGTGGACGCCGCCGGGGACCCGGCTACGCCCGAGCTGCCGGATCCGGTGGAGGAGCTCGAGGCGGCTCGGAGGGCGCTGGTCGCCGGCTCGCTGGAGGAAGCATCCCTGCGGTTCGCACTCACCCTCCGGCTCGCCCCGGCGCTCGCCCCGGCTGTCCTGGAGGCCACCGAGGGTGGGGCCGGGCCCGGGCTGAGCGTGGTCCGCGGCGATGCGTTCCGGCTGGTCGGGCTCGAGACCGAGGCGCGCCACGCGTATGCCACGGCCGCCTGGTCCGGCTCACGGGACCGCCGCCGAGCACGCGACGAGGCGGATCAGCCGGCCGCATCCGATACAATCCCGCGCGTCCAGCGCGGCCGTACCAAGGGTAAACATGCCAGGCACTGAACGGACTCTCGTCCTGATCAAGCCCGACGGCGTCCAGCGTCAGCTCGTCGGTCGGATCCTCGCCCGCTACGAGGACCGCGGGCTCCGGCTGGTTGGGCTGAAGCTCGTCAAGGTGGATCGCGACCTCGCCGAGCGCCACTACGCGGTCCACCGCGGCAAGCCGTTCTTCACGGGCCTGGTCGAGTTCATGACCTCCGCACCGCTCGTCGCCCTCGCCTTCGACGGGCCCAAAGCGATCTCGGTGGTTCGGGCCATCAACGGCGCGACTCGTCCGCACGAGGCGGCGCCGGGCACGGTTCGTGGCGACTTCGCCTTGGAGACCGCGCAGAACATCGTGCACGCGTCCGACGGTCCCGAGGCAGCTGAGATGGAGCTCGCGTTGTGGTTCGATCCGAGCGAGCTTCACGAGTACGAGCGCGAGATCGATCGCTGGGTGCTGGCGCCAGGCGAGTAGTTTCCCCGCGCGGCCGCCCACCCCGCCGCGCGGATTCAGCTACTGGGTCGGGATCGGCTGGAAGGACGGCTCGCCCGACTCGAGGGGCGGTGGTGCGAACGATTCCGACGGACCCTCAAGGATTGTCGGCAGTCCGACTGCTGCCGCCGGCCCCCCGAAGGCGCCCACCGACGTGGCCAGGGCGAGAAGGCTCAGCAGCGCCGCGATGACCGCCCCGCTGAATGCCCGATTGAGATCCCAGGTGGTTCGCAACCAGGCGATCGGTGCCGTCAGATCGACTCGCCGGAGATGTGGTCGCCAATCCGTCGCCGGATCGACCGGCTCGGCAGGCTGGCCCAGACCGATCGTCAGCAGCCGCCCGTAGTAGGTCAGCGGTGCGAACGTTCCGACTAGCACCAGCGAGGCAATGGGGCCGTCGAGGGCGAGGGCGACCAGCGAGCTCCTGGCCTCGAACGCCACGATGCCGGGGAGCCCGACGCCCGCCACGACGATGAGGCCGAATGCAACGGCGAGGATTGGCGAGCGAATCACCCACCCGCGCAGGTCGTCGATCCGTCCCGTCCGGAAGACCGTCCGGATCCCTCCGGCCCAGGCGGCGAACGCGCTGCGGGTCACGATGAAGACGAGGATCCAGATCCGGGCTGGTGCCCAGCCGGCCGGTTCAAGCACCGCCAGGGCGAGGAGGACGACACCGGCGTCGCCGACGATCGAATAGCCGACGACGTGCTCGAGATCGTCCTGAACGAACGCCGCCAGCGCCGCCAGCACGATCGAGGCGACCGCGACCGCCAGCACGACGACGCGCTCCATCTCCAGATCCACCAGCAGAGGCGCGATCGACGCATCCGTCCAGGCGAGGGCCACGATCGCCAGTGAGGCGGGGGCGAGGACCGTGATGATCGGCAGCGAGGTCTCGGGAGCGGCGTCGGTCAGGCGGGCCGCCCACAGATGAAACGGGATCGCCCCGAACCTGACCGCGACGGCGAGCGCGAACGACAGATAGGCCAGGCCGAAGACGACCGGCTGCGCGGCGAGCTGCGTCAGGTCCCGGCCGATCCAGGCTGTTGCGGCAATCGCCATCGTGCCCGCCACGATGACGGCCCGGAGCTCCCTGATGCCGAGCGTCGCCCCGAGCCGATCCTCGCCGGGTGCCAGCGTCAGCCAGACCCCGAACAGCCCGCCGGCCGTCGCCGCGACGACGGCGCTGCGCGGGTCGGTGAGCGAGAGCGTCAGGCCGGCGATCCCGAGCGTTGCCAAGGTCACCATCGGAGCGTCGCGGTGTGTTCCGCTCGCCAGGCCGGCGAGTGCCAGGCCCAGTCCAACCAGCGATCCCAGGACGAGGAAGAGTCGAATGTAGGCGGAGGTCGCCAGTCCGCCCTGCCCGATCGACACCACCTCGGCCGGGTTGATGGCGAGGGCGGCCAGGGTCGCGGTCAGCAACCCGGCCAGGCCGAACGCCGTGGACACCCAGCTGCGCGATCGTGTCACCAGCGTGAGCCCTGCGAATCCGAGGGTGACGACCAGGTAGACCGCGAGGCTCATCGGGAATCGAGCGGGTGTGCGTCGGCGAGCCGGCGGCGCGTGCGATGTGAACGGTCCGCCGCGAGCTCGAAGTCGAACCCGTCGGCCCGGGCCGAGACGGCGAGGACGGCCACAGCGCCACCCAGCGCCGCGACAAGACCAGCGATGACGACCTGCTCGAGCCCATCGGGTGTCCCGCCGAGGGCCGTCCGGACCAGGATGGCGCCGCTGGCCAGCAGAAGGAGGCCGGTGCCAACCCGAACGATGTCGCGGCCGTTCGCGATCGGGGCAATCGACAGGGCCGCGAGCGCGAACCCGGCGGCCTGGGCCAGGGCCGGTCCGTCTGCCGGTGCTCCGAGACCGTGACTCTCATATCCGACCGCGGCCGCGGCGGCGGCGACCAGCACCTCGGCCGGCCAGCCGAGACGGGACCCGCCCGTCCGTACGCCCGTCCCTCGCGCGGCGACCCAGAGCAGGTAGCCTGCCAGGATCGAGCCGACGAGCCGGGCCGCAAGTCCGAGCGGCTGAGCCGTCGGATCGGCCAGCAGCGGGCCGAAGACGAGCGAGGCGACCAGGCCCAGGATGGCCGCCCGGGCGTTCCTTGCGGATCCGGCGACCACGGCTCCGACCACGACCGCGAGCGCGACCCCCGCGAGGGCCGGGTTCACGGGAGGTGGCTCATGGGCTGCTGGGTGCCAGCTCCGGGTGGGTCGGAGTGGGGAGGATGCCGAAGACCCCGATCGGCCAGTAGCGCAGCCAGGCCCGGCCGATGATGTTGGCGACCGGCACCGGCCCGAAGGAGCGCGAATCGGCCGAGTTGGCGCGATGGTCGCCCATCAGAAAGAGCTCGCCTTGGGGGACCGTCCAGCTCTCCCGCGAGGCGATCGTCGGCTCCGCTGGGTCGCCCGGTGCGTCGGCATAAAGGTACGGCTCGACCAGTGCCGTCCCGTTCACGTCGACCTCGCCATCCTTGACCTCGACCTTGTCGCCGCCCACACCAACGACCCGCTTGATGAACGGAGTGCCGTCGTCCTGGGCCCAGTCGGCCGGGGGCGTAAAGACGACGATGTCGCCCCGCTTGTAGGTGTCCAGGCGCGGCGTCAGCTTGTCGACCAGGACGTACTGATCGGGCTCCAGCGTATGTTCCATCGACTGCTGCTGGACCTTGTATGGCTGTGCGACGAAATTCTGGATGACCAGGAAGATGATCAGGGTGAGAACGAGTGTCTCGACGATCTCGAAGAGACACCCGAGCATGGGTCGTCGGGTCACAAGACGGGCAGTATAGGGGCTCGACCCCCGACCCGCCGGGGGCCATTGGCGCCTGCATATCGGGCCTCCGATCCGAGTTTGACCCGGCTTCGCGCGCCTTGATACACTCGCCGCCGACCTGCAAGGTTCCAGCCCAGGGCGGATGCCCGTGGAGCCTCAGATACCTCTCCCCAGTCGCATTTCCCAGGCGGCGCGTCTCGCGTGCCCAGGCCGGATCGCGGCTGTCAACCCTGTCGAGGAGGACCCGAAGACCCTGATGGATGCCAGTGCGCTCCAGCTGATCATCCTGCCGGCGGGCATCATCGCCGTGCTGTTCGCCTTGTATCTGGCGCGCGACGTCCTCTCCCGCGACACCGGCACGAAGGAGATGGAGGAGGTCGCCGACACGATCTTCGAGGGCGCCGTTGCCTTCATCCGCCGCCAGTACACGACGATCGGGCTGCTTGCCGTCGTGGCGGCGGTCGTGATCGGCGTCGTGATCACGCTCGTCGAAACCGCCGACGTGGCCGACGTTCCGTCGCTGGCCGGTGCCCCGATCGGGATCCGGACCGCCATCGCCTTCCTGGTTGGGGCGGCCTGCTCGATGGCGTCGGGGA
>CAYLSK010000159.1:0-263 GCA_964385975.1 uncultured Anaerolineaceae bacterium | reverse complement strand
GCCGTCCAGGTCGCGATGCGCGGCGGCGCGGTCTCAGGCTTCCTGGTCGTGGCACTTTCGCTGCTCGGCGTCTACGGCATCTTCTCGGCCTTCGGCGGCCTCTCCGCCGACACCGTCCACCAGGCGCCGTTCCTGATCGTCGGGTTCGGCTTCGGCGCCTCGTTCGTCGCCCTCTTCGCCCAACTGGGTGGCGGGATCTACACCAAGGCCGCCGACGTGGGCGCGGACCTCGTCGGCAAGGTCGAGGCGGGGATCCCCGAGGA
>CAYLSK010000158.1:0-6453 GCA_964385975.1 uncultured Anaerolineaceae bacterium | reverse complement strand
CGATCGGCCCCTGGGCGGACGACATGACCCGCAGCGGGCGATAGAGGTGACGCTCACGGAGGCCGGCCACATCGTCGGAGAGAAAGGCGAGGGGATCGGGAAGCTGGCTCATGACGTCCAATCCATGATGACCTTGCCGGAGTCGCCCGCCCGGGTGGCAGCGAAGGCGGCCGCGAAGTCGCGGAACCCGAAGCGATGGGTGATCGCCGGGGTGATGTCCAGCCCGGACTGGAGCATGACCGTCATCTTGTACCAGGTCTCGTACATCTCCCGGCCATAGATGCCTCGCAGGGTCAGCATCTTGAACACGATCGCATTGACGTCCAGCGAAATCTCCTGGGTCGGGATTCCGAGGATCGCGATGCCACCACCATGGGCCATCGCTTCGATCGCACCGCGCAGGGCGGCGGGGTTGCCGGACATCTCGAGGGCGACGTCGAAGCCTTCGACCATGTCCAGCTCGGCAAAGACGTCCGTCAGGGCACGCTCGCCAGGGTCGACGACGAGCGTTGCCCCCATCCGGCGGGCAAGCTCACGGCGATAGGCATTGGGCTCGCTCACCACGATATGGCGCGCGCCGGCGTGGCGGGCGACGGCTGTCGCCATCAGCCCGATCGGTCCGGCCCCCGAGACGAGGACGTCCTCGCCGAGCACCGGGAAGGCCAGGGCCGTGTGAACGGCGTTCCCGAATGGATCGAAGATCGCGGCCACTTCCTCGTCGATCCCTGGCCAGTGGTGCCAGACGTTGGTCATCGGGAGGCTCAGGTACTCCGCGAACGCGCCGTCGCGGCCGACGCCGAGACCGATCGCCTTGGCGCACAGGTTGCGTCGGCCAGCCAGGCAGTGGCGGCATCGGCCGCAGACCACATGACCCTCGCCCGAGACGAGGTCGCCCGGTCGGAAGTCGGCCACGTTGCTCCCGACTTCGACGATCTCCCCGACGAGCTCGTGACCGACCACCAGTGGCGGCTTGATCGTCCGGGCTGCCCACGGGTCCCAGGATTCGATGTGCAGGTCGGTTCCGCAGATCCCCGTCTTGTGGACTCGGATCAGGACATCGTTGATGCCGATGATCGGGACCGGGACGTCGCGCAGCTCCAGGCCCGGTTCGGAACGGGCCTTGACGAGGGCGAGCATCGAGTTGGGCCTCCCGGTTCCGCTGCGGGATTTAATGATGCACGTGGTCGCCATCGCCCGTCAGGTCGGTCCAGTCGATGACCGGATTCTCGACCGAGCCGATCCCTGTGATCTCGCAGCGGACGCGATCGCCGGGCTCGAGGAAGACTGGTGGATCCCGAAAGACCCCCACACCTGACGGTGTGCCCGTGGCGATGATGTCGCCCGGCTCGAGGGTGATCGCCTTGCTGATGTATTCGATCAGGGCGGCCACACCCCAGATCATGTCCGCCGTGCTCCCGTCCTGCATGAGGATCTCGTGGCCCTGGTCCGGGCCGGAACCCGGGATTCGCCAGGAGCGCAGCCGAAGAGCCTGCGGGTCCGGGATCTCGTCCGACCCGACGAAGACGGGTCCCACCGGCAGGAAGGTGTCGGAGCCCTTGGCCCGGAGCCACTGACCGTCGCCCGTCTCGCCCTCGCGGAGTGCTTGCCTGGTTCCCTGCCAGTCGCGGGCACTGACGTCGTTGACCACCACGTAGCCGGCGACATGATCGAGCGCCCGAGCCTGGGTCACTCGCCGGGCGGTCGTCCCGATGACGACGCCAAGCTCCACCTCGAGATCGAGGGCGTGCGTCCCCTCGGGCCGAATGATCGGGTCGCCGTCGCCGATGACGGCATTGGCGAACTTGGCAAAGAGCAGCGGCCGGATCGGAAGGTTGCGGCCTCCTTCGGCGACATGGTCCCGGTAGTTGAGGCCGACGTAGACGATCTTGCCCGGGTTCGGAACGTACGACTTCAGGCGCATCTCCCATCGCCGCCGATCAGCTCGGACTGGGGGCGCTTGACTCGGTAGTCGGCGCGGCACTCGGCGCCGCACTCGGCGCCGCGCTGGGTGCCGCGCTCGGGGCGGCGCACTGCGGCTCCGGGTTCGTTCGCTCGCCCCACTGCTGCCAGAACGCGATGATCTGGGCCGTGTCGAGGGTCTGCAGGGGCAGCACGCGGTCCCAGACGATCGCCGCGTAGGGCGTGGTCATCTGATCGAATCGTGCGATCACCGGACCCTGGTTGGTGCCCCGGGCAATGCCGCAGACCGGGCTGTTGGGGAAGCTGTCGAAGAGCGCGCGGAGCTCCCCTTGCCCGGCGGTCGTGATGCCCGGGTCACCGTCGCGGCCGCGATACAGGATGGCCATCGCGCCATGCTCGAGGTTGTGGATCCAGCCTTCCGGGATCGTGCTGTCGTTTGGTCCGTAGAGGCGTGGCAGGATTGGCCCGGCCCCAGATGCGTTGTTGTGCGAGCCGGAGGCCGGCGGGCAATAGGTATATGTCACCTTCTCGCCAATGGCGAGATGACGTCGACCCATGTCCGGTTGAACGTAGCCCAGATTGGGTGAGGCACCGGCTATCGGTGACGCCGTCGGCGCGGGGGTCCACTCGGTCGTGCACGAGTAGGCCGAGGCGGAGGCCGAGGCGAGGACGAAGATCGCGATCAGGGCGACCCCGGCAATCGCCGCCACAGCCACGATCGCGCCCCGATAGCGCTCCGTGAACGAGCGCTGGTAGGTGACCCGGGCGCGTTCACGGCGTCCCGCACGGGCGCGGGCGGCTTGTCCGACGGGCCGCGGGGTTTGGGCGCCAGCCCCGCTCGAGCTCGTTGGTGAGGGGCTCGACGAAGTCGGCGCGGACGAAGACGGCGGGGCAGGCCGGGCGGCGGCCGGTTGGCCGGCGGCTGGTTGGCTGCCTGGTTGCTGGCGCCGGCGGGACGGTTTGCTCACGTTGGTGCCTCGGTACGGTCGGACGGATCGAAGGGGTAGCCAGAACTGGTGTCAGGAGACGGCAGCGAGCTGCGCGCAGCGAGAGGGTACCGTCCCCGGGCCTCGGCGTGCCCGGAGCGGGCCGTTACGGCTCGTTCAGATAGGTTCGGGTCTCGGGTCGGAGCAGGCCCCGGAAGAGCAGGAGGCCGAGCGCCGCCACGAAGATCGCCTCGACCGCCAGGTGGCTCAGGGCAAGCAGCGGGACGAGCGGGACGATGAGGCTGGCGAGCCCGATGGCCAACCCACGGGCGGCCTCCTTGCGCTGCAGGACGAGAGTGGTGGTGAAGATCGTATAGGCCAGCAGGGCCATCACGACGACGCCCTGAAAGCTGACCGACGCCTCGATGGCCTGGTCGACGACGAAGCGTAGGCTCAGGCCTATCCCGGCCAGGATCAGGAAGGCGTAGACGAGGAAGAGGCGGATGCCGGCCGGCATCGCCCGGATGGCGTCGAACATCGGGCGGCATCGTACCCGAAGCCGGCTGATCGTTAGAAGCAGCCCATTCTCTGTGCCGGGTCAGGCCGCCATCGGCTGTGCGCAGGCGGACTCGGAGGCGATGATCCGCGGGGGGATCAACGTCATGCTATTCGTGCGCGGCGCCCCCCGCTGTCTGCCTGAAACGCCGGGTTGCTGAGCGTCGAGCCCTCTCAAATGATGCGCCCCTGCATCACGCTCGCGTTTCGATGGGCCTGGGAGGATGGCGTTCGCCCCAGGGCCGTGCTCGCCACGAGCGCTGCAATCGAGACGACGGCCGGAACGCCTGCCAGACTGAGCGGGTGCGAGACGAGCGAGTGGGACGACACCTGGTCGAGCATGGAGCGGCGCGGCCGTGAGTGCCGATACGCCGGCGTGGGTCCGCGACGCCGTCTTCTACCAGATCTTTGTGGACCGATTCGCCGGGTCAACCCGGGTCGTGAAGCCCGGCACGCTCGAGGCATGGGACGCTCCGCCCACGGTGCACGGGTTCAAGGGTGGCGATCTGCTGGGCATCGCCGAGCATCTCGGGTACCTGGAGGATCTCGGCGTCAACGCGATCTATCTCACACCAGTCTTCGCGTCCGCCTCGAACCATCGATACCACACGTACGATTACCTGGCGGTCGACCCGCTGCTCGGTGGCGACGCTGCCCTGCGAGAGCTCCTCGATGCGGCTCACGGTCGCGGGATGCGGGTCATCCTCGACGGCGTGTTCAACCACACCGGGCGAGGGTTCTGGCCGTTCCACCATGTGCTGGAGACCGGCCCGGCATCGCCCTACTCGGGTTGGTTCCATCTCGACGAAGCGGCGCTCCGGGCTGGACGTCCACTGCTCGCCTATCCGCCCCCGGGCACGCCGTCCGCCGCGCTGGGCTACGAGGCATGGTGGGGAATGCCAGCCCTGCCCAAGCTGAACACGGATGAGCCGCAGGTCCGCGAGTACCTGTTCGGAGTCGCCGAACACTGGCTTCGCTTCGGGATCGATGGCTGGCGCCTGGACGTCCCGACCGAGATCGACGACGAGGCCTTCTGGCAGGAGTTCCGAGAGCGCTGCCGCGCGATCCGCGCGGATGCCTACCTCGTCGGCGAGATCTGGTCGGTGGCGCCCGATTGGGTCCGCGGCGATCGGTTCGATGCCTTGATGAACTACCCGCTCGCCGAGGCGATCCTGGGCTTTGCCGGCGGTTCAGGCTTGGACCTGGGAATCGTGCGCAGCCACCACGAGTACGCGGCCAGCGTCCGGCGGCTCGATGGCCCGGTCTTCGCGGCGCGCGTCCGTGAGCTGGTCGCGGCCTACGATCCGTCCGTCGTGGACTCGCAGCTGAATCTGCTCGGCTCCCACGACACGCCGCGAATGCGGACCGTGTTGGGGGGCAACGTCGCGCGGGTCCGCCTTGCGATGCTGCTCCAGGCGACTCTGCCCGGCGCCCCGTGCATCTACTACGGCGACGAGATTGGGCTCGTTGGCGGCATCGACCCCGATTGTCGTGCTGCATTTCCCTGGGACGAGACGAGGTGGGAACCCGGGCTCCGCGAATCAGCACGCGGGCTCTTCCGCCTGAGATCGGCCGAACCGGCGCTCCGCGATGGACCGCTCACCGTGGTCGGGGCTGCTGACTCGGCGGTCGCGCTCGAGCGGGGAGCCGGTGCCGCGCGCTTCGTCGTCGCCGCCAATGCCGGCGATTCGTTGGTCCGGTTGGAGCTGCGATTCACCGACGCGCCGTCTGGCGCCGGCGGGCACCTGGCGCCGATCGAGATTCCGGGGCTGACCGGAATCGGCGAGGCCAGGATCGTCGACGGCCGCGCGACGATCGAGGTGGCCGCACGCAGCGGGACCGTGCTCCGGGTCGTCTGAGGAACGCCGCCCGTATACTCCCCGTCCCATGGCAGAACTCCCGATCGACCTCGAGGGCGGTCTGAGCGAGCGCCTCCTACACATCCTCGATGTCGAAGGCAAGATCCCGCGCGCACTCGAGGCACTTGGTCCGATCGCCGCACGCGACGTCCTTCTCCTCGACGGAGCCGACGGGATCCGGGCCCGACAGCTGCGAGGCCTGGGGGCTCGAGTCGCGTTCGCTGCGGCATGCGGCGCGGGTGGATCGGTTGGGTTCGAAGCGCCGGACGCGTCGGCCGACGTCGTCCTCAGCCTCTGGTCGTCGTTTCGCGGCGCCGCGCCTGACGAGCTGGCCGAGGCGCAGCGCGTCCTGCGACCGGGCGGACGCCTGCTGGTCGTGCACGACTACGGTCGGGACGATGTCTCTCACCTGCGCGGCGAGCTGCCCGAGTACGGCCCCTGGAGTCGGCGCAGCGGACCATTCCTGAGGGACGGCTTCAAGGTCAGGGTGGTGCACTGCTTCTGGACGTTCGAGTCGATCGAAGAGGCGGGTTCGTTCCTGGCGGCCGCGTTCGCCGACGCCGGACTGGTCGCAGCGTCGGCACTGAAGCGCCCGCGCCTTTCCTACAATGTGGCGATCTATCACCGAACGTTCGGGGAGGCGCCCTCGTCCGAACCGAGCGGGGCGAGCGGGTGACTCGCCCCGGTGGCCCCCGCCGGCCGCCACAGGCCTCGCGACGGGGCGTGATGCGGCGTGCCAATGTCACGCCCGGCGTGGTCATCCTGGCCGTTGCCCTGATCGGCTCGGTGATCTTCGTCCTCTATGCCATCACCGTCCGCGACGCCTCGCAGATCCCCTTGCTTGCCTCCGGTGCAGTCGCCCTGGGGATCGCCTTCATCGCCCTGGCCGTCTATTCGGTTCGGGCGACCTGGAAGGCCGGGGTGGCTGGGCGAAACGGGAGGGCGCTGGCCCTCGCGCTGGCCGGCGGTGCCGCGGCGATGGTCGGGAGTGGCTGCTTCGCGGCCGCGATCATCCTGTTCATGCTGTCTCGGCCGCCAAGCTGAGATGCGAGGTGGCGCGCGAAGGCGCGGCGCCGTCGCAGCGGGCTGGGAGAGGCGGGGCGGGCGGCGGCCGAGCGCGGGGCGCGCGGAAGCCCGGCTTCGTCGCAGCGGGCGAGCGCGGCGCCGTCGCGGCGGGAGGTCTCCGCGATGTC
>CAYLSK010000157.1:0-6481 GCA_964385975.1 uncultured Anaerolineaceae bacterium | reverse complement strand
CCTTCACGTGCGCGCGCAGCGCGGTCGAGACGCCCCGCATGCCCATGGCCATGAAATCGAGATTCGCCCGGAGTGCGTCCAAGTCGAGGAGGAGGGCCGGAGTCGTCAGGTCGTCCGTCGACCGGCCAATCGCCGGAGCGTAGAGCGACCGGACACGGTCTTGGGCTTCGGTGATGAGCGGCGCTGGGTCTCGCATGGCGTGCCCTCCTGGGCGTGTCGTTCGCGTCCGGTTTGCAGGCTACTGGGAACTCCCGCGGGCCGTGATCGGCCAGCGATCGATGAGCCGGTCGCCGCGAGCGACCCAGACGTGGTCGTGCAGGTTGAAGGTCGTTCTGATCTGGCCGGGCGCCAGGTCGAGCTGGCTCCCCAGGGCCGGCAGTGGACCCGCCATTTCGATCGTCGCGTGCTCGTCGCTGATGGCGATTCGGCTCGCGACGAAGTCGACCGGAACCGGGGGGCCATACTCCATGCCGACGACGCGACGACCCAGGTCCAGCACGATCCGTCCCGGGTGACGGCTGATCACGGTGCCCCGGATCGCGACGGCGCACCGAAACGGCAGGTTGAGGTTCAGCAGCTCCGGTTCCATCAGCGCGTACACACCGGCCTGGACCTCGGTGATCAAGGGGTCGGCCAGGGCCTCAAGCAGCGTCGACGTTCCGGCGGCGGACACGACGTCGACCGGGAAGCCGGCATCGACCAGGGCCATCCGAACGTCCGCCAGCGTGGCGTACGCCCCTGCGATCTTGACGGCTCGATCCTCGTCCTTGAGCCGGAGCCGCCCTTCGTAGCCCATGATCCCCCGCAGCCGCAGCCCGGGCGCTCGGTCGATCGCCTGAGCCAGGGTGACGGCATCGCTGGCGGAGGCGATCCCGCAGCGATGGAGGAGGATGTCGACGTCGATCAGCACGTCGATCGTGGCGCCCGCCCGGGCCACCTCGAGGGAGAGCATCGCAACCGGCCCCGGATCGTCCACGGCGACCGCGATCCGGGCGCGGCGCCCGAGGGCCACGAGGCGCGCGATCTTCAAGGGATCGACCACTTCGTTGGCGATGAGGACGTCATCGATCCCGGCCTCGACCATCGCCTCGGCCTCACCGACCGTGGCACAGGTGATCCCGACCGCCGATCCGCCAATTTGTCGGCGCGCCAGCTCCGGCGTTCGATGGGTCTTCACGTGGGGTCGGATCGTCTTGCCGGTGCCGTGGAGCAGGGACGCCATCGCCGCAACGTTTGCCTCGAACATCTCGAGGTCGACGACCAGCGCCGGGGTCGAGAGGGAGGTGAGGGGGGCCGACTGCGAGCCGACGGTGATCGTTCCCATCACGCTTCTCAGATCAACCGGCGGCCAGGCGCCGGCGGATACCGGCGTAGAGCGCGCCCCGCTCGGTGTCTGGCTCGAACCGCCGTGAGACCGTGACCAGCTGAGCAACGGCCGTCGACACCGATTCGTAGGCGCCCACCCCGACGCCGGCCAGGATCGCGGCGCCGAATGCGCCCGGCTCGTCCTGAGCGACGACCTCTACCGGGATGCCGGCAACGTCCGCCATGAGCTGGAGCCACCAGGCGTTCTTCGACCCGCCGCCGGTCGCCCGGATGAGTCGCGATTCGATCCCGCGCCGCCGCAGGAGGTCGAGGGTCAGCGAGAACTCGCAGGCGATCCCCTCGAGCAGGGCTCGCACGATGTCCACCGCGGTCGCAGCCAGGGTGACGCCGCTGAACGTGCCCCCGAATCCCGGAGTGGCCGGGACGTGCGGCAGCGGTGTGAACGCCGCGTCGCCGAAGATGCGACCGGGGCCGGGGCCGGCCGCGGCCAGACCCCCCTCCAATTCGGGGATCGACAGATGAAGCAGGTTGCGCGCCCAGTCGATGACCCCCATCCCGTTCGGGTTCGTCACCAACAGCCCGAAACCCGTCGGGCCCGGATGCGGATAGACACCGATCCCGTCGTGGACGAGCTCAACCGGCCAGCCTGGCGTCACCGGGATGTTGAAGGAGTTCCAGGTCCCACAGGCGAGCGAAACGATGCCGGGATCCACGGCCGCCGATCCGACCGACGCGGCGTACGTATCGAAGGCACCGGTGACAATGAGCGTGTCCCGGGGCAGGCCGAAGTCCAGCGCAGCCTGCGGCAGGATGCGGCCGATCGGTGTGCCGTTCGGCTGGATCTCCGGCAACCATGTCGGATCGATGCCGGTCTCGGCGATCCGCTCGGCCGACCAGTTGCCGGTCGCCACGTCGTACGTGGCCCAGGTTCCCGCATCGCTCCAGTCGATGACGGGCCGACCGCTCAGCAGCAGTGAGTAGTACTCGTGCCAGTTCATGAACCAGCGAGCCTTGGCGGCCGTGGCCGGGTCAGTCTTCCGCCACCACAACGCTCGATTGACGGGATCCATCCGGCGCGGGACGTGCCCGGCCAGGCGCTGCCACTCCTCGAGAGACCGCCGGGACGCGGTTTCCGCAGCGACCTCGTCGCCTCGCATATCGGAGGTCATCAGGCAGCGACCGAGTGGGGTGCCATCGTCGGCGACCGGGAAGACTTCGCGCCCAGAGGAGCTGAACGAGATCGCGACCGGTGGATCGCCCTTCAGATCGGGATGGGTGGCCACCTCACGCAACGCTGAGCGGAACGCATCGCGCGACTCGAACACGTCGACTTCGCTGTGCCCCGGCTCCGGGTGGTAGCCGGCGACGGCGCGGTGGGCGTTGGCCAAGAGCGCGCCGTCGACCGCGTACGCACCGACCTTGATTGCGCTGGTCCCGAGGTCGATCCCGATGAGGCTCATCCTTACCGCTCCCGGTCAGCCGATCCCGGAGATGTCCTCGCCAGGCTGCCCGATGATCGCGATCGTCGAGAAGATCGCTGTCTCGGTGTCATCGGGCACGAGAATCCGAAGCAGGACCCCGGCCGTCGGGGCCTCGACGTCGAGCGTGACCTTCTCGGTCTCGACCGTGACGATCGGCTCGCCCTTGGCGACGGCGTCACCCTCGGCCTTGAGCCACTGCCTGACGACGCCGGTCTCGAGGTCCTGCCCGGCCTGCGGCATGATGACTTTCACGGCCATGTTCCAGACTCCTCGTCCTGTCGGGATCACAGCTCGGCGTTGACGATGAACCCCGCGTCGACGAGCAGCGTCGCCGAGGTTACGTAGCTGGCATCGTCGGAGAGCAGGTAGGCGATCGTCGCCGCGAGCTCTTCGGGTTCGGCGTGCCGATGCAGGGCGATCCGCTCCTGGTAGTACTTGATCGCCGCCGGATCGTCGAACATCGGCGCTGCCATGTTCGTGTTCACCCAGCCGGGCTCGACGGCATTCACGCGGATGCCGTGGGTCCCTACGACCGAGCCGAGCGCCTTGGCCCACATGGAAATGCCGCCCTTGGTGGCGCAGTAGGCCGTCTGGAACGGTGAACCGACATGGGCCGAGATGGAGCTGGTGCAGACGATCGCGCCACCGTGGCCCTCCTTGATCATCTGCTTGGCGGCCTCCGTGGTGACCACCCAGGTCCCGCGCAGGTTCGTCTCGCTCAGGTTGTCCCAGTCCTCGAGGGTGATCTTGTCCCACGGCAGGAACGGGTTGATCCCAGCGTTCGAGACCAGGTAGTCGAGCCGGCCGCCGCGGCGGGCCACCTCCTGCACCATCTCGACGACTTGCGCGGGGTTGCGCATGTCGGCAACGACCGGGAACCCTTCGCCGCCGACGTCCTTGATCTTCTGCAACGTGACCGTCGGGTCGCCCGTGGGCTTCTGATTCACCCCGACGATGGCGCCCTCGGCCGCAAGCCGCACAGCCGTCGCTTGCCCAATTCCGTTCGTGGCGCCCGTGACGAGCGCGACCTTGCCGATGAACCGCTTCTCCATGAGCTCGACTCCTTTTCGCGCCCTGGGCGAAGCGGGGCGATTCCCTGGGACCGCCTGCGACTCCAGCCGCTCCGCGCTGCGAGCGGGCGCCGCGCAGATCGATGCCGCTGCGTCCTGAGCTTTCGTTGTTTCGTTGCGCCGACCGTCAGGCGAGGAAGGCGGTCATTGCATTGGCGGGGCGCCCGCGCGCCCGAGTGCGGGCCTGGTGGCGCGGAACAGGGCCCGGGCCACCAGGCAGATTGCCATAGTCAGGTCAGACGGCCTCGCCGATCGATTCCCCGGCCTTCTTGAGCCACTCCTCGTTCCCACGCGCGCGAAGCGCGAGGAGGATGACAACTCCGATTACCAACCAGACGCCGTTGAGGATCGGCGCAAGGTCGAACGGCGTGCTAAGCGGGAACGACTTGTAGATCGCGTAGAGCAGGACGCCCGAGGAGACGATCGGAAACAGGAAGTGCAGGATCCAGTTGAACTCGCCCCGGTGCTCCCTCCAGTAATAGAGGAACACGGCCAGGTTGGCCATCAAATAGGCCACCGACACGGCAAGGACCAACAGCAGGCCCGTGACCAGGTAGAACCCAGTCTGAGGGTTAAACACGTAGCCGACGTAGAGGCCGGCTGCCAGGTTGAGAGCCATCTGCAGCAGGATGGCGTTGGTCGGCGTCTTGTGCTTCGGATGCACCGTGGCAAGGGCCTTGGGGAACGAACCGCTCCGGGCCATGCTGAACCACATCCTGGTGCCGACATTGGCGCACGCGATGCTGACAGCCGCGACGCTGTTGAGGAATGCGAACAGGATGATGATCCAGCCGGCGCCCCAGACCCGATGGGCCAGCGTAAGGGCGGGCACGGGTTCCTTGGCGATCGCAGCGGCATCGTTACCAAAGCCGGTGATCTGGCCCCAGAAGACGATGACGAGGAAGCTGCCAATCAGCACGATCGAGAGGATCACCGAGAGCGGGACGTTTCGTCTCGGGTCCTTGGTCTCCTCGGCCAGGGGCGCCGAGGCTTCCCACCCCGTCAGGCCCTGCACCGTGAACACGACAGCCAGGGCGAATCCTTCGCCTGCCGGAATCATGGCCGGGTTGAAGACATCCAGCGTGATGCCGGGAGAACCGGGTGGCGGTACGAAGAAGCCGAAGAGGGCGAGGCCGAATACGATCAGCATCTCGAGGCCGCCGGTGATCACCAGGAACCGGGTCGAGAGCTTGATGCCCTCCCACTGGAGGTAAGCGGTCAGCGGCGCGAAGATGAGCACGGACGCCGCCCAGAGCCATGGCACGTCGATGCCCCAGGTCGACTTGAGCTCGCCTGCAACGATGAAGCCGAAGAAGCCGGCCAGCGGTCCGCCGACCAGCGGGGAGTACAGGATGTACATCCACGACACGAGGAAGCCCGCCCGCGGGTGGATGGCGCGGCTCACGTAGGTGTAGTAGCCGCCGGCGGACGGCATGTGCTTCGCCAGCTGGGCGAGCGTGCTGCCGAGCATCAGGACGATGAGGAACCCGATGAAGTAGGCAAGCGGAGCGGTGATCCCCGCCAGGCTGACGATGAATGCCGTGAAGAAGAACCCGGCGATCGCCGGCGCGATGTGGGTGATCGCCTGCATGGTCGCCCCCAGCAGGCCGATCGCGTCCGCCTCGAGTTCGGTCTTCATCGGGGCCGCCGAGGCGGACTGCACCGCAGGGTCGTTGCTCAGCATCTCCACTCCTTGCACATGTCCACGAACCCCCTCCATTGGTTCATCTCAGGGACCGTCACCGCTCGGCGATGACAGCGCCTGCACAGGACGCTGGGACCGGGTTGCCTCAAGGACGCTCCTCCCGCTTGGACGGGCCACCAGGGATGGGCTTAGCCGGTGACTGAACCCCAATGTGTTGAACGTTTGCGAACACAGAACAAACAGCGGGCCAAGCCGCATCATACGGCGGCGTGTCAAGCACAAACGGCATGGGATTCAGTACTCGGGAACGACCCTGCCCGCCAGCACGTCGAGCTGGATCCGGGCCACGTCCGGACTCTGGATCGGCGAGGTCACCGCACGCATGATCGCAGCGTCGACGGTCCTCCCGACCAGGACCGCCCGCGTCATCCGGTCGCCGATCTGCTGGCGGACGGCAGGTGACAGGGCACGATCGAGGATTCCGGCCGGCCGGCCGACCTGCATCTCGTCGCTCGTCCAGACCGCCGCGTCGGCCTGTCCGCCGGTGAGCAGGCGGGTGATCTGGGCGGGCATCGCCGGCACCAATGTCACGTCCGGCCCGCTGAACTCGAGCGCCGTCAGCAGCTGCTGATCGGCCGAGTGACGATCCACGATGACCCGGACCGGGTGCGGATCCGGGTTGGCCGCGGTATAGAAGACACGGTGGCCGGTGTTGTACGAGTCGGGGGCCAGCTCCACGACCACCGCGTCCTCGGGCCCGCACAGCTCCGAGGCCGCGAAGCTCGACATGGCAGTCAGATGGCAGCGCCCATCGCGAACCGCCTGCAGGCGTTGTCGAGAGCCACGCACGAAGATGAGGAACACCTCGAGCCCGGCCGTGGTCAGGAGTTGCTTGATCGCCGTAGCCAGTGCCTCGTAGCGCGGCGACGAAGCCAGGGGCAGGCCGATGACGAGGGGCC
>CAYLSK010000156.1:0-6491 GCA_964385975.1 uncultured Anaerolineaceae bacterium | reverse complement strand
AACGCCGCGGGCACCAGGTTCGGCGTGAACCACACGGTGAAGACCCGACCGACCGAGCCGTAGCGAGCATTCTCGGGGATCGGCTCCATCCCGTGCCCTTCGATGGTGAGGTCCCCCTCACCCTTGGGCATTCCAAGTTCCTGGGTGATGGCCGTCATGTCTACGCTCCCTCTCCCTTTGTGAAGGTCACCTGATGGTCGGTCCCGGCGTGGCGGACGACGCTCTTGGCGGGCTGCGTCTCTGCCACGATCCGGCCACCGCGGACGACCCAGCGCGCGCTCGGCCGCAGCCGGATCGCCTCCGCCTCGTCCTCGCAGTCGAAGATCACGAAGTTCGCCGCTAGGCCCTCCTTCACTCCATACTCGACCTCGGCCGCCCTGGCCGGGTTCGATGTGATCATCTCGTAGGCTCGATAGAGCTCGGAACGCCCGGTCATCTGGGCGACGTGCACGAGCATCGAGAGGGCATCCAGCATCGATCCGCGCCCCAGCGGGTACCACGGATCCATGATCGAGTCGTGGCCACAGGCGACGTTCACGCCGGCCGCATCGAGCTCCTTGACCCGGGTCATGCCTCGGCGCTTGGGGTACGTGTCGAAGCGGCCCTGCAGGACGATGTTGTCGAGCGGATTGGCCACGATCGTGACGCCCGCCCGCTTCAGGATCTGGAGGAGCTTGAATGCGTAGGCGTCGTTGTAGCTGCCCATCGCCGTGGTGTGTCCGGCGACCACCCTTCCCTGCATCCCGTCACGCATCGTCCGGGCGGCCACGACCTCGAGGAATCGGGACTGCTCGTCGTCGGTTTCGTCGCAATGCAGGTCGATCGGCGCCCCGGTCTCCTTGGCCAGATCGAAGATGAAGTGAACCTCCTCGACGCCGTCCTCGCGGGTCCATTCGTAGTGCGGGATGCCGCCGATGACGTCACAGCCCAGGCGCATCGCCTCGCGCATCAGCTCCCTGCCATTCGGGAAGCTCAGGATCCCGTCCTGCGGGAAGGCGATCAGCCGGAGGTCGACGACATCGTGCATCTCCTCGCGCAGCTCCAGCAGCGCGCGGAGGGCGACCAGGCCAGGGTCGCACACGTCGACGTGCGAGCGGATCAGTCCGGTCCCCTGGGCGACCTCCCAGAGGATCGCCTGGCGAGCGCGCCGCTTGACGTCTTCATGGGTAAGCGACGGTTTGCGCTCAGCCCAGGTCAGGATCCCTTCGATGAGCGTGCCCGATTCGTTGTAGCGGGGCTCGCCGACGGTCAGGACCGCGTCCATGTGGACGTGCGGATCGACGAGGGGAGGGGAGAGGAAGCGTCCTTCGCCTTGGAGGACGGTGTCGTCGGCGCTTGGCTTCAGCTCGCCGAGCGGGCGGATCGCGGCGATCCGGTCTCCCGCGATGAGGAGATCGACCGGGGCGGGGCGCTGACCGCCGGTGGGATGGATCCGGACCTCGCTGACGAACAGGCCCATTCGCGCGAGTGTGGCGCCCGCGGATCGGCCGCGTCAAGGTCCGTGGCTGGGGCCACTAGCGCCACCCCGGGCTACACTCAAAGCCGATGACTTCCGCGAGCGAGGCCCCCCGCCTACCCCACCGGGTGATCGTGGTCGGGGGCGGATTCGGCGGTCTGTACGCGGCGCGCAGCCTGGGGATCGACCCGGAGGTCCGGCTGACCCTCGTCGATCGGCGCAACTTCCATCTCTTCCAGCCGCTGCTCTACCAGGTTGCGACCGGCGCCCTCTCGCCCGGCGACATCGCCCAGCCGCTCCGCTCGGTCCTGCGTCGACAGCGCAACACGACGGTGATCCTGGGTGAGGCCGTCGGGCTGGACCCCGAGCGACGCGAAGTCCTTATGGCCGACGGCGGCCCGATCGCCTACGACGCCCTGATCGTGGCGACGGGCGCCCATCACTCGTACTTCGAGCATCCGGAATGGGCGACGCTGGCGCCCGGACTCAAGACCATCGAGGATGCGACCGAGATCCGGCGTCGCATCCTCATCGCCTTCGAAGCCGCCGAACGCGAGGCCGACCCCGAGCGCCGGCGCGAATGGATGACGTTTGTGGTCGTGGGCGGCGGACCGACCGGCGTCGAGCTGGCCGGGGCGCTCGGGGAGATCGCCCACGACACGCTCAAGCGCGACTTTCGGGCGATCCGCTCGGGGGAAGCGAAGATCGTGCTCGTGGAGGCGTTGGACCGGGTCCTGCCGCCGTATCCGCCGGATCGATCGCGCTCGGCGCAACGCCAGCTGGAACGTCTCGGGGTGGAGGTGCGGACCGGGTCGCGGGTCGTGGATATCACGGAGCGGTCCGTTCGTGTGGTCGGGGGTGATGGTCGAGCCGAGGAGCTGCCGGCCCGGACGGTGCTGTGGGCGGCCGGCGTGCGCACGTCGACGTTCGCGGGAACGGTGGCCAAGGCGACCGGCGCCGAGACCGATCGCGCGGGGCGCGTGATCGTCGGGCCGGAGCTGACCATCCCGGGCCATCCCGAGATCTTCATCGTCGGCGACGCCGCCGTGCAGCCGTGGAAGGAAGGTCGACCGACGCCGGGCGTCGCTCAGGGTGCGATCCAGGGCGGCTCGTACGCGGCCGGTGCGATCCGTCGGCGGATCCTGAACCGCCCGGTCGAGCCGTTCCGATACCGCGACAGGGGAGACGTCGCGGTGATTGGGCGCCTGGCTGGAGTAACGAATATCGGGTGGTTGGGGCCATTCGGGCGGCAGAGCGGCTTCCTCGCCTGGGCCCTCTGGCTCGGGATTCACATTCTCTACTTGATCGGCTTCTCGAACCGCCTTGTCGTGCTGATCCGCTGGGCCTGGAGCTTCATGACCCATGGACGCGGTACCCGGCTCATTACCGGCACGACTCTGCTCCCCCCGATCGAGGAGCCCGAGCCGCCGGTCCTCGCGCCGATCGAGCCTGGCGATCTACCTGCTTCGGCCGTGTCGGGCGAAGCTGCGAGCGGCACCGAAGGGATGGGTGTCCGCGCCGAGGTCGAATCCGCTTAGTTCCAACCAACCGGAACCATCGTCGGGTCGAGGCCCGTGCGCACGAGCGTGCAGCCGATGCGAACCGCGCGAACGCGATCGCTTTGCCATCGCTGTGCGCTTGCACGGCCGCTCGCGGGGCGCTCTCTGCGGTGTCCATGTGCGCGGGGTCGTTCCGCTTGGTTGAAACGATCCGGATTCCGGTCGGCCCCGACACACCGCCCGGCGGGCTTCCCGGCGGGCCTCGCCGCAGCCCGGCTAGTCGAACACAACCACCTGGCGGAGCCCTTGGCCGGAACGCAGGCGGTCGAAGGCGCCCTCGAGATCGTCGAGCCCGATCCGCCGGTCGATCAGTCGGTCGACCGGCAGTCGTCCGGCAAGGTGCAGCGCGGCGTAGTGGGGGAAGTCGACAGCCGGATCGGCGAATCCGTAGTTGGAGCCCAGGATCCGCCGGGCGCCGTCGACCAGCGGATAGACGCCGAACGACGCCCGCGCCTCGAACGCGGTCAGCCCCACGAGCACCGCCGCCCCGCCGATCGGCAGGCACTCAATCGCGAGCTCGACGGTCGAGACGCGACCGATGGCTTCGAACACGAAGTCCGGGCCGCCGTCGGTCATGTCGCGCAGCGCTTCGATCATCGCGGCGCGGTCGTCCGTGGCGACCAGACCGTCCGTGGCACCCAGCTCCCGGGCCACGTCCAGCTTTGACGGCACGCGATCGATGGCCACGATCCGGCCGGCCTCGGCCAGCACGGCTCCCATGACGCACGAGAGCCCGACGCCACCCAGCCCGATGATCGCGACACTGGCGCCAGCAGGGACAGCCGCGGTCTTGGTCACGGCACCAACCCCGGTAGAGACACAACAGCCGATCAGGGCCGCCACGGCCGGGTCCACCCCGTCGGGCAGCGCGATCGCCGCTCCCTCGGGGACCACGGTCGCCTCGGCCATCGTGCCGATGCCGCAATAGGACATCACGGGCTCCCCGTCCTGGCCCGCCAGCGCCGTCGCGCCGCTGGGCAGCCGATGGGCGAACGACGGCGAATCCGGACAGGCCCACGGCCGACCGGCCCGGCACGATCGACAGCGGCCGCACGGGACGAGCCATGAGAGCGCCACCGGCTGGCCGACCGACAGCGAGGCGACGCCCGGGCCGACCGCTTCGACCACACCGGCGCCCTCGTGGCCCATCGCCATCGGGATGGGACGTGGCCACTCGCCGTCGCGCACGTGCAGGTCGGAGTGGCAGACGCCCGAGCTGAGGATCCGCACCCGGACCTCGCCGGCCCGCGGCTCGGCGATCGTGACGTCTTCGATGACGGCCGGAGCGCCGGCGGCGCGCAGAACGGCGGCGCGGATCGTGGTCATGTCTCGGTCAGCCGGCGCCGTTCGGCAAAGCGTGCCGGCTCATACGGGACGTATTGCGGCCACCACATCGCCGCGTCGACCAGGGCCTCGATGTCGGAGGATGGATCGATCCCGGCGAGCCCTGCTTCGACGGCTTCGCGCGCGACCTCGATCGCGATCGCCCGCGAGACGGCCCGCAGCTCGCCGACCGGCGGGTAGATCGCGCCGCTCGCGAGTCGCTCGTCGGTGACTGCGCCGGCCAGGGCGCGGGCCGCGAGCAGGAACATGTGGCTCGTGATCGATCTCGCCTCGGCGACGATCGCGCCCAATCCGAGGCCCGGAAAGACGAAGACGTTGTTGGCCTGACCGATCTCCCGGCGATGCCCGTCGACCTCGACCGCGTCGAACGGCGAACCCGTCGCCACGATCGCCCGGCCGGCGGTCCAGTGCAGGACGTCGACCGGTGTCGCCTCGGCTGCCGAGGTCGGGTTGGAGAGGGGCAGGACGATCGGCCGCGCCGTGACGGCGGCGAGAGCGCGGATCGTGGCCTCGTCGAAGGTGCCGCCGACGCCGGTCGTGCCGACGAGGACGGTCGGTCGGACGCGTTCGATGGTCTCGACGAGCCCAGCGATCGGGCGTGCGGGTTCGGCGTCGATCCCGTAGCCGGCGACGGCCGACTGCGGCAGCGCCAGCTCGCGCTTCGTTTCGTCAAGGTCCGGCCGGCCCTCGTGGACCAGCCCCCGCGAATCGACCAGCACGATGGCCCGCCGGACGGCCGCCTCGTTCATCCCCGCCTCGAGCATCGCGAGCCGAATCAGCCGGCCGATCCCAACCCCCGCGGCCCCCGCTCCCACCAGGACGACCCGGGTCTCGGCCAGCGTCGAGCCGACAGCGCGAAGCCCGGCCAGGAGTCCCCCCACCACGACCGCCGCGGTCCCCTGGACGTCGTCGTTGAACGACGGGACCCGGCCCTGATAGCGATCCAGAATTCGCAGAGCGTTGCCTTGCTTGAAGTCCTCCCACTGGATGACGCAGCCTGGCCAGACTTCGGTCACCGCCGCGACGAAGGCTTCGACGAGCGCGTCGTAGTCGGGACCTCTCAGGCGCGGCGCGCGGTACCCCAGGTAGAGCGGATCGTTCAGCAACGCCGGATTGTCGGTCCCGACGTCGAGCGAGACCGGCAGGGTCAACGCCGGGTAGATGCCGCACGCCGCGGTATAGAGGGCGAGCTTCCCGATCGGGATAGCCATGCCCCCGGCGCCCTGGTCGCCGAGCCCGAGGATCCGCTCGTTGTCGGTCACGACGATCAGCCGGACATCCTCGAACGGGCCTTGGCGCAGCAATTGGGGGATCCGGTCGCCATCGGCGGGCGTGATCCAGACGCCGCGCGTTCGCCTGATGATGTGGCTGAACTCCATGCACGCTCGCCCGACCGTGGGGGTGTAGACGATCGGCAGGAACTCCTCCAGGTGCTCGGCGAGCAACCGGTAGAAGAGCGTGGCGTTGCGATCCTGGAGCGCCGCGAGCCCGATGTATCGCTCGAGCGCGTCGTCCTTTCGCCGAAGGTGTTCGAGCTCGAGCTCCATCTGCTCGCCGATCGTCAGGGCGCGATCGGGCAGCAGGCCACGAAGCAGGAACGCGTCACGCTCAGAAGCGGGGAAGGCGAGATCCTTGGTCAGCAGCCGGCTGCCGAGCAACGCCGGTCCCGCGAGCGCGATGCACGCCGACCGTCCGGCCGCGATGTCGTCATACGGATCGGGGAGTGGTCGCATCCCCGCGAGGATAGCGGGCGCGCGCACCGGCGGGGGATCACCTTACCGGTCCGTGACAACGACCGTGCCAACCATCCCGTACGCCTCGTGTCCCGGTAGATGGCAGATGTACAGATAGGTTCCCGGTTTGGTGAATATGACCGTCGTCCCCCGGGTCGTGCCGGCTGGAATCGAGACCTCGGTCGGACGCGACCCGTGGACCGGCTCCGTTCCGGTTCGGTGGCGCTCGTGGACGGCCGCGTCGCCCACGATCCACTCGTGATCGATCGGGTCGCTGTTGCGCAGGACGAACGTGACGGCGACGCCGGCGCGCACCGTGACCTCGGAGCGTCCGTAGTGCGAATGGTGGATCGGGATCTCGACGGCGGTCGGTCCGGCGCTCGGTAGGCCGACCCACGC
>CAYLSK010000155.1:0-6561 GCA_964385975.1 uncultured Anaerolineaceae bacterium | reverse complement strand
ATGCGCTGGTCGTTGGTGTAGCTGTGGATCGTGTTCATCAGGCCGCGCTCGATGGTCAGCAGGTCGTGGACCACCTTGGCCGCCGGAGCCAGGCAGTTGGTCGTGCAGCTGGCGTTGCTGATGACGTGGTGGATCGCCGGGTCGTAGCGCTCCTCGTTGACGCCGAGAACGATCGTGATGTCTTCGTTCTTGGCTGGCGCGCTGATAATCACCTTCTTGGCGCCGGCGTCGAGATGGGCCTTGGCCTTGTTCGCGTCGGTGAACAGACCCGTGCTCTCGAGCACGATGTCGACGCCCAGGTCGCCCCACGGCAGTGCCGCCGGGTCGCGCTCGGCCAGGATCCTGATCTCACGGCCATCGATCACGATCGAGGCGTCGCCGGCGCGGACGTCCCCCGGATAGGTCCCATACGTCGAGTCGCGCTTGAACAGGAGGGCGTTCATCTCGGCGTCGACCAGGTCGTTGACCGCGACCACCTCGACGTCCGGGGCGCGCTCGATGAGTGCCTTGAGCGACTGGCGACCGATCCGGCCGAAGCCGTTGATGCCGACGCGGATGGCCATGGTGCGGGACCTCCTGGAGTGGCTGAGCGTCGGGCCGCCTGGCCGGACGCAAGTAGCGACCTGTTGAGGCGCACCCGGATCGGTGCCCGAGGACCAGCCGTGACGACTGGGCGGAACCTCGGGGGCCACGTCTCGGGGGTGCGTCGACATTCTAGCAAAGGGCCTGCAGCGAACCCACAGGCGAGAAGGCCCAAAGGATCGGGCCATCCAGCCCGGACATGACTGGGCCCCCGCCGATCGGCGGGGGCCCGGGCTGCGCGTTGATCCGCCGGATCAGCCGCCGATTCGGAAGACCTTGCCGCCGCAGATCGGGCAGGTCCCCTGGAGCGCCGGCTTTCCGTTCTTCATCGTGATCTTCTGGGCGTTCTGGACTTCGACCTTCTTCTTGTCCTTGACGCAATAGGCCTCGGCCACGGGGCTCCTCCTCATTCCTCTTGACGCGTCACGGGAACCCATGTCCCGCACCCGCTCAACGGTGACTGATCAGATTGTCTGCTTCCAGATCGACGGCCGCCAGCGGTCCGTCCCTGCTTCGCGCTTCTGTTCATCCATGTCGGCGAGGACGAGGAGGCTTTCCAGCCCCGTCTCGACGCAGGCCGCCTCGGCCGCGTCCTTCTGGTCGCCGCTGACGAAGTCGCCCGTCGTCCGATTGGCATACACCGCACAGACGACGCCGGCTCGACAGCGGGCGAGGGTCGCGAGGACGAGGAGAGCCGACGCTTCCATCTCGAAGTTCATGACGCGCTGGCGCGTCATCTCCTTCGCGAGGTCAGGGTAGCGGATGGGCAAGTGCGGGATCGGGCGCCCCTGCGCGCCATAGAACCCGGGAGCCGTGGCCGTGACCCCGACGTGATACCGGTGTCCGAGCCGCTCCGCCGCCTCGACGAGTGCCACGACCGCTTCGTAATCGGCTACGGCTGGATACCCGTCGTGGACGAAGAAGCTCGTGGTCGATTCGAGACGCACGGCCCCGGTGGTGATGGCCAGGTCACCCAGACCCATCTCCGGTTGGAGCGCCCCGCATGACCCGACCCGGATGAAGGTCGGTCGCTCGGTGATCGCGAGGATCTCAGCCACGATGATCTCGACGTTGTCCGTGCCGATGCCGGTCGAGACGACCGAGACGCGCTGACCTCTGAAAAGCCCCGTGACCGAGGCGAACTCCCGATTTCGACGCTCGAGCTCGATGGATTCGAAGCGCGCAGCGATCTGGGTGGTGCGGTCGGGGTCACCGGGGAGGAGGATGTACTCGGCCAGTTCGCCTGGACCCAGTTCGATGTGGTACTGCCGTTCTCCGGCGCGGATCGCGATCCGGCGATCCGGGTGTATGACGCGGGGATCCGCGTTCGGCAAGACCCATCCCTCGCTCAGGTGGCTGCTTCGCAGGCGCGGAGCTCGGCCGAGGATAGCCCGGCGTTCTCACGAGCGTCAAGCTGAGTGGAACGTGTTGCGTCCACGCTCGGGCGAGCGTGGGCCGGTGGTGGTGCCCGGAGGCCTCTCGAACGAGGCCAGCCGGAGTGCGATCCGATTGGCAAGGCGTCGTCGTGCGTACTGTCGGCGGAGGAGGGTGAACGCGAGCGAGGCAACAGACAAGAGGCTCAGGGTCGCGAAGCCAACGGCTCCCGCGCCCAGCCAGGATCCGCCCGACAGACCAGCCATGATCGGCGGCGAGGCGGGATCGGCCGACGCCTCGGCGACGGCGAAGCTGGCGTCCGCGACAGGCGCCGGGGCCTCGGGATCGCCCGCCTCGATGATGCCGCCCGGATCGTCGACGACCACGGCCGGGCCGTCCTCGAGCTGCTCCACCCGGCCGGTCGCGTTGATCGCGTCGTCTGGCTCGAGGAGTGGGAGCAGGTCCCGGGCGGCGCCGCGGAGCACCACGCGACCGATGGTCGTCCCGTCGTCGAGCACGACGCCGTCCGGGCGAAGGTCCGTGACGAGGCCGCCGACTCGGACCATGCGACCGACGAACGCGGCCAGGTCGATCAGGTCGGCATCGACCGAGCCCGTGGATGCGGCAGCCACGCCCGTTGCGGACGAATCGCCACCCCCGGCCGGGCGAGCCTGGGAGGCACTGCCCGAAGTCTGACCCGCGATCGTGCCACCGGCGACCCGAATATCCGCCGGGAAGCGCGGGAGGATCGCGAATCGCCGGTCTGTGGCCGTCGGGAATGGTCGGCGGACGATCCCGACCACCGTCGCGGACCGACCTTCGACCAAGGCAGAGCTGGCAATCCCGGATCCTGGCTGACCCACGATCGGCACCTGCTGCGAACCCACGGTCAGCTCTGCCCGCCAGCGATCACCGAGCTTGTGGACACTCGCGATCCGGCCCGTGAGGGTGACGAGTCGCCACTCGTGCGCGAGGTCCGGTTGCCCGTGGAGCACGGTCGCCGACGGCATCCGGCCGCCATCGAGCACATCCAGCCGATCGGCACGGAAACGAGGTGCTCCATACGCCACCCCCACCCGGCCCTCCGCGTGGATCTTCGTCCCGATCGGCGGCGCATTGAGACCAACCGGCAGACGCAGCTCGATTGCGCCACTGGCGTCCTGGACGACGATTCTTCGACCGGTCGCGTCGAGCAGGGTTGCTGGGGCGGTCACGACGGCGTCGATCGCGACATCCCGATCCGTCAGACCGAGGGCCTGCGCGATCCCGACGGTTCCGGTGGTGGCGGGCCCGGTGCCGGGCGCAGCGGATCCCGTGGCACTCGTCGTCGACGCCGTTGCGACGGCACCCGCAGCGCCGAGGTCGGCCGGATCGCGCAGGCAGACGCGATAGCCGTCGAGGGCGTCCTTGTGGGTCGCCCGCTGACCGACCACGCCGACGACCTGGTAGACCGTGCCAACTTTGAGCGATGCGAGAGCAATCTGGCTGGAAGCGTCGGCGATCACCTTGATCGAGGCCGCCCCGTCGCGTTCGAGAATCATCGCGAGATCCCCACCCGGCGATCGCTTCGGCTTTGCCGACAAGGCTCCAGTCGCCGTCACCAGGCGGCCTTCAACCGACTCATCAAGGCCGCCTGATCCAACCGGGATGGCTCCGGGAAGGGCACCGATTCCCATGACCTGGATGCCGCCAGAGGCGGGCCGGACCTCGAGCTGCCCGTACGGTGCGCTGAGCGTGCCGCTGACCTGGAGAAGAGTCCCTCGACTGAATGGCCCGGCGTCGCTGGGCACGCGGACTGCGAGCCCTCCGGTGGCATCGCCGATCGCGAGGAGCGGTGGGGTTCCGAGCCGGCCCGCTTCCGCGGTGACGACGCCAGTGACGATGACCCGTGTTCCGAGCGGGAGCGTCCGAACTGACGCCAGCGTTTCGGGCTGGCCCGACGGGGTCGGCGTCGGGCTCGGGCTCGGGGTCGGGGTCGGCGTTGCGTCCGGTGTCGGCGTGGCGTCCGGCGTCGGACTCGGGCTCGGCGTTGCGTTCGGTGTCGGCGTGGCGTCCGGCGTTGGCGTGGCTGTCGGGGTAGGCGTGGGTACGGTGGTCGTCAGGCTCAACTCTCCCGCCAGCGTCGCGTAAATCCGGTAGCCAGCCGTGCCCGTTCCGGAGCTGTCGCGCTGTCCGAGTGGGCCCGAGATCATCGCCGTCATGCCCGACGTCACGATCTCGCCGCCCAGTGCATCGGATCCGATGACCGCGCGGACGGGCCCTGATCCATCGTCGATCGTGATCCCGAGCCCATCGGCCAGGGCGTCGAGAGGTCCGGAGACGGTGCCGGTCACCGCGATCCGGCGACCCTCCAACGACTCCGTCGCATCGCCCGTCGCGATCGTCGTAGCGGCCGGCAGTCCAACAGTTGAACCTATCTCGATCGCGGTCTCGGCAAGACGCAGCGTCCGCTGGGAGTAGCGACTGGCGACGGCACCACGGAGCGTCACCGAGGTCCCGGCAGGCCACGAACCGACGACCGGCGCATCGAGATAGATCGCGATTCCGCCGGTCTCGTCCTGGACGAACCCGGCCCGCCCGGACTCGAGCGCGCCGAGCG
This sequence comes from uncultured Anaerolineaceae bacterium, assembly GCA_964385975.1. Classification (GTDB taxonomy): domain Bacteria; phylum Chloroflexota; class Limnocylindria; order Limnocylindrales; family CSP1-4; genus SPCO01. The sequence goes on along the minus strand of CAYLSK010000155.1, from coordinate 2,006 downwards.
CGGTGGTCAGGACGCCCTGGACCGTGACGATCGTGCCGTCCGCCGCGGCTCGCGCCTCGGCGACGGACACGAGAGCTGGCGTCGGCGTGGGAGTGGCAGCCGGTGTCGGTGTCGGCGTCGGGGTCGGGGTCGGGGCAGGAGTCGGACTTGGGGTTGGCACTGGGGTGGGAGTTGCGATTGGGGTCGGCGTTGGCGTCGCGATCGGGGTCGGCGTTGGGGTGGCGATCGGCGTCGGCGTGGCGCCGGGCGTGGGTGTGGCGCCGGGCGTCGGCGTGGGGCTCGGCCCGGGTGCCGGAACGAGCGGCGCGCTCAGACCCTGCGGCGACGGCGCAGCCTGCACGAACCAGTCCGCTGCATTGTTGTTGGAGTCGGTCGTGTTTCCTGCCGCACCCCCCGGAGCTCGCTCGAGGCTCGACCCAGACGGTGGCGCGAGCGCGGCTGCACCTTCCACGAATCCGCTCGTCGCGTCGCCCCAGCCGACGGAATCCAGGACCGAGCCCCCCACGACCCGCAGCGCCATTGCGCCACCCGTCGCAGCCGCTCCGCCCGTGTAGGTCGCATCGGCCATCGCCGCGTAGGTGCCCAAGGCGTTGGCCAACAGGAAACGCTGACCCGGCGCGAGGATCCGCGAGCTGTCCCAGGTAGCCTTGCGGGTCACCGTCGAGCCTGAGGAGGTCGCGTAGACCACCTCCAGGCCGAGCAGATCCGTCGGAGCAGCGCCCTGATTGGCGATCTCGACGAACTCGTCCGAAGCCGATGCAGCGCCGGTCTGGACCTCGGACAGCACGAGCGTGGACGTCGGCCAGCCAACGGCAGCGGCAAGCGCAGTCATGGCGCCAGCACCGCCCGGGCCGCCCGTCGTGGCGATCATGACGACGACGATGAGCGCAGTCAGAGCCGCGCGCCGGGCACGATCCATCGATGACCTCCCGGCGGAACTGGGTGGCTGAGCGGGCGAGGCGCTTGTTATAGCGGTCGGGCATTCACCGGCGCTTATTTGCCACTCGACCCACGCCTCCCGCCGCTGTCACCCGGCGTTGGACTACGATGCGCTCCAACATCCGAACCTGACCACTACCTGGAGAGACCGTGGCCCGCGCCAAGAGGACCGCTCGCACAGACGCCCGTCGTCGCTACCGAGCCGCCACCGAGCCCGCGATCGACGCCGACATCGACGCCGCCGACGCCTCGCCCGACGCCCGGGCTACGAGCCGGGGGTCGCAACCATCGGCGAGGCCCGAGAACAGCCAGGCAAGGGTCGGGATCGTCGACGCGTTGCGGACATCGATCCATCCGCCGAGGTTCCGCGAGGACCTGGCGTCGTTGCCGTGGCTCGCACTCCATACGAAGGCACTCTGGATCCCGCTCCTCGCGACTGTCGCGAGCGCCGTCGCGGTCAATGCCACCGGCGGCAAGGACGTGGTCACGGCCTTCCTCTTCGCCTACTTCGTGCAGACGCCGGCGATCGGCGGCGTCTTCCTGGCCGGCTTTCTCGCGCCGCGGGCCAGCTGGCTGTTGGGCCTGATCGTCGGTTTCGTCGCGGCCATCGGGTACGGGGCGTATATCGTCATCGCGGCTAGCCGCCTTTCGGGTGCCGACGCGCCGGATCCCGCGCTTGTCCGCGACACGGTCGTCTCCGCCTTCATCCTGTCGCCGATCCTGGGCGCGCTCTTCGCCTCGGCTGCGGCCTGGTACCGCCGCTTCCTGCGCCTCTCGAATCCGAACCGCGCTCGCCAGGCATCGTCGCAAAAGCGAGGGAACGACGGCCGCACCCGCGGATCGAACGGCTCACAGAAGGCCGGCGTCCGCCGCTGACTGAGCCCTCGCGGCGGTCGTCGGGACCCTGGCAAAACCTCGTGACCAGACTGGTACGGACGAGCAAGGGCCGCCGGGACGGCCCCAGGCTGCGGGTTCACGCTCAGCGCGACGTCGGATTCGGTCAGACGGACCTGGACTTGCTCTGTACCAGTGCGTAACTGACCACGGCCTTTCCCGACGTGGGAAGG
>CAYLSK010000154.1:0-6620 GCA_964385975.1 uncultured Anaerolineaceae bacterium | reverse complement strand
GCTTCGATCGTCCGCGCGCCGACGCTCGTCCATGGCGAGGCGTCCGAGGTGACCCATGATGGTGCCGGCCTGCTGGCGGGGATGCCGCCGGCCTTCATGGCCGCCCGCTACCACTCGCTCGCCGTGGATCCGGCAACGCTCCCCGTCGAGCTGCGGGTCACCGCGATGAGCGAGGTGGACCGAGTGGTGATGGGGATTCGGCACGTTTCCCTGCCGCTCGAGGGGGTCCAGTTCCACCCTGAGTCGGTGTTGACGCCCCAGGGGCCGCACCTTCTCGCGAACTTCCTGCGCCAGGCCGGCGAGGGCGATGCCTCCCGGCTCGACGACGCGAGTGGCTCGTTCGCGACGGCCGGCCTGGCGGAACGGAGCGAGGCGCCGCCCGCGGCCGAGACGCCGGCGGTGGTCGTCCGATGAGCGAGCTCGTTCGGGCCGCGCTGGCCGCGATCGTCGACGGCGGCACGCTCTCCATGGACGAGGCGCGCGGGGCGATGGGCGCGGTGATGGACGGCGATGCGACGCCAGCCCAGCTCGCCGCCCTGTTGATGGGCCTGCGGATGCGGGGCGAGACGGTCGAGGAGCTGGCGGGCTTCGCCGCGGCGATGCGCGAGCGGGTGATCCGGGTGGAGGCGCCCCCCGGTGCGATCGACGTCGTCGGCACTGGTGGCGATGGCAGCGGGACGTTCAACATCTCGACGACCGCGGCATTGGTCGCGGCCGCCGCGGGCGTCCCGGTCGCCAAGCACGGCAACCGGGCGATCACCTCCCGGGCCGGTTCGGCAGACGTCCTCGACGCGCTTGGCATCCGGATCGACCACGACGCCGCGTCCGCGGGTGTGGCGCTCCGCGAGCTCGGCTTCGCGTTCCTGTTCGCGCCCAACTTCCATCCGGCGATGAAGCACGCCGGGCCGACGAGGCGCGAGATCGGCGTCCGCACGGCGTTCAACCTTCTGGGCCCCCTGACGAACCCGGCCGGAACGCGCCGCCAGCTGCTGGGCGTGGGCGATCCGACGGTCGCCGCGCGCATGGCCGAGGTCGTTCGTCTCCTGGGGACGGACCGAACCTTCGTCATCCATGGCGACGGCGTCGATGAGCTGCCGCTCGACGGGAGCGGCGTGGCATACATCGTGGCCGGCGACGTCATCGAACGACACACGATCGACGCGACCGCCCTTGGATTCAAGCGCGCCGCGACCGTGCGGCTCTCGGGCGGCTCGCCGGACGAGAATGCACGCATGAGCGAGGCCGTCCTGCGCGGGGAGCCGGGGATCCGCCGCGACGTCGTGCTCCTCAACGCCGGCGCGGCGCTGCTCGTGGCCGGCGTCGTCGGTGAGATGGAGGAGGGGATCGAGCGCGCGGCCCTGACCATCGACGCAGGCCTCGGCGCGGAGTTGCTCGAAGCGCTCCGGGCGGAACGGCGCGCCGCTTCGGCCGCCGCGGCCACGACGGCCGCCCCAGCGGCGGCCACGGCGAAATCCGAAGGCACGCCGGCATGACCGTGATCGACCGACGCGCCCGCGCGAGCCGGCTGAATGTGGTCGAGGAGATCGCCGCGCGGCGTCGGAGCGACATCCTGGCCGAGGTCGCCCAGACCGGTCTCGGCGACCTCATCGAGGCGGCCTGGGCTGCGCCCCGCCCGCGACCCGTCGCTGAGCGACTCGCGGCGCCCGGCGTCCACCTCATCGCTGAGCTCAAGCGGACATCGCCATCGGCCGGCCACATCGCCGCTGAGGGCGATGATCTCGTCGCGCGCGCCCGAGCCTACGAGGCCGGCGGGGCCACCGCGATCTCCGTGCTGTGCGAGCCCCACTGGTTTGGCGGCTCGCTGGACGACCTGCGCGCGGTCCGGGCGGCCGTCTCATTGCCGGTTCTGGCCAAGGAGTTCGTGGTCGAGGAGATCCAGCTCCCCCTCCTGCGTGCGGCCGGCGCGGACCTGGTCCTGCTCCTCGCCGTCCTGCATCCGGCCAGGCGCCTCGCTCGCCTCGTGGATCGGGCCCGTGAGCTCGGGCTGGAGCCGCTGGTCGAAGTCCACGACGCGCGAGAGCTCGAACGCGCCCTTAGCAGCGGGGCCCGCCTCATCGGTCTGAACAACCGGGACCTGCGGACCCTCGAGGTAGACGTCGATCGCGCCGCTCGATTGCGCGAGCTCGTCCCGGACGACCGGTTGGTCATCGCCGAATCGGGCGTCCGCGAGCCGGCGATGGTCGCCCGCTGGCGCGCCCTCGGGTTCGATGGCGCGCTCGTCGGTGAGGCCCTGGTGCGGGCCGCCCAGCCGGCAGCGGCGGCAGCGGCGTTCGTGGCGGCCGGCCGCGCCCCCGCCGACGTCGCCAACGTCGCCCGCCGACCGTTCGTCAAGATATGCGGGGTCACCGACGCCGACGGCGCCCTGGCCGCGATCGGTGCCGGAGCCGACGCGATCGGGCTCAACGTCGTCCCGGGGACACCGCGTGTGCTCGGTCTCGACGAAGCGTCAGGCCTGGCCCGCCTGATCCGGTCAGCCTCCACGAGCGAGCGACGTCCGCTCGTGGTTGCGGTCACCGCCGATGCCTCGCCCGCCCAGCTGACCTCCATCGTTGCGGCGATCGACCCGGATGTCGTCCAGCTCAATGGCACCGAGTCCATCGAGCTCGCGGGGTCCATCGCACGGCGGACCTGGAAGGTCCTCCACCTGCCGGCCAGCGAGCCGGCGAATTCCGCGGCCGCCGCTGCGGAGCTCGTCTCGCATGGCCATGCCTACCTCGCCGCCGGTGTCGAGCGCCTCCTCCTCGACACCGCCGGCGGGCCACATCCGGGCGGCACGGGAACGCGCGCCGCGGAACGGCTGGCCGGCGCGGTGGCCAGGGAGCTCCCGGTCATCCTGGCCGGCGGCCTCGATCCGTCGAACGTGGCGGCCGCGGCGCGATCGATTCCCGCAGTCGGGGTGGACGTCGCGTCGGGAGTCGAGCGCCGGCGCCAGACCGGCCAAAGGCCGACCAAGGATCCGCTGCGCGTGGCGCTCTTCATCAAGCGTGCCCGGGCCGCTCGTGACGACCGGCCCAACCTGCCGTTCGGCCCGACGCCCATCCACCCCGGCCTTCTTGACGCGGACGGCCTCGGCCGCTGGGGGATGGAGCGCGACTTCGGCGGGCGCTACGTTCCCGAGACGTTGATGGCCGCCCTCGAGCAGCTCGAGGTGGCCTACGCGGCCGTACGCCAGGACCCCGTCTTCTGGGCCGAGCTGCGCCAGTTGCTGACCGATTTCGCCGGCCGCCCGACGGCGCTCTACCGGGCCGACCGGCTGGCGATGGCCGTCCGGGATCGGGCCGAGCGCCTCGTCGGCACCTCGGCGGGCTCGCACATCCCGGCGATCCCGCGTCTTCGTCTCTACCTGAAGCGTGAGGACCTCGCCCACACCGGGGCCCACAAGATCAATAACGCGCTCGGGCAGGCGCTCCTGACCCGCCGCCTGGGCAAGACCCGCGTGATCGCCGAGACCGGTGCGGGGCAGCACGGAGTTGCCACCGCGACTGCCTGCGCGCTGCTCGATCTCCCGTGCGTCGTCTACATGGGTGCCGAAGACATCGAACGCCAGGGCCCGAACGTGCTGCGGATGCACGCGCTGGGCGCGGAGGTCCGCTCGGTCACGTCGGGCACGGCAACGCTCAAGGACGCGGTCAACGAGGCCATGCGCGACTGGGTCACCAACGTCCAGACGACGCATTACGTCCTGGGCTCGGCGATGGGGCCGCATCCCTATCCCACGATCGTGCGCGACCTGCAGCGGCGGATCGGCGACGAGGCAGCCGCCCAGCTGCTGGCGGTCGAAGGCCGCCTGCCCGATCTCGCGGTCGCCTGCGTGGGCGGCGGCTCGAACGCGATCGGCCTGCTCACCCGATTCATCGGCGAGCCGAGCGTTCGGCTCGCGGTCGTCGAGGCGGCCGGCGACGGGATCGAGAGCGGCCGTCACGCAGCCGCCATCCTGGGCGGGACCCCGGGGATCCTCCACGGATCTCGCTCCCTGATGCTCCAGGACGCCGACGGCCAGGTCACGGAAGCCCACTCGGCGTCGGCCGGGCTCGACTATCCGGGGATCGGGCCCCAGCTCGCGGCGCTCGCCGAGGGCGGCCGAATCGAAGTCGCCGCGGCGACCGATCGCGAGGCCGTGGCCGCCATGCGAACGACCACGCGAACGGAGGGGATCCTGCCCGCGCTCGAGACGGCCCATGCCGTGGCCGCTCTGCCGAAGCTCCTCGCCGGGGTCGGCGGGCTTGGAGGGTCCTGGCCGGACGATCTGCTTGTGCTCGTCGGGTTCTCGGGGCGCGGCGACAAGGATCTCGCCGCACTCGAGCGCTTCGCCGACGTCGAGCCGTGGGAGACGGAGCCGTGACCCCATCGCGCATCGCGACGGCCGCCATCGCCCACCCGGCTGAGGCGGGGACCAACGGGACCGCCGGCGCCCAGCGGATCGCCGCGGCCTTCACTCGGGCCCGCGCCGACGGCCGAGCCGCCCTGATTCCGTACGTTGTCGCCGGCTATCCCGATGCCGAGACGAGCTTCGCGGTCGCCCTGGCCGCCGCGGACGCCGGCGCCGACCTGCTCGAGGTCGGTCTGCCGTATTCGGACCCGCTGGCCGACGGCGCCACCCTCCAGCGTGCATCCGGCGTCGCACTCCACGCTGGCGCGACCCTGGAGCGATCACTCCGGCTCATTGAGCGGATCGGGGCCGCCCGCCCGGACCTGCCGCTGGTGCCGATGGGCTACGCGAACCAGGTCATTGGTGGCGGCGACGGGGAGGCCGTGGCTCGGCGACTGGCCGGAGCCGGGGCGGCCGGACTGATCGTGGCCGACCTGACCCCCGACGAGGGCGGGCCGTTCGAAGCCGTCGCCCGGAAGGTGGAGCTCGCCGTCGTCTACCTCGTCGCTCCCACCACGTCGTCCGCCCGTCGCACCATGATCGCTTCCCGCAGCGGTGGCTTCCTGTATTGCGTGTCGCTCGTCGGCGTGACCGGCGCCCGCTCCACGCTTCCGTCAACCGTTGGACGGCTGATTCGCGATGTTCGAGCCATTTCGCCGGTGCCGGTCGCGGTCGGCTTCGGGGTGAGCCGGCCCGCCCACGTCCGCGCGATCGTCCGAGCCGGCGCGGATGGGGTCATCGTGGCCTCGGCCCTCGTCGACGCGCTCGGTCCGGACGGCCGCGATCTCGGGCGGATGGCCGGCCTGGTACGGGAGCTGGTCGAGGCAACGCGATCGTGAGCCGGCAGATCGGCGTCGCCGTGGAGAGAGGTGCGAAGAAGGTGTTCGCCACGGCGGTCGATTGGCCTGGCTGGTCGCGTTCGGGCAAGACCGAGGAGCTCGCGCTGGCGGCGCTCGCCGCCGCCGCGGCGCGGTATGCCGCGGTCGCCACGGAAGCTGGGGAGCCATTCCCGTCGCCGCCGTCCGGCCTCGAGGATCTCGAGATCGTGGAAGGGAATCAGGGAGGCGCCGGCACGGATTTCGGGGTCCCGAGCCTCGTCACCGAACACGATCGCCGCCCGGTCTCGCGTTTCGAGGCGGATCGGCTGCGCCGCCTGGTCGCCGCGGCCTGGACGGTCTTCGATCGAGTCGCGGCGAATGCGCCCGCTGAGCTGCGCAAAGGTCCGCGGGGCGGTGGTCGCGATCGCGACAAGATCGTCGACCACGTCCTCGGCTCCGACCACGCCTACGCCCGTGAGATGGGCCTAAATGTGGCCGCCCCGTCGCGCGTCGATCGGCCCTCGATCGAGACGATGCGCTTGGCGATGCTCGACCTCCTCGCCGAGCCGTCAGCCGGGTCGCCGCTCGGAGGACGCAAGTGGCCGCCACGCTATGCCGCCGGCCGGATCGCCTGGCATGCCCTGGACCATGCCTGGGAAATCGAGGATCGGGCGGAGCCGTCCTGACGCCAATCGGCACGATCGCCAGCGGACCCGATCGCAAGGTGCCAGGGCGGATCTTGGCGCTGGGCGAACCGCGTCCACACCCGCCCCGGGGTCGGACGCGCGTCGGCCGAGTCAGTCGAGCTCGTCGGTCGGGCCATCCGACCGGGCGCGGTCACCCGCCTCGAGGGCGCGAGTCGCTGCCATCAGCCGTCGGTAGACGGCCAGCAGGTCGCCTTGCCCGAGCGGACCCGTGTTGGCCATCGTCACCCGCAGGAGCACCTCGCGTTCTCGCTCGGCGTCCCGAATCGCGCGCCGTCCGGCGGCGGCCTTCGCCTGTCCGGCCTCGCGAGCGAGCTCGGCACGCTCGTTGAGCAAGCTGACGATCCGCCGGTCCAGCGCATCGATTCGCTGGCGCAGTCGGCGCAGCTCGGCCGTCTCGGGGGCTCGATCAGCCACTGGCGCCACCGAATCGGCGAGCGATCGACTCGAGCGCGAGGCGGTAGCCGCGGGCGCCCTGCCCGACGATCGATTCGAGCGCGATGTCGTGCAGGAAGTTGACCTTCCGGAATGCCTCGCGCTTCGACGGGTCCGAGAGGTGGACCTCGATGAACGGCCGCTGGACCGCCAGCAGCGCGTCACGCAGCGCGACGCTCGTGTGGGTCAGCCCGCCGGCGTTGACGATCGCCACGTCGAAGTCGCGCTGGTGGAGCCGGTCGATCAGCGCGCCCTCGTGGTTCGACTGGAAGA
>CAYLSK010000153.1:0-6637 GCA_964385975.1 uncultured Anaerolineaceae bacterium | reverse complement strand
CGCTGTCCCCGCGGATCAGCTCGCCAAGCTGCCGGACGTTGCGGGAGCCGTCTTCCCGACGCTCGCCCAGCTCGACGCCGCCAAGACGCTCATCACCGGGCAGTGGGACGCCGTCGTCGGGGCGGACGTCAAGTAGCGACCCTCGGGAGTTCGTAGCCTGAGGCAGGCATGAACGGCACGATGCCCGCTCGTCGTGGCCCCGGCTGGGCCTGGCTGGGTGTCGTGCCGTTCTTGCTGTTCTCGAGCGCCTTCATGTTCCTGCCTATCGTCTTCCTCGTCGTCGGCAGCTTCCAGGACGCGCAGGGCCAGCTCACCGTCAAGAACTACGCCGATCTGTCGACCGACACGATCGTCACCGCATACGCCAACAGCCTCGAGATCAGCATCGTCACCGCGATCGGCGGCGGGCTGTTCGGGTTCCTCCTCGCCTATTCGGTCATCCTCGGTGGGTTGCCACGATTCCTGCGCACGGCGTTGATGACCTTCTCCGGGGTGGCCTCGAATTTCGCCGGGGTGCCGCTCGCGCTCGCCTTTATCTTCACCCTGGGGCAGGCCGCCCTTCTGACGGCATTCCTCAAGTCGGCCGGCGTCGACATCTACGGCGCCGGGTTCAGTCTCTACACCAAGATCGGCCTGGAGCTCGTGTACATGTACTTCCAGTTCCCGCTGATGGTGCTGATCATCGCGCCGGCGCTCGACGGGCTGAAGCGCGAATGGCGAGAGGCTTCGGAGAACGTCGGAGCCAGCTCCGGACAGTACTGGCGCTATGTCGCCCTGCCGATCCTGGCCCCATCGCTGCTGGGCACCGTGATCCTCCTGTTCGGCAACGCGTTCGGCGCGCAGGCCACCGCGTTCCAGTTGACGGGCGGCACGATCGGGCTGGTCACGATCATCATCGGCGCCCAGATCCGCGGCGATGTCCTTCACAATCCAGGGCTCGGCTACGCCATGGCCATGGGCATGGTCGTGATCATGGGCATCTCGATCGCCCTCTACTCCCTCTTGCAGCGCCGATCCGAACGGTGGCTGCGGTCATGACCGAATCGCAGATCGGTCCGCGCGCACCGGGGGCCCTCGAGACCCTCGAATCCAGCGCTCGTCGACGTCGCCGACGAGGGGTGGGGTCGCTTTGGGCATGGTTTATCTTCGCCCTCGGTGCGGCCTACTTCATCGTTCCCTTGATCGCGACCTTCGAGTTCTCGATCCGCACCAAGCCCGACATCTTCCTCGCCTATCGACAGGTACTTGCTGATGCGAAGTTCGTCGACAGCCTGCGGTATTCGTTCGTGATCGGGATCGTGACGATCGTCGTCAGCCTCCTGATCATCGTGCCCACCGCGTACTGGGTGCGGCTCAAGGTGCCGCGCCTGCGGCCTGTCGTCGAATTCGTGACCCTGATGCCGTTCGTGATCCCGCCGGTCATTCTCGTCTTTGGCATCATCCGTACGTACGCGAGCAAGCCTTTCGCCCTGACGAGCACCCCGTTCGGGAGCGACCTCCTGCTGGTCGGCGCGTACGTGATCCTGTCGTTCCCATACATGTACCGCGCCGTGGACACGGGCCTGGCGGCGATCGATGTCCGGACTCTGACCGAAGCAGCCCAGAACCTGGGCTGTGGCTGGGTGCGCATTCTCTGGCAGGTGATCTTCCCGAACCTGCGGACGTCGCTCCTGTCCGGCGCGTTCCTGACGCTCGCGATCGTCATCGGCGAGTACACGATCGCAAACTTTCTCGCCCGCCCGGCGTTCGGGCCGTACCTCTCGCTCCTCGGCCAGAACCAGCCCTTCCAGCCCGCCGCCGTCGCGCTCATCAGCTTCGGCCTGACGTGGGCGGCAATGGGCATGATCGCGTTCCTCGGTCGTGGTGCCGGTACTCGCGTCCAGGTGGCCGGTGCTCGCTAGCGACGTGAGGGAATGATGGCCTTTCTCGAGCTCACAGGCGTCCAGAAACACTTCGGCGGTGCCGCCGCCGTCGAGGACTTCAACCTTGCGGCGGAGCGTGGCGAATTCGTTTCGTTCCTCGGTCCGAGCGGCTGCGGCAAGACGACGACTCTACGGATGATCGCGGGGTTCGAACGGCCGACGTCGGGTACGATCCGCATCGACGGCGCGGACATCACCGACAAGCCCCCGAATCAGCGTAATGCCGGCATGGTCTTCCAGTCGTACGCGCTCTTCCCGAACATGTCCGTGGCGGCCAACATCGGCTTCGGTCTCAAGGTTCGGAAGCGCCCCAAGGCGCAGATCGACAAGCGCGTCGCGGAACTTCTCGAGCTCATCCACCTCGAGGGCCGCGGCGACCGTTATCCGTACCAACTCTCCGGCGGGCAGCAGCAGCGTGTCGCGCTCGCACGTGCCCTCGCCATCGAGCCCCAGGTCCTTCTGCTCGACGAGCCGCTCTCCGCGCTGGACGCCAAGATCCGGCTCATCCTGCGCAAGGAGATCCGGGCGATCCAGCGCCAACTCGGGATCACGACCGTGTACGTGACCCACGACCAGGAAGAGGCGCTTTCGCTCTCCGACCGGGTCGTGGTCATGAGCGAGGGTCGGATCGAGCAGATCGGCACGCCATTCGAGATCTACAACTTCCCTTCGACCGCCTTCGTCGCCTCATTCGTCGGGACGCTCAACCTGGTGGCCGCCGGCGTCATCGACGCGGGGTCCGGGAGGCTCTCCATCGACGGCCAGGAGGTTCGGACCGCCAAGGCGGTCAGCGGTGCCGGCCCAGATGGTCGCGTGACGCTGGCTCTCCGACCGGAGGGGATTGGCTTCGGTGAAGGGCCGGCCGGTTCGAACCGGCTGCGCGGGACTGTCGAGGACATCAATTTCCTGGGCTCGATCGTGCGCGTCCGGCTACGCCTCGGCGAAGGCTCGGCCGCCGACGGCGCCACGACGATCGCGCTCGACACCTTCAACGAGCCCCACCTGGCCCTGCCAGCCGTCGGCGAGATGGTGACTGCCCACTTCCCGCCCGAAGCCTGCTTCGTGCTGGGCGCGGCCCGCGACGGCGCGGCCGCGACCATCGACGCCGAAGCGGAGGTGTGAGCCGCATCCTGGTCGGGATCGACCTGATCATCTTCGACAAGGACGGCACGCTCATCGAGTTCGACGCGATGTGGGGCGCCTGGGCGATGGCCCTCGCGGATGCATTGCAGGCGGCGACGGGCCGGTCGGTCGAGGCGCCGATCTTCGCGATGCTCGGGTACGACGCCGCGACCGGGGTCGTCCGGCCGGGCGGCGGACTGGCCGCCACTCCGATGGCCCGTCTCCGCGAGCGTGCGCGGGAGGTGCTGGTCGAGGCGGGTCTGACGGACGCGGCCGCCGAGCAGGCGCTGGACGAGGCGTGGCACGCGCCTGACCCGGTCGAGCTGGCCCGGCCGATCACCGACCTCCATGCCCTCTTCCGGCGGCTCCACGCTGGCGGTCAGCGGATCGCCATCGCGACTAGCGACGACCGCGACCCCACGGAGCGGACCCTGGCGGCGCTCGGCCTGGGAAGTTGGGTCGAGGCGACGGTCTGCGCCGATGACGGCGTGGCCGTGAAGCCGGCACCCGACATGGTCCTGCACCTGTGCAAGGAGCTCGGGGTCGCGCCCGGCCGCACTGCCGTGGTGGGCGACGCACTGGCGGACCTGACGATGGGGCGAAGAGCCGGCGCGGGGCTCGTCATCGGGGTCCTGACCGGGGTCGGTGACGCCGATCACCTGAGCCCAGCCGCCGATCTCGTGCTGCGGTCCGTGGCGGATCTCCAGACCGACTGACCCGGCCCCCGTCACGGCCGAGGCTGCGTCGGCTCGGCCGGGCCCGTCAGCTTTCGGCGCGCTTGATGGCCGCGTCCGAGAGCGTGTCGGCGACCGTGCCAAAGCGGATCCCGACAACGTCCAGCCGCCGCAGCAGGTCGCGCGCCTTGAGCGTGTCGACCGAGAGTGGCTCGCGGTAGAGCGCCGCTAGCTGCGTGTCGTGGGCGCGTCGGATGGCGTTACCCGACTTCTTGGCGCCCAGGGCGCGCGTTGTGATCATGCTCGGCTCGGCGCCAATCATCGCGATCGCCCCACGGAGATCGGCGAGCGCGTCGCATGTGGCGTCCACGACCGGCGCGATGATGACGCTGCGGTCCATTTCGAAGAGGTCCCACTGGCGGACGAAGTCGCGCAGCACGTCCAGCACGTCGTCGAGGGCGCGCGACAGGCGAAAGAGGTCCTCCCGGTCGATCGGCGTCACCAGTGCCGACCCGAGATCTCGGACGAGCTCGCCGCGAACCTGGTCGCCGCGGTGCTCAACGACTCGCATCTCTTCGGCCGCCGTGGCGCGACCGATCTCGCCGGCTACGCACCTCCGGACGAGTTGGGCGCCCTCGATCGCGGCGTCCGTCTGGCCGAGCAGATAGCTGACGAATCGCGGTCCGGACGAACCTGCAAGGTCCCTGATGATGCGTGACACAACGCGCATGACGCTCAGCTCCTGGTTGCGAACCCGACGATTGCGGCCAGCCCGAGGGCAGTCGGGAGCGTCGTAATCCAGGTCGAGAGAATACGGATGGCCTGCTCCCAGCGGACCCGCCGGTAGGTGACGAGGTGGGTCTCCGACCCAACCAGGGCCGAGGCGGACGATTGCGCCATGGAGACCGGCGAGCCAAGGAGCGCCGACCCAAGGACGGCCACCGACGATCCGAACCCGGCGCTGATCACGTTCAGTGGGCGGATCGGAAGGAGCTTGCCAACTCGATTCCCCAGGCCTGAGACGCCCATGAGCGTCCCGACGAAGAAGAGCATCCCGATCGCCACCTGAACGGGCGCCACCACCTGTACCGTGGTCGAGACGGTGCCAGAAGCGACCGCGAAGATCGCCATCATCTTCTGGCTGTCGTTCCCGGCGTACGCCACGCACTGGCAGAGGAACGAAACCGCGTGCAGGCGCCTGAGGTGGCCGCGCACGTCGGCGTGCGGTCTGAGTCGCTCCAGCAGCACGGCGAACAGGAGGCCAAGCCCCCCGGCAACGACCGGCGCGACGATGAGCACGAGCAGCACCTTCCCGACCACGCCAGCGTCGACCGGAAGATCGCGCCCGATTCCGATGCCGATGATGGCTCCGGTCAGGGCCTGGGTCACTGACGAGGGCAATCCAAGTCGAGCCAGGACGATCATCACCCCGATCGCGATGGCAACCGCAAGGAGGAGCGCCTCCGCTCCACCGCGGGCGTCGAAGCCCACGAGGCCGCGAGCGAGCGTGGTAGCAACGGCGGTACCAAGGAGAAAGGGCCCGATCACCACTGCCACCACGAGGATTCCCAGCGCAACAAGCGGTCGCATTGCCTTCGACGAGAGATTCGTGGCAATGAGTGATGCGCCGTCGTTCGCCCCCGTGATTACGGCGAAGAGAGCCGAGGCGACGATGAGCGGCGTGTTAACTACCATCGCCTGAAGAGTGGGCGACGGGGCGCCCCGAGCCTCGCGCCGGGCCAGAGGAAGCATGCAACATCTGTGACGAGCGTCCCCCGGCCTGCCCGTGGCCCTGCCCAGCTCGACACGGGATGGTGATGCAGTGGCGCATCATTTTGGAGGGCTCCACGCTCAGCAGCCCGGCCTTTCAGTCAGACAGTGGGGGGCGCCGCGCACGAATAGGGTGACATTGATCCCCCCGCGGATCATCGCCTCCAGTCTCGTCATGGCGCAGTCGATGGCGGCCTGATACAGCACCGAGCGTGGAGCGCCCCCGAGCCTTGAGGTCAGTTGCGTCCGCCGACGAGCCGCAGCATGAACAGGAACAGGTTGATGAAGTCGAGGTAGAGACGCAGTGCGCCGATGACGGCCGCCTTCTCCATCGAGCCGGTCATCGCCGCGAGGTCGCCCGCCCCGATCCGCTGTACGTCGTAGGCCGTCAGGGCGGTGAAGATCACCACGCCGGCGATCGACACGACCCAGCTGATCGCGGTACTGGCCAGGAACAGGTTCAGGATCATCGCAACCATCAACCCGATCAAGCCCATGAACAGGATCCCGCCGAGGCCGGCCAGCGAGCGCTTGGTCACCGCCCCGTAGAGAGCCGCCGCCCCGAACATCGCCGAGGCGCTCAGGAACGCGGTCACGACGGAAGCACCGTCATAGAGCGAGACGATCAGGCCCAGCGTGACCCCGAGCGTCGCGGCGTAGACGAAGAAGAGGAGCAGCGCGAGGCTCGCATTGATCCGGCTGATCCCGGCGCTGATCGCGAAGACCAGCAGCAATTGACCCATGAACAGCAGGAAGAAGTAGTCCCGAGCGAATCCGATGAGCTGCTCGTTGCTCTGGACCGTCCAGGCGACGCCGGCGGACAGGAGCAGGCCGGCGAACATCCAGACGAACGCCTGGGTGAGGAAGGCTGACGCGAGGCGGGCGTCCGGCTTGACGCCAAGCATCGAGGGCGTGGCCGGCGAGGTCGAGTACGGGTTCTGGATCTGGTTCTGGTTCATCGGGGCGCGCTCTCCGCTGTGCTCGTGATCACCACATCAGACCGGCATCGCGCGGATCCCAGCGCTCGGCCAGCAGGGTCACCTTGACATCGTGCTCGACGACGGACTCGGCCTGTTCCTTGACCTGCGCGATCATCGACCCGGCATATGGGCAGAACGGCGTGGTCAGGATCATCTTGACCTCGGTCGA
>CAYLSK010000152.1:0-6658 GCA_964385975.1 uncultured Anaerolineaceae bacterium | reverse complement strand
GCACCGAGGAGGTCCGACGGAGCGGGCTGACCCTCGATTCGCGACTGCCAGTCGCTGGCACGACGCGCGCCGGCGACATCAGCCGTCAACTGTCGGCCAGGTCCACCACGAACCGACGGATCACCCGAGCCAGCCGCGGGCCGGCAACAGCGCCGGCAGCCAGGACCTCCTCGTGGGTCAGGGGCACACCCGAGTAGCCCGCACCCGCATTGGTGACCAGCGAGACCCCGCAGACCTCGAGACCAACCCAGCGGGCGGCGATGCATTCGAGCACCGTGGACATCCCGACCGCGTGACCTCCCAGGCCTGCCAGCATTCTGACCTCGGCCGGGGTTTCGTAGGTCGGGCCGGTGAGACCCACATAAATGCCCTCGGCCAGCGGCACCCCCTCAGCGACGCCCGCGGCGTGGAGTCGCTGGCGCAGCCTGGGGCTCCAGGCGTCGGTCAGGTCCGTGAAGCGCTCCCCGAGCCCCTCGGCGTTGGGGCCGATGAGCGGACTGCGGCCGGTCAGGTTGATGTGGTCGCGCATCACCATGAGCGTGCCCGGGCCGAAGCTCGGATCCAGCCCACCGGCCGCGTTGGTCAGAACCACCACCTGGGCGCCCAGCGCGTGGAAGAGCAGGACCGGCTGGATGACCAGACCCGGGTGATTGCCCTCGTAGAGGTGAAATCGACCCTGCAGCATGACGACCGGTCGACCGCCAAGCCGGCCCAGCAGAAGCCGTCCGGCATGACCTGGTGCCGTCGCAGCGGGCCAACCGGGCAACTCGGCGAACGGGATCGAGACGGGCGCCTCCAGGTCGTCCGCCATGCCTCCGAGGCCCGATCCGAGCACGATCCCGACCTCGGGGACGAGTGAGCTCCTGGCGCGAACCGCTGCCACGAGGGCAGCCAGGCGTTCGGGCTGATCGGATGGACGGATCGGCCGAGACGGATCGGCGGAACCGGCCTGACTGGCCGGACCGGGAACCTCAGGCATGCAGACCTCCGCAACACATCCAACGCCAGACGGTCGAGGCCGCATGGCTTCGTCGGCCCGACGGAAGTATCGACACCGGGATGCCGATCACGTCCCGTCGGGCGCGAACCGCGCCGGACGACCGCGGTGAGACGGCCTTAGCACGCGGGTAACGAAGCGCCCGAAGCGACCGGCGGAGGAGCGGAGGTCCTTGATGCGATCTCGGGTCCTTCGATCCTGTCGGCCCCTTCGGGCTGAGACGTACGGTAGCCGTCGCCGCTGCGGGCGGTCAACGCGGTTATCCACGAACACGGCGGATCGCCCGTCGGCGCCTTCCACGACTTGTCGACGCCTGTGGACAGCCTGTGGACAACGCCCCCTCAGGCCCGCCCGCGCGGCCTCGGCCGCAAAGCCTCACGTGTCGCCCTGAGGCGCATGTCTCCGACATCTCAGCGCGGCCGACCGCGAAGTCCTGTGAACCCCGCACTCCTGGCATTGGACCACGAGGCACGTGTCGCAAACGTGCGCCTGTCAGGATCGCGGCTCGCGTGTGAGTAACGCCGCCCGCGCCGGCCGGGCCGCGCGCGCGACTGTCACGCCCATCAGCCGCCCATCGCGAACATCTCGATCTTCGGCAGCGTCGACGTCGCCGCCGAGCGCAGCTCCGAATACCGATCGCCGCGGCGCGCCCAGATCGCCTCCACGAACGCGGCCAGCTCGGCATCGGACGCGCCAGAGCGCAGGACCGCCCGGGCGTCGTGACCATCAACCGCGAACAGGCAGGTGTAGATCTTGCCGTCGGCCGAGACTCGGGCACGGGTGCAGTCCCGGCAGAACGGTTGCGTGACCGAGGCGATGACCCCGAACTCGCCCACTCCGTCCGCATATCGCCACCGATCGGCGACCTCGCCTCGATACAACGGATCGGCGGGCTCGATCGGCCAGACCCTTCCGATCGTCTCGACCAGCTCGGCCGCCGGAACGACCTCGTCCAGCCGCCAGCCGTTCGAGTGCCCCACGTCCATGTATTCGATGAACCGCAGGATCACTCCTGCTTCGCGGGCCCAGGCCGCCATCGGCAGGACGCTCGACTCGTTGATCCCGCGGCGGACGACCATGTTGACCTTGATCGGGGCGAGTCCTGCCTCGCCAGCCGCGGCGATCCCGTCGAGGACCCGCTCGACCGGGAACTCGATCCCGTTCATCGCCCCGAAGACCGCGTCGTCGAGCGAATCCAGACTGACCGTGACTCGGCGCAGGCCGGCGTCGGCCAGCGGCCCCGCGAGCGCCCGCAGGGCCGAACCGTTCGTGGTGAGGGTCAGATCCAGGGGCTCACCATCAGGTCGCCGAAGCGCGGCGAGCATCGCGATCAGATCCGGCAGATCCCGCCGGACGAGCGGCTCGCCACCGGTAATCCGCAGCTTCTCGACGCCCAGACCAACGAAGACCCGAGCCAGCCGCTCGATCTCCTCGAAGCTCAGGACCTGGTCCTTCGGCAGGAACTCGTAGTCGCGACCGAAGATCTCCTTGGGCATGCAGTAGGTGCAACGGAAGTTGCAGCGGTCGGTCACCGAGATTCGCAGGTCGCGCAGCGCTCGACCGAGCGTGTCGGTCACGCCAAGGCGTCCATCGGGCTCGATCGGCTGATCCATCGCCCCATGGTATCCCCGCGGCCGGAGCTCGATGGCCGGTACCACCGGCCCAGACCGCTGGTACCTCTAGCCAACTGCACCGGACCCATCGTCGCTGACACGATGCGTGCACGCACTGGAGATCGGGCCAACCTGTCCGACCATCCCGCCAACCGAGGATCTCGCCCCATGGCAAGCACCGAGACGCGACCTTCCTTCCGGCTTCCGTGGACCGCCGGAGCGGGCGAGTCCGACGAACTGTCGGAGAGCCCGGCCGAGGAGCCGACGGCAAGCGGTGACACGCACGACAGCGAGGAGACGCAGACACCCGAGATGATCGAGACCGCCGCTCCAGCCTCCACGCCGGCCCACTCGGAGCAGCCGGGCCCCGCACCCGTTCGCCGTGCCACGAAGTTCATGGCCGAGCTGAGCCACGCGATGCAGGCGGCGGCGGAGCATGCTCGGAATGAGACGATGGCGCGCTTCGAGGTCGAGGCGAAGGCCGTCGTGGAAGAGGTTCGGGCCAAGGCGACCAACGAGGTGGCCGCCCTGCGCCGCCAGGCGGACGACGACGTGGCCGAGATCCGCGACTGGTCGAAGGCCGAGATCGCGCGCATTCGCGAAGCGACCGAGGCTCGCACCGCCGCGCGCAAGACCGAGCTGGATGCCGAGATGGAGGCCCACGCGGCCACCGTGGAGGCTCGCGCCGAACGGGTGACGGCGGTGGTCGCCGCCTTCGAGGCCGAGATGACGGCCTTCTTCGAGCGCCTCAGCGGCGAGGAGGATCCCACCAAGATCGCCACGATGGCCGAGGCGATGCCCGACCCGCCCAGCCTCGAGGACGTCGTTGCCTCGATCGCGGTCACATCGGCCGCGGCGTTCTCGTCACCAGCAACCTTCCCGGACCCCGACGCGGAACCAACACCAGAGCACGAGTCCGCGCCGCTGGCGGAAGCCGAGATCGACTTCGCCGCGACTGAAGCCGAGTCCGCGCCGGTGGCGGAAGCCGAGATCGACTTCGCCGCGGCTGAAGCCGAGGCCGCGTCATTCGACGGCGACCTCAGTACGCTCGGCGACGAGGACGAGGGCCAGACACCAGCTGGGATCGCTGACGAGGCGGCAGGCGACGCACCAGCCGAATCGTTGGCAGAGCTCGACGCGGCGCCGACCGGGCCGGACCTCAAGACCACGACGAGGGTGGTGGTGACCGGACTGGTCAGCGTGGCCAGCATCGCCAACTTCAAGCGAAGCCTCGCCCGGATCGGCGGTGTCTGGTCCATCGGCGTAGCCTCCGGGCCGGACGGCGAATTCGTCTACAAGGTCAGCCACGACGCGAGCATCCAGCTGTCGACCGCGATCGTGTCGATGCCGAGCTTCGAGTCGCGCATCAGCGGCGAGTCCGAAGGCGAGATCCAGGTCTCGGCGCAGGATCGCGACGCGGCCGACTGACACCCCAACCCGAGATCGACGAGGAGTCATCCCTTGGCCCGTCCTGCCATCGTCATTGCCCTGCCGCCGAGCGAGTCCATCCCCGTCAGCGCCGAGCTGCTGGAGGCGGGCTTCGAAGTCATCACCGTCCAGGAACCCGATGAGCTGATCGGCACGCTCGCGGCGCGGCGAGACGTCGCCGTCGCCCTCCTCGATGGCGAGGCCGACGAAGACGTGACGGGCGAGTACTGGGTCGCGCTCCTGAATGCGGGCCGGCGGATCCCCGCCCTGACCGTCGTCTCGAGCGCCGCCTACCGGCGCGTGGTTGAGATGGACGACGACGGATCTGGCAACGAATACTTCACCCGCCCGTTCTCGGCCGACTCCATCCGCTGGCGAGTCGAGGCGATGTGCATCCGCCGCGAAACCGTCGACGACGGCAGCGGCCCCGTGCTCCAGGCCGGCCCGTTCGGGCACGACGGTTGGAGCCGTCGGGCGACCGTCATCGCCGTATTCAACCCCAAGGGTGGCGTCGGCAAGACGACCGTCGCGACCAACCTCGCTTCATCGCTCCAGGAGCGCAAGGGGAAGTCTGTCCTGCTCATCGATGCCGACACCGTGACCGGCCACGTGACCACCTCGTTCGCCCTCGAAGCGGTTCGAACCGTCTCCGACAGCTGGCATGACGAGACCGAGGGCGGCCCGACCGAGAGCCTGGCCGAGCTTGCCTCGGAGCATGGGTCCGGGCTTCGGGTCGCTGCCCTGACCGACTCGCCGATGCACACCGACGTGCTCGACCCGGCCCGGGTTGTGGCGGCGATCGCCGCCGCCCGAAGCTGGTTCGACGTCATCGTCGTCGACCTGCACCCGTCCTACAGCACGCTGAACCAAGTGATCTTCGACGAGGCGGATCGAATCCTCGTCCCCGTCACCCCGGACGTCCCGGCCATCCGGGCCGCCGTTCAGCTACGTGACGTGGCTGGCGCCCTGGGCTGCCGCGAGCGCCTGGCGATGGTCGTCAACCGCGCCAATAGCGGGGTCTCCGTTGCCGACATGGAGCGCACGGTCGGTATGCCGGCCTTCGCCCAGATCCGCTCCGGCGGACTCCTCTTCGTGCGCGCCGCCAACGAGGGTCGCACGGTCATCGAGATGTTCCCACGCGAGAAGATCACCGGCGACTTCGACACCCTTGCCGACCGCGTCCTTGGCGTTCCCAAGAAACCCGAGCTCGTCGTCAAGACCGGCTTCCGTCTCCCCGCGCGGGCGAGGGCAATCGCCCGCGGCTGACCGGCCTCGAAGCATTCGGGGCTTATCGCGTCTTGTCGCTCCACTGGGCGCCGCCGAGCGAGCCGCCCGGCAGCTTCTCGTGGCGTTCGCCCGTCCGCGCATCCACCTGGTCCACGTCGCGGAGGTAGGCCCGATTGACCAGGATGACGTCCGTGCCGGGCGGGCTGACGGTCTTCCCGGCCATCGTGGCGGTCGCGCCCATCACCGCTATGAACATGTCGTTCGAGCGATCGAGCAGCCGTGCCGGCTCGTAGCCCGGATAGAGTTGAATCGACCCCACCACTCGGTAAGGCGGGATCTCCAGGGCCACCTCGTAGGTCACCTTGTGGATCCG
The DNA here is from genome assembly GCA_964385975.1 of uncultured Anaerolineaceae bacterium. Classification (GTDB taxonomy): domain Bacteria; phylum Chloroflexota; class Limnocylindria; order Limnocylindrales; family CSP1-4; genus SPCO01. Next base: position 1,020 of record CAYLSK010000152.1, on the reverse strand, counting down.
GTGTGCCGACCGCTCCTGCTCGGTCATGACCGGGAGCGAATCCTCGCCGGCCAGCACGAGGACCAGGTCGTACGGATCCACGGACTTCAGCCCGGGCGCCAGGACGAGCGGTTCGCTGGCGTCCATCGGTGCCCATTGGACGTCGGTAATGGCAATGGGTTCGCGCTTGTTGAGCGCGTCGGACAGCCTGCCCTCGACGATCATTCGCCCGACGAGATGCCAGTCCTCGGTCATGGCGTCGAACAGGATCCCGCCGCCCGCCACAGCCGCGGCCGTTGGCGCGGGCGGCGGCGCCTCCGTCGTCGCCGTTGGCTGATCCTTCCGTCGCTTCAGGAAGTCGAACGGCACGTCACTCCTCCGCCGCGCCCGTGTTGTCCCGGATGATATCCACGACCGTCGTATCCGCGAGGGTCGTGGTATCGCCCAGGACGCGCCCCTCGGCGATGTCGCGCAGCAGGCGCCGCATGATCTTGCCCGAGCGGGTCTTGGGCAGATCGGGCACGAACATCAGGAACTTCGGTCGAGCGATCGGCCCGATGACGTAGGCGACGTGCTCGCGGAGCTGCAGGGCCAGCGCGTCCGATGGCTCCTGGTCCGCCTTGAGGATGACGAAGGCGAAGATCGCCTGGCCACTGATCTCGTCCTTCTTGCCGACCACGGCGGCTTCTGCCACCGAACGATGGTCGACCAGAGCCGACTCGACCTCCGTGGTCGAGATCCGGTGGCCGGCCACGTTCATCACGTCATCGACCCGACCGAGCAGCCAGAGGTACCCGTCGGTGTCGCGCTTGGCGCCGTCGCCGGCGAAGTACATCCCCGGGAAACGCTTCCAGTAGGTCTCGAAGTAGCGCTCCGGGTCCCCGTAGATGCCGCGGAGCATGGCCGGCCAGGGCCGCTTCAGCACGAGGTACCCGCCTCCGCCGAGCGGCACGGAGTTTCCGTCCCCGTCGACCACGTCGGCGTCGACGCCCGGGAAGGCGAAGGTCGCGGACCCCGGCTTGGTGGTGGTCACGCCGGGCA
>CAYLSK010000151.1:0-6667 GCA_964385975.1 uncultured Anaerolineaceae bacterium | reverse complement strand
CCGAGACCGGCCTGCGCTCGCTCGGTCGGCTGGACTGGTCGACCTGGCCGAAGTACGAGGCCGCGGTCCTCGGCTTCCGCGACTACTGGTACCCGGTCACCTGGAGCCGGAAGATCACCGCCAGGCCGATCTCGATCACCCTCCTCGGCGAGCGGATCATGCTCATCCGCGATGGGGGCCGGGTCCGCGCCCTCAACGATCGCTGCCCGCACCGCGGCGTGCCGCTCTCCCACCCGATGGCCAGCCAGGAGTTTCCGGGCTCGGGCACGTGGACCTGCTGCTACCACGGCTGGACGTTCGACCTCGAGTCCGGGCTGCTCGTGGCGGCCATCACCGACGGGCCCGATTCGCCGATCTGCGGCAAGGTCGCCGTGCGGACCTACCCGGCCGAGGAACGCCTCGGCCTGGTGTGGGTCTACGTCGGGGACGGTTCCCCACCCCCGGTCGAGGACGACATCCCGTCCGAGCTGCTCGCCCCGGACGCCGCGATCCAGGGCCGGATCACGGTCCGTGCCGGCAACTGGCGCTTCGGCGCCGAGAACGGCTTCGACGACGGGCACGCCAAGTTCCTCCACCGCAAGACCCTTTGGACGCTCCGCCGGCTCATGCCGGCCTGGACGCGAATCCACGTCGAGCGCACTGGCGAGGGTTGGATCACCCGGGTGGCGGACGAGGTCCATTTCGAGACGGACTACCCGGGCCTGGGGCGGTGGCCACGGCGCCCTCCCTGGCGGAGCCGTGGGCGAGGCGGGGCGCGAACCTCGATCCGGCTCCCGGCCATGCTTCGGGTCGCCTATGCCAGGTGGTCCCACTACGAGTGGTGGGTCGGTACCAGGCCGGACGAGCACATCTACGTCCAGCTCGTCTCCAAGCGGGCCGGGCCGCTCGAACGGCTCCGCTTCCGGCTCTACTACTGGCTGTGGGTTCGGTGGGTCTTCCACGGCCTGTTCAATGACGAGGATCGGCTGATGGTCGACGTCATGGACGCACCTCCCGAGCGGCTCTACCGCCCGGACGTCTCGATGACCGAGTGGCGCAAGCTGTGCGAGCAGGAGGCTCGCGGCCGGCCGCAGGGGATCGACGACGCCCACGCGGCCACCCTCCGGCGAAACATCGGCGGCAGCCCGGACTGACCGAGCCGACCTGTCGCGCGGCCGGTCGGTTTCGGGATCAGGCTCGGACCAGGTTCCGGGCGGCGATCTCCCCGATCAGGTAGGCCGAGAAGTTCGGCGGAGCGGTCGCATCACGCCCAGGTTGTTGACCGACGATCCACCGCCCAGCACCCGGCCCGAGATCAGTTCGAAGGTGGAGCCATCCTCGCGCTCCACCTCGTAAAGACGGACGTAAGGCGACTCCAGGATCAGCTCTCCCTGGCGCTTCGGGTTGGCGATGATGTCCGGGATGGGCCGCGGATCCGGGCCCTCCTCGACCAGCAGGACCTGACGCGCGGGATCCTCGCTGAGCCGGGCGGCAACCACGCAGCCGGCGGATCCGCCGCCCAGGACTGCGACGTCGAAGTGGCGGGCGCTCACGACCGGGCGCTTGCCCCGGCCGGCGGCTCCAGGCGGGCCTTCAGGCACTTCAGCAGCTCGCCGATCATCACGCTCGCTGTGGCCCGCAGGATCATGTCGCCAAGGATCGCGAGACGGCCCTTGACGTTGATGGTCGCGCTGTAGGCCAGCGCCGTCCGTTCGGGATCGAGCTGCTCGAGTGAGGCCTGGACGGTCGCCACCAGCTGGCTCTTGGTGACCGAATCCGTGCCGTTCATCTGGACCATGAGGTCGGACGGGAAGTCGCTCCGCTCGATGACGGCGATGAACGTGAAGTCGCCTTCCATCGGGCCGACGGCGGCGGTGATCGAGCCACTGAAGGTTCGATCGTCGATCCGGCGCACCTCTTGGACGCCGGGGATGCAGCCGGCCAGGCTGACGGGGTCGATGGCCGCGGCCCAGACCTGCCCGGCGGGGGCGGCGATCTCGATCCGGCCGGCAAGCTTCATTTTCTCTCTCTCCGGCCGGGTGACCTCGCCGTCGGGCGCCGCCCTGACGCCCTCGGCAGCGGCCGATCGAGTATAGGGACGCGCCGGCCCCTGACGGCGCATCCCCGGGCCAGCGCGGGCGTTGACACGGCCCGGACGGCGCCCGCACAATCAGGCTCGAGACTCGGGACGCCTTTCCACATTTCGGACCAGCGCTGGCCCCCAGCCGGATGACCGGCCTGACGCGGCGGGAACGGCTCCCTCCCCCGAAAGACCTGGAGCATGAGCGAGCACACGATCGATCGCCACGACGAGATCCTGGAGCTCGGCCGGATGCTTCACCAGGCCAGCCTCGATCGGATCGCCGTCCCCCAGATCAGCGCGGGACGCCCGTGGCTCGGGCCGAACGAGGCCTATCGCGTCCAGGAGGAGGTCGTTCGCCGGCGTCTGGCGGCCGGCGATCGAATCGTGGGCTGGAAGGTCGGCCTGACCTCCGAGGCGATGCAACGCCAGCTCGGCGTCGACCAGCCCGACTACGGCCCGCTCCTGTCGAGCTACGTCGTCCCCGACGGAGGGACGGTCAGGGTTGAGGCGCTGATCGCCCCACGGATCGAGGCCGAGATCGGGTTCGTGCTGGGATCGGCCCTCCGCGGCCCCGGTGTGACCGCCGACGATGTCGTGGCCGCAACCGAGGGCGTCGTGGCCGCCCTGGAGATCATCGATTCACGGATCGAAGGCTGGCGCCTCACTCTGGTCGATACCGTCGCCGATCTGGCCAGCTCGGCGCGCGTGGTCGCGGCTGATCGGCTGGTCCCGATCGCCGGACTGGACCTGCGGACGATCGCGGTCACACTGCGGCGGAACGGCGAGGTGGTCGGCAACGGCGTGGGCGCTGCGGTGCTCGGCAACCCGGTCGATGCGATCGCCTGGACGGCCAACAAGCTTGGCGAGCTGGGCGTGACCCTCCAGCCCGGCCAGCTGATCATCCCAGGTGCACTGCACGCGTCCGTCCCGGTCACTGCCGGGACCGAGTTCCGCGCGTCGTTCGACACGCTCGGCGACGTCTCAGTCCTGTTCGCCTGAGGAGAGACCATGATCGACGTCGGCGCTCGGATCCCGGTTGCCGTTGTCGGTTCCGGCAACATCGGAACCGATCTGGTCAAGAAGCTGCTGCGCTCGCCGATCCTCGCGCCGGCCGTCCTGGTCGGGATCGACCCGGCGTCGGACGGCCTCGCGAAGGCGCGCCGATGGGGCGTCGAGGCGACGGCTGAGGGCGTCGACTGGCTGGTGGCTCATGCCGGGCAACTCGGCGTGCGGGTCGTGTACGAGGCGACCAGCGCGAAGATCCACGCCGCGAACGCCCCGCGCTACGCCGAAGCGGGCCTGGTCGCGATCGACCTGACCCCGGCTGCCGTGGGACCGGCGGTCGTCCCGCCGGTCAACCTTCACGAGCACCTTGACGCGCCGAACATGAACATGATCACGTGCGGTGGCCAGGCCACGATCCCAATGGTGGCCGCCGTGCGGCGGATCGGGCCGGTGCCGTACGCCGAGATCGTCTCGACGGTCTCGTCCCGGTCGGCCGGCCCCGGCACCCGGGCCAACATCGACGAGTTCACCCGGGAGACGGCGCACGGCCTGGAGACGATCGGTGGAGCCGCGCACGGCAAGGCGATCATCATCCTCAACCCCGCCGAGCCGCCGATCATGATGCGCAACACTGTCTACTGCGCGCTCGACGAAGGCGCGGACCATGCCCGCATCGAGGCGTCGATCGAGGCGATGGCGGCCGACGTCCGGACCTACGTCCCCGGCTATCGCGTCAAGGGGGTCGTGTTCGATCCGGGGCCGTTCAACACCCCCGGCGGCGTGGTGGCGGAACGGGTGATGATCCTCCTCGAGGTGACCGGCAACGGGGACTACTTGCCCCAATTCGCGGGCAACCTCGACATCATGACTGCCTCGGCGGTCCGGGTTGGCGAAGCCCTGGCGCTGGAACGCCTGGGTGCGGCGGTCCCGGCATGAGCCCCACGGTGCGCCGCTTTCGCCTGACCGACTCGACCATGCGCGACGGATCGCACGCGGTCGCGCATCGCTTCACGCCCCAGCAGGTGGCGGCCATCACCGCCGGGCTGGACGCGGCTGGGGTGCCGGTCATCGAGGTCAGCCACGGGGACGGCCTCGGCGGCAGCTCGTTCCAGTACGGCTTCTCCGCCCACGATGAACGCAACCTCATCCGGGCCGCAGCCGGCGCGGTCAAACGAGCCAGGCTGGCCGTCCTGCTCCTGCCGGGGATCGGCGTCGCCGAGGATCTCCACGTCGCCCTCGACCTGGGGGTCTCGCTTGCCCGGATCGCGACGCACTGCACCGAGGCCGATATCAGCGCCGAGCACCTCGAGACGGCCCGGAACCTCGGGATGGAGACGGTGGGGTTCCTGATGATGGCCCACATGACCACGCCGGCGGAGCTCGCCCGGCAGGCGGTCCTCATGGAGAGCTACGGAGCCGACTGCGTCTACGTGGTGGATTCGGCCGGCCATATGACCATGGACGACGTTCGGCTCCGAGTGCGAGCCCTGAAGGACGCACTACAGCCGGGAACGCAGGTCGGGATCCACGCCCACAACAACCTGAGCCTGGCCGTCGCCAACTCGATCGCGGCCCTGGAGGAGGGGGTCGAGCAGGTCGACGCCTGCACGCGCGGCCTGGGAGCGGGGGCCGGCAACACGGCGACCGAGGTGATGGTCGCCGTCGCCGAGCGGCTGGGCTACGAGACCGGGATCGACCCACTGGCAATCATGGATGTCGCAGAGGACGTGGTGGCGCCGATCATGGCCCGGCCGCAGATGATCGATCGGGCCACCCTGTCGCTCGGCTACGCCGGCGTCTACAGCTCGTTCCTGCTCCATGCCGAGCGCGCCGCGGCGCGTTTCGGCGTGGATGCCCGGGAGATCCTGCTCGAGCTTGGACGAAGGCGCATCGTGGGCGGCCAGGAGGACATGATTGTAGACGTGGCGATGGAGCTCGCCGGTCGACCGACCGACTGAACCTGCCCGCCGGGATCGAACCTGGATGGCACGCCGCGGGAGCGAGGAACTGCCTCGACCTGAAGCCGAGGCCCATCGATGACGAGGAGTTGACGGATGGCTGAGCGCGTCTGGGACCGCTACCTGTCGGAGAGCGATCGTGCGCATGCAGCGATCGATCCGGCCTTTCGCAAGGGCGCCGGTACGCGTCCGGCGCTGATCCTGGTCGACCTCTACCGGTGGGTCTTCGGTGACGAGCCGGAGCCGCTCCTGAAGGCGGTCGAGCGCTGGCCGAACAGCTGCGGCCTCGCTGGCTGGAACGCGCTGCCCCACATCCAGCGTCTGCTGGCCGGCGCCCGAGCGCATGTGATCCCGGTCTTCCACGTGACCGGCTACGACGATCTGCCGAACTGGCGGGATGCTCGCAAGGGGAGTCCGCGCACCTGGGACCCGGAGTTCGCCGAGCGGTTCCGGCGCCGCCACGAGATCGTGGACCAGGTCGCGCCGATCGCCGGCGAGCTGGTCAACCGCAAGACGGCTCCGAGCTCGTTCTGGGGCACGCCGCTGGCCGGGCTCCTGGTCGGGCTGGGCGTGGACACTCTGATCGTCGCCGGCGAATCGACGAGCGGCTGCGTCCGTGCCACCGTGGTGGACGGGAAGGCCAATCGGTTCAAGATCCTGGTCCCGGAGGAGTGCGTTTTCGACCGCCACGAGGCGCCGCACGCCATCAACCTGTTCGACATCGATCAGAAATACGGCGACGTCGTCCCGCTCGACGAGGTCCTGGACTACATCGCCGACGTGGCCGGAGTGGCGGTCCCGGTCGGCTGACACCGGGCGGTCGGTCAGCGCGGCGGCGATCACCCCGGGCGCCGCGCCGCCCTTCGAGCGTCAGGAGCCGGGCGGGCGGCCGTAGCCGCGGTCGATCATCGCCCTCTTGAGCAGCATCGCGCTCTCGACGATGTCCACCGTCGGTCGTCGATTGGGTCGGGCCACTGGCCCCACGGGATCGATCCGGGCAACGATCAGCCACGGACCCGGTTCTGTCCGGGCGCGCTCCAGCGCGGCAGCGACGGCCCCCGGGGTGTCGACCTCCAGGACCAGATCGGCCGGCATCCCGCAACCGATTGCAACGGCCGCGATCCGCAGCCCGTGGCTGGTCGCCGTGCTCTCAGTGATCCCGGGGCCCACGCCCGCGCCGGTCGCGTAGACCCCATTGTCGAAGACCACGACCACGAGGTTCGGCGGCCGGTAGCGCGCGATCGTGGCGAACGTCGCGAGGCCGGCCACCATCGAGCCGTCCCCTTCGAGGGCATACACGCGTTGGTCCGGTGTGGCCAGGGCGAGCCCCAGGCAAATTGAAGCCGTGTAGCCGAGCTCCATGTTGTAGATCGTTGCGGCGCGATGGTCGGCATGGAACAGCATCCCGGAGGTCGCGCCCGGGCTGGTGATCGCCGGAGCGTCGGCGCGCACCCGGACGAAGGCCACGATGACGTCCAGGCGCTCCACGACGATCGGTCCGCGCTAGCCGTGAATGACGAAGTTGGGGATAAGCAGGCCGACGCAGCTGCGCTGGCCACGGACGGTCACGACCGCCTTGGCCACGACCGTCCGGAGCTGGGCCGGGTCGTTGACCAACAGGTACGGGATACCGAGGCCGGAC